>JAKAYA010000008.1 GCA_021826965.1 Nitrospirota bacterium
TTTTCGTCGCTGGCAACCAGTTCATGGTTTTTCCGAAACTTGTCCGGGCGTTCAAAAAGGAACATCCGGAAATCCGCCATGTCTTCTATGAAACCCTGCCGCCCGGGATTTTGGCCAAACAGATGGTACGAAAGGGAATCACGATCGGAAATCTGCATCTGACCGTTCAGCCGGACATTTACGAAAGCGGCATGAAACGCATGAAAAAGGAAGAAAAATCCGGCATGGTGACCGGGAAACCGGTGGCCTTCGCCCGGAACAACCTTGCGATCATGGTCGGAAAAGGGAATCCCTTGCACATCCGGACGCTTGCCGACCTCGGAAAACCCTCGGTGCGCCTCTCCCTCCCAAACCCGAAATGGGAAGGGATCGGCCAGCAAGTCCGGGCCTCTCTTCTGAAAGCCGGAGGACCGAAGCTGGTGCATACGATTTTTGTCACGAAGAAAAAAAACGGGACAACGCACCTGACCCACATCCATCACCGGCAGACCGCCTACCGGATTTTGCGAGGAGAATCTGACGCCGGCATTACCTGGATCTCGGAAGTCCTTTTCCAGGAGAAGATCGGTCATCCGATCGGTCTGGTCCGCATTCCGTCGAAACTGAACACCTGGGCCACCTATGTCGCCTCCATGACAAAAGGAGCCCCGCACGCTGAAAACGCCAGACTGTGGCTGAAATTCCTCCAATCTCCACGAGCCCGGGCCATCTATCGGGAATACGGTTTTACGTCACCTTCACCCCAACGCTAAGGAGGCAAGATGAAAAAATCCCGAAAAAATCTTCTGGTCGCGACGGCGGCAGTTCTGACTCTTTCCCTGAATCTGACCACTCCCAATAATGCCGGGGCCGGACAGGACGCCGTTCTCCCTCCGTTCCATACCCCGATCTTCTTTCCGGTCGAACAAGGAGGAGCATCCCGACTTCCCGGTGCTACGCTCCTTCCCGACAATCCCGTCTTCGACTTCGAGGGAATACCCGGATGGATCCAGGGAAAAAAGTATACGAACCAGATGGGTGTCACGATTCCCAAGTACGAGATCCTGGTCATCAAAGGCAGCCGCATCCGGGACAAATCCGTCACTATTCCGGCCGGAGGGATCTACTTTGATTCGTCCCCCGCTCGCGGAGAAGTTCCCATGACCGGTTCGGCCGATTATTTTTTGGGGAAAAAATACTATTTTGTCGACTACCAACCAAGGATCGTCTTCAAG
The DNA here is from genome assembly GCA_021826965.1 of Nitrospirota bacterium. Classification (GTDB taxonomy): domain Bacteria; phylum Nitrospirota; class Leptospirillia; order Leptospirillales; family Leptospirillaceae; genus Leptospirillum_A. Next base: position 1,215 of record JAKAYA010000008.1, read on the forward strand.
AAGGACACCGAAGTCGACGCGAAGCACTGGACGGCGGTGGGGAACCACCTTTACCGGCTTCTTTCCCCTCCGGTTCCCAAGGTCGTTCCGAACCCCGTTCTGACATGGAGAACCTATGACGGGGTATCGATCCGCCCGTGGGCTGTCACCCAAAGATGGCAGAAATCCGGGGAATCGTGGGCAAACCAGACCCCGATGACCTATCTCCAGGGGGTCATCTCTTCCGCCGGAAAAACCGGCGTCCGTTACCGGACGCTTTCGGGAACGGCAATCTCCCGGGAATGGTGGGCGACACGAAAAGACTTTTTTGGCGATGCGCGCGAAGGACAGACTCTCAAGATGTCCGACGGCACTGTCACGATCAATGCCATTCATCCGGGAAAAAAGGGAGGGACTGTCTCCCTGACCCTCTATCCTGCCAAAGGCCGGGTCCGTCATGTCGTTCTCCGGGATGAGCCGTCTCCGTCCCTTCCGGAGTCCAGCGCCCTCCGACACCGGATGATCGCCATCGACGGACCTCTCGCAGTCGTTCTCTGGCCCAAAGGCGCCGTGAACGCTCACACAGTCAAGTTGTGGATTTACGGAAACGTCCGGGAATTGAAAACCAACGCCTCCTTCGGCGGCCTCAAGGAGTGGAACTACTTTCCCATCGCCTGCCCCATCGCGCATCACATCGGGGGCATGATCTACAACAGTCGCCCCCTGAAGCTGTCGCCCGGTCAAAGCGTTCCCCTTTTCGGCCGCTACGCCTGGCTCAAGCTTGTATCCGTCCAGGGCCAGAAAGTACTATTTGAAGTGGGATCGCACAATCGATGGACCCCCTTGATCACGAAATCCGGCAACATCGACTCTGTTTTCGGAGAGGGGCGCGCCGTCCACGGAATCCTTTCCACGCTGGACTCCACCCGTCTGGACCTGGATCCGGCCGTCAGCACCGTTCAAAAACCATGACCATCGTTCCGGGCCGGATCCGTCCGGCCCGGGCAGTTCGATATGCCTGAAAGGAGCAAACATGTTTGGAGGGTTGTTCGGAGGAGGGGATATCGAGATCCTTCCCCAGGAACTGAAGGAAAAACTGGAAAGAGGGGAGGACATTCTCCTGATCGATGTCCGGGAAGACTGGGAACATGCCCGCGTGAAGCTTCCGGGAGCCCGGCACATTCCGCTGGCAAAGCTTCCACAGACGCTGGCCCAGATCGACCGGGAAAAGAACATCGTAGTCTATTGCCATCACGGGGCAAGAAGCATGCAGGCCTGTCAGTTCATGAAGAAAAACGGATTCGAGAAGATCAAGAATCTCAGGGGAGGGATCGACGCCTATGCCAGGGTCGTCGACCGGTCGATGCCGACTTACTGACTGAAAAGGACTTTTCCCATCCCCGCAGGAGCCTGTGCTGTTGCTCCAGCGGGGAAGAGGGAGAGGCGTTACTTATCTTTTCCGGACGCTTTTTCCAGTACGGGCGGACGATGAACGGCATCCTTGACCATGGAAGGCATCTTGTCGATACCGGCCATGGATTCGAGCTCCCGGATCCATTTTTCCCGCGGAACCTTCGCCAGATTTTCTTCCCGAACCCGCATGCGGCCGTTTCCCGGCGGGACAATCACATCATACTCGTTCGCCTTCCAATATCCCCGTGTCCGGCTTTCCACCAGACCCAGCTCATTGGTCACCAGAACAAGAACCGTTTCTCCCGGCTGGAATCTGAACGCTATCGGCCTGTGTTCCATACGTTTTCATCTCTCCTGAAACAGTTGGATGTGTTTTTTCAAACAGGAAGATGATACCACAGGTTCTCTTTTCGCTCCAAGAACGCGTTCCGGATCCGCCCGCGCGGCGCCCGGAGCTCTTGAGTCCAGGCGGGGAGCACCGTATAATCCCTCCCATGTCCTTTCTTCCCGGAGAACCTCTCATCCTCTACGATTCCCGAGGCCGAAGCCACTATATCCCGGCCCTTGAACCCAACCGGACCACCAACATCAACGGCGTGCGGATACCCCACGATCTCCTGATTCGGGAAGGACGCGAAGGATCTCCTGTCCCCATGGACAAAGGGGATGAATATACCATCTTCCGTCCAACCCTCCGGGAAACCCTCACGCACCTGAAACGCCGGACCCAGGTCATTTATCCCAAGGACCAGGGCATGATCCTCATGTGGGGAGACATCCGGCCGGGACTGCGCGTGCTCGAATCCGGGATCGGATCGGGAGCCATGACGGTGTCCCTCTTGCGCATGACAGCGCCGGGCGGCCATGTCACCTCGGTCGAAAAAAGGGAAGAACACGCTGTTCTCGCAATGAACAACCTGGAACGCCTGGTACCCGAACTCCTTTCTTCCCATCGACTGGTCATCGGGGACATCGGTCAGGACAACCTGCCCGCCTTGCTGGGTTCCGAACCGTTCGACCGGATCCTGCTCGATCTCCCGGAGCCCTGGGCGGCCATCCGGATTCTTCCGGAAATCCTCCGGCCGGGCGGGATCCTTGCCACATGGGTTCCTACCCCCCTCCAGGTACATACGCTTTCCCTCGCCCTCAAGGACAGCGGGATCTTTCATCTGGTGCAGACGGTCGAAACCATTGTCCGGGACTGGGAGTTCGGCCCCACCTCCGTCCGGCCCGCGCACCGGATCATCGGGCATACCGGTTATCTGACAATCGCACGTCTGGGCGAATCCGGGCATCCTTACATCCCCTGGGAACCCCCCTTCTAAACCCGGTCGACCTTTTTGCGCAAAAATTACGCTTCCTTATGACCAGCCATCACTTTAACGGGGCATGCCGGAAGATACCCAGTCGATAATGCGAAAGGCCATCTCCCTGGTCCTCTTCGCCGCGCCAGAGAAGGGTCCAGTCCGGACCCATCGCCCGGGAAAAGCTATCCGGATCGAAAAAAACGTCGTAATGACCCCGATGGCGGACAAACATCTGGCGTCGGCTCTCGCCCGGATGATGTCGAAACTGTTCCGAAAAGGCTCCCAGCAGCATGAGTCCTCCCGGAACGACCAGACGGGAAATCCATTTCGGATACTGCGCTCTCTCCGATTTCTTCAGGTGATGAAAGACCCCCCAATCGAGAATGGAGTCAAAAACGTTTTCTCTGAAAGGCACGGCAAAGAGATCTCCCTGAACAAGGGGAACCTGATTTGTTTCCGTCGCCTTTGCTGTCCGGAGAGGTTCGGAAAGATAATCCATGCCCACGACAGAGCATCCTCCCAGACGCAACGCTTGCAGGTTGCGCCCCTCCCCGCATCCGATCTCCAGCACTCTGGCTCCGGAAGACAGAAACCCCTGATCCAGGGCCGCCCGGACGAGGAAAGACGCTCCCGTCCTCGGCCAACCGATCCGATTCGAACGATAGGCCTCCCGAAAGAATATTTTCTGTGATTCGTAGAGATCGCTTCCCGATATCATCTCCGCCATTCCTTCATTCTCCCCGCCGTTGCCGTCGGTGATGAACGGTTCCAGGCTTGAAAAGAAATCTCCCCCGATCCAGAATGAACCCCTGATCAAAGAATGACAAGAACCCCTGTGCCGCTTCAAGGAGGACCGATGGCTTCCTCACCCCTGCTGTCCCGTGTCCGGGCACCTGAATTCCCTGCGGGAATGGACTGGCTCAACACCTCCGGGCCCTTGTCCCTCTCAAGACTTCGGGGAAAAATCGTGCTTCTGGATTTCTGGACCTTCTGCTGCATCAATTGCATGCATGTCCTTCCCGATTTGGCCTATCTCGAAGAAAAATATCCCGACAGTCTCACGGTCATCGGGGTCCATTCGGCCAAATTTTCCAATGAAGGAGAAACGGGCCAGATCCGGAAAGCCATCGAGCGTTACGCCATTCGACATCCCGTCATCAATGACCGTGAATTCGAAGTCTGGAACGCATATGGGGCTCATGCCTGGCCGACTTTTGCCCTTGTCGATCCCGAGGGATACCTGGTCGGGATGGCGTCGGGAGAAGGGAAAAGAGCCGTCCTGGACCAGGCCATCGATTCTCTGGTCACCCATCATCGCTCGAAGGGCACTCTTTTCCCCTCCATCCTGCCTCCGCCGCCTGCGCAGGACAAACCGACTCTTCTTCGTTTTCCCGGGAAACTGGATATCGCGGAAAATACGGTTCTCGTGTCCGATTCAGGAAATCATCGCCTCCTCCTCCTGGAATGGGATGAAAAAAATCCGCAAACCGCCACACTGAAAGCGTTCATCGGAAAGGGCCAGCCAGGGAGCGCGGACGGTTCGTTCGAAGACGCGCAGTTCCGGGATCCCCAGGGCATCCGCTTCTGTCCCGGCGACCCGGGCACCGCAATCGTTGCCGACACCGGCAATCACCTCCTGAGACGTGTAGACTTCCGGAAACAGACTGTCACGACGATCGCCGGCACGGGTGTCCAGGGATGGGCAATCTTCGAACCCGTTCCCGCGTTGTCCGCGATCCTCAACTCTCCCTGGGACATCGTCTTCCACGGCGACGGAATGCTGTATGTAGCCATGGCGGGCCCTCACCAGATCGTCCGTCTTGATCCGCTAGGGAAAGAGATCTTGCCTGTCGCCGGATCGGCGCGGGAGGATCTGGTCGACGGATCCGGGGACCAGGCCTCTCTTGCCCAACCTTCCGGACTGACTTCGGACGGAAAGCGGATCTATTTCGCCGACAGCGAAACGAGTTCCATACGGTTGCTCCTCCCGGGAGACACTCCCCGGCAATCCCGGATCGAAACGCTTGTCGGCAAGGGCCTTTTCGACTTCGGGAACCGGGACGGTCCGTTCCATGAAGCCCGGCTGCAACACCCTCTGGCAGTCTTGTGGGACGAAGACCTCCTTCTTGTCGCCGATACTTACAACCACAGGATACGCGCACTGGACCCGAAAAACCGTGAAGTTCTCTCTCTGACAGAAGGTCATGGACTCGACGAACCGTCGGACATCAAAAAAGGAAAGACGGTCTATCTCATCACAAACACAAATGTCCACGGGATCGCATATCTGCTGTCGACACCGGAAGGCCCCGTCCTGGGAAACGTCGACATCCTCACCTGAGTCCGGACAGGATCGATGCCTTTGAAGGGAATTTTTACACCCCGCCGGAGCGTATCGGAAGAAAGTCTCTGGCAAAAAGTCCGGATATGACAAAAGAGGCTTGATGGCCATTCAGATCAGACACCCGTCACTTCGGAACATGACTCCCATGTTTCGGGAGCTTGACGGCTACCTCGAGGTTCACCGGATCGGTTTCGCATTGTCCGACCCGGACGGATTCCTGTTTGCGGCCAACGGTCGTTTCATCGAACAAACCGGCGGACTTCCCCTTCAGACAACCCCTCTTCCCGAAATTCTCAGGATCTTGCGCCAGAGATGGCCGTTCCCGTCGGAGCAGATCCTCGGGGAATGGCTCAGACACCCTCCCCTCCGGCATCCCGGATTCTGGGAAGGGCGGGTGCATCAGGAAAAGGGTCCAGAAAAAAAAGGACTGGATCTTTTTCGTATCCCTCTGTCGATTTCCCGAAAAGGCATGCTCTATTTGTTCCAGCCGGTACATCCCGGCGATCCGCCTGGGCTCATCGAACATTTCCGGACCCTGCGGAAAAGTTTTCGCATGATCCTTCTGGATTTTCTGGATTATGCAGTCCTTCTCCCGGCCCTCCATTCCTCCGGATCTCCGGATCGTTGCAATTCGGTTCTTCTCTCCACCTCTCCCCGATTCCAGGCGGGATCGGCATTTCTCCGCGTCGAGCCGGACGGGACGGACCGGCTCAAGGACCTTTCCGGACCTGTCCTGCGCTCGACATCCTGTCTGGACAATCCTCCCCCTCCCGTCGTCCGCCGGGGATATTTTTCCCGGGAGGACGATTCCGAACCCCTCCTGTTCCACCTCCCCTTGTTTGCCGAATCCTCATTTTATGGCTGGGCCCGTTTTCCCATCCTCGAAAACATGAGCCGTAAAACCCTCATGCGCAGCAAGACTGCGGAAGCGCGCATTCTTTCGGAAACGCTTCACCAAATCCGGATCGACCTCGCATTCGCACCTCTTCTGGAAAAAGATTCCGATAGCGGTTTTTATTCCGAGCGGGGAATCCGGCAGATTCTTCAGGACCTGATGGCACCGGACGGGACGGGAGAGTCCTTCGCACTTGTCGCGCTGACTCTCGGATCTCCGGCCGGAGAAGGTCCTCTCGTCGAGATTCTCGAACGATTCAGCCGGAAGACGGACATGGTGGGACGGCTTTCGTGCGGAGAATATGTTCTTGTCCTGATGGATGCGACTCAGGGGCGAGCCGGAAAGGCGTTGAACAGACTGAAGGAGGTTCTCGAAGTCCAGTCCCGAAAAGATTACAGGATTCGCCTGCGTCTCGGGATGGCGATTTTTCCGGACACCCCGGCCACCCCGATCCGGATGCTCCGCTCTGCCTTTCAGAAAACAATGACATCGGTCGGCGAACCAGGAGAGGCGACCGGAGAAAGTTCGCTGTCCTTGTCGGGAGAAATCTCCTAGAATGAAGACGACAGGCTTGTCTGATCCGGAAATGCCACCGAAAAGAACAAAAGGCAGGAGACTGTGACAACATGAGCGATCCGGGCGATTTCGATCCGATTGATCCGGATTCCCGACAAAGACGCAAAGGAGTTTCACTGATGTGGATCCTTCTCCCGGTCGGGCTCGTTTTCCTGGCCATGATGGGGACAACGCTCTGGCATTTGTCCCACGGCGATTATGTCGGATTTGCCACTTCTCCGGGAGACAGAACCGGGGCTTCCCGTCCCAAGTAACGGGGGAGGTCGCTTCTACCAGAAAGTGCCGCAGTGCTCCGCCTGTAACCGCGTAGCGGTTCAGGGGGTGGTGAAGCGGCGCCATCGCCCAATGGGCGATCATTCCGGCCTTTCCTGCTGTTCGATGTATTGTTTGAGCACGGACAGTGGAGCACCGCCCACGGTCAGGATGCAGTAACTGCGGCTCCAGAATACGGGCTTGCTCCAATAATACCGTTTCAGATGGTCGGCAAATTCCTTGCGCAGCAAGCGACTGGTGACCGTTTTGAGATTATTCACAAAGGCTGATGACAATACCTTGGGCGTCAGCGCCAGGAGCAGATACACATGATCCGCCTCGCCGTTGAATCCCAGAACCTCGCATTCCCATTTGTCCGCCGTGTTACGGCAAATAATCTCCAGCCGGTCCAGCATGGGGCCAGTCATGCACTTGCGGCGATATTTCGTGACCAGAACCAAATGATAGTTCAGGTTATAAACACAATGATGCAGGGTGCTTATGGTTTGCGTCGTCATGGTAACCGAGTATCATAGAACCATGTTGAATCGCAAAGTCACGTATCGCCTGTATCCCAACGCTGCCCAATCGGAGCAGATGGGGGAGATGCTGGGCTTGCACCAACGCTTGTATAACACGGCACTGGAAGAGCGCATCCGCGTGTACAAGGAAACCGGCAAAGGGCTCTCCTTTGCCGATCAATGCAAGGTGCTCACGCAATGGCGAAAGGCGGTACCCGCTCTGGCCGGACTGAACGCGCAGTCGGAGCAGGTAACGCTCAAGCGCCTGCACCTGGCCTTTCAGCACTTCTTCCGGCGGGTAAAAAATGGCGAAACGCCGGGGTTCCCCAGATTTAAAAGCATCCATCGTTATCCGGGCTGGGGGTACAAGACCCACGGTGACGGCTGGAAACTGCATCCCGGCGAGAACGTCGCCCACGGCAAATTGTATCTTCAGGGCCTTGGTCATATACCCATTCGCGGCAAGGCCAGAACGGCGGGCACTCCCGTGACCTGCGAGATCATTCATAAAGCGGGCCAGTGGTACGCATCCGTAACGTTGGAAATCGAGACCGTACAGCGTGCGCATGGAACAAAAATAGGCGCTTTTGACTGGGGTTTAACCGAGTTCATGACCATCGCTACCCCGGAGGGCATCGAAACCGTATCCAATCCCCGGCACCTCAAGACCCAACTGGCGGAACTGAAGCGCTTGGGGCAGACGGTATCCAGAAAGATCCGGATGGCGCAAAGCTTGAGTGGCAGACAGCGGGGATTCCCCGTATCCGCCAGCTTGCGCAAAGCCATCCGGCACCTGGCCCGGTTGCATGCCAAAGTGGCCCGGCAGCACAAGGACTTTCTGCACCGGACCAGCGCTGGGCTGGTAAAACGATTCGGTGCTATTGGCACCGAATCATTAGCAGTAAAGAACATGGTGCATGGCGGTGGCACCCATAAAAAAGGCCTCAACCGCGAGATTCACGCCGCCTCCCCGGCGGTATTCCTCCAGATGACCAGGACCAAAGCGGAAGAGGCTGGGTCGTGGTATGAGGAAGCGCCGACGCGGGAGATCAAGCCGACGCAACGCTGTCATGCGTGCTGGAAATTGCCGGACGAGAAGAAAACGCTCTCGGACAGGCAACATCAGTGTCCGCATTGCGGTGTCACCTGTGGCCGGGATGAGAACGCGGCTCTGGTGCTGTTGCGTTGGCTGGAAATGAGATTAGCCGGTGCGTCCGGCTCCGGGCGGGAACCGTCCGAGGTGTGGAGCGGTGGACGTTTCGCCGCGATGAAGCACGAAACTCCCGCCATAGCCATCTAGGCTTGGCGGGAGCAGTTCATTGCGTCACAGAAGCGATGCGGGCCAGAAAATCCGGACTGAAATCTGCCGACATCACTTCGGATACCGGCCCTTCCATCCGAATTTCCTGTTCGGGGGAAATATCGATGAAGAGCGTTCCACCCGGCATTCGAACCCGGACAGGGCTTTTCACTTTCCCCAGCATCACCGAGACGGCCGCCGCGGCGCAGGAACTTGATCCCGATGCCAGAGTCCACCCTGCCCCCCGCTCCCAGATGCGTATTTCAATTTCGGAAGGTCCGGTGACGCGCACCATTTGCGTGTTAATCCGTTTCGGAAACAAGGGGTGGTTTTCAATCCTGGGACCCCATTCCCGCATCTGTTTCTCGTCGATCTCGTCACGGAAAAAGACGAAATGGGGATTGCCGACCGATATCGCCGTTCCCTTGATCCGGACATCGGGAGCCAATTCGAGAAGTTCTTCGACAAACGGTCTTGACTGGCCGGAAAGCCCGACAGCCTCCGGATCCACCGTGGCCCTTCCCATATCGACCTTCACCCGGTCGACTCGGTTCGACTTGTCCGGATACACTTCGGCCGTGACCATCCCTCCGAGGGTCTGAATGCGGAAGATCCTTCCGGCCGCGTATCCATATTCGAAGAGGAACTTGGCGAAAATGCGCAGACCGTTCCCGCTTTTCTCGGCTTCGCTCCCGTCGGGATTGAAAATCCGGAGGCCGAACGGTTCCTTCGCCTGAGTCAACAGAAGAATCCCGTCCGAGCCTGCCCCGAAGTTGCGGTCACACACCAGGCGAATCCGCTCCGGTGTCATCTCTCCGGGGAAGCGGGTCATGACAAGGTAATCGTTCCCGAGACCATGCGACTTGACGAAATCCCTGGTCAATGGCATGACGTATTTTCCTCCCCTGCATCATCGCGTTCAGACATTGGTATCTTGAAGTCTTTCACTGATTTTCCGTATTTTGAATCGATTTCGCCTGTTTCGCTTCGCTGGCCATCGTCAGATCCTTTCGGGCCCGCGCCCATGCGGGATCAACGGCCAGCGTTTTCCGGAAAAGCGCGACAGCACCGCGCACGTCGTTTTTCCGGAACTTTCTTTCCCCTTCCCGGGTCCAGTCTTCAAGCATCCGGGAAATCGAATGACTCACCGTCGTCGCCCGGGCGTTCCGGGGATCGAAAACCAGAGATTCCCGGGCAGAAAGAAGAGCCTTGTGATATTTCCCGCCGGCGTATTGCGTTTCGGAGAGACGGGCCCAGGCCCAGGCCAGCGTCTGGTCGAGGTCCGGATCCGCCGGATCTTTTGTCTTCAAAACCATCAGCCGACGAATCATCGATTTCCAGTCGGGACTCATGGAACTTTTTACGGTGATCCGAATCCGGATCACTTTTTCTTCGTTGGCCAGGGAGGACCAGCCAGGCTCTTCCGCACGCGCTTGGCGGATCATCCGAAGAGCCTCATGATAACGGCCGAGCCTTTCCAGTTGCGTGGCCTGTCCGGTGTCATAAAGGGCGAACGCGCGGGCAACCTTTTCGTTGGCCCGGGCCAAAAGATTTTTCTGTTCCGGCGTGAGATACGGGTAACGTTGCCAAACTGCCACCAGATGTCGGGCGTCGTTGAGATGTCCCTGCCGGAGGTCGGAATCGACCCTGTCCATCGCAAGATGAAACCGGTGGGTGTTCCGGGAATCCTCCGACGGAACGGAAGTCGGAGGAAACAGGCCGCTGCACCCGGAACCGAGGAGAAAAATCAGGACGACCGTCAGCATCGCCCGCCGGGATCCTCTCGAACGGCATTGCTTCAAGCGATCAGGCATCTCTGTCCTCCAGGCGGTCGAGATCCATTCTTCGTCCATTGTATGCGCGTCCGGCATCCGGCTCGCGAAGGCGCGCGAGAAAGCGCGCCAAAATCCTGGCCGCTTCTTCGGGCGATTTTCGATCCGCCGGATCCTTGTCGGGATAGGCCTTTTGGCGCATCCGGGTCATAACCGCCCCCGGATTCAGGCTGAAGCTGAAAAGAGGTGACGGGAGTTCCAGAGCCAGGTTCGCGGACAGAGCCTCTATTCCCGCCTTGGAAACAGCATAGGTCCCCCAGTTCGGACGTGCAACCCTTCCCACCGTCGAGGAAACAAAGACATGTCCTCCCCTTTTGGCCCGGATCATTCCGGGAACCAGACGGGAAACCCAGAACATCGGAACTTCCAGATTGATCCGGAGGGTTTGCCGGACATGTTCGCCGTCCTCTTCCCAAAGGGGGATCCGGGGAAAGAGGACAGAAGCGTTGTGGACCACCAGAAAAGGCGGTCCCCAGGCGGCAATCAATGTGGACAGAAGCATATCCATGCGGTCGAAATCGGAAAGGTCGCCCGTAAAATGCCATGCTGAATCTGCCGGATGCGGAAGGGGGGAGAGGTCGCCCGAAGAGTCGCCTCCGCGGGAAAATGCGGCGACAGGAAAAGAAAACTCTTCCAGAGCCTTGACCAGGGCCTTTCCGATACCGCCGCCGGTCCCCGTCACCAGACAATAGGAAGGAAACGACGGAACGGCCTTCATGTCCTTTTGGTGGACTGGTCCATCTTTTCGCGATTTTCCTGCTCCGTCTTGCAGGCGATGCAAAGGGTCGTGACCGGACGGGCCATCAGGCGACGCTCTTCGATCGGCTGACTGCAGGCTTCACATATTCCGAAGCAACCGTCTTCGATCCGGTCCAGAGCCATGTCGATCTTCCGGAGGAGATTCTTCTCCCTTTCCTTGAGGCGCAAGGAAAAGGCTTCGAGTTCCTCCCGCGTAGCCATGTCTGTCGGATCCGGAAAAAGTTCGGCAGAACTGTTGATTCCGGATTCGACCACGCGTCCGGCTTCCCGAAGGATCTGCGTTCTCTGTGCCTCCAGAATTTGTCGGATCGCATCGAACTGGGTCCGGGAACTTTCCATCCGTTTCCCTTCCTTCCTAAAACGCGTTCCTGTCGGACAGGAACAGGGCATTTTACCGCAACTGCGACTCTTGGTAATATAACATGCACAAAGGAAAGGCTTCAATCAATTCACAAATCCGCATAAGGACGGCCCGATGGCCATTCGCAGACGCTTTTCCGCACTTTTTCTGAGCCACGGAGCACCGGACATCCTGTTGGGAAATTCCCCTGCGGCACTTTTTTTCCGCTCTCTCGGAACCATCGTCGAAAAGCCGGAACGGGTGATCATCGTAAGCGCTCATTGGCAAACAGTTCTTCCGACGATCGGGGCAGCATCCACCTTCCGGACGATTCACGATTTTTCCGGATTCCCGGATGAATTGTACCGGACACGTTATCCTGCGCGGGGTGCCCCTGAAGACGCCCGACGTCTGCAGGAAAATCTGAAAAACACGGGGGTGCCCTGCCAGCTCGATCTGGACAGAGGGCTGGATCACGGGGCGTGGGTACCGCTTCTGGCCCTTTTTCCCGATTTTGATGTTCCCGTTGTCCCGTTCTCTCTCCCCCAGGGATATTCCCCCGACGACCTGATGCAAATGGGAACCTTCCTGCGGGAATCCTTTCCGGAAAACACTCTCCTGATCGGAAGCGGAGGAAGCACGCACAATCTCTCTTCCTATCGTCCGGACCGCTCTCCCTGCCCGGAAGCCGTGGCATTCGACGCGTGGCTCAAGACCAACCTCCTGGCGAAAAACAGCACAGCCCTTCTGGACTTCCGCTCCGACGCCCCGGACGCGCTTTTCAACCACCCCACCGACGAGCATTTCCTGCCTCTTTTTGTCGCGATGGGATTCGGCTACGATACCCCCGGTCCGGTCCTTCTTTACGAGGAAATCAGCGGGGGATCCCTGTCTCTTTCATCCTATGGATTTCCCCTTCCGGATCAGATGGGAAGACCCTTGGTTTCCGGTCCCGTGGAAGCGGAGGGAAACGAATCGTCCCGGGGAACCGGCAGTTTTCCGCTCAGCGAATAAACCACCGGAAGGACGAACAGCGTAAAAAGAATAGCCGTAACAACACCCCCGACGATCACGATCGCCAGCGGTTTTTGCGCCTGGTTACCGATTCCGGTCGACAATGCGGCCGGCAAGAGACCAAACCCCGCCAGAAGAGCGGTCATGAGAACCGGCCTCACCCGGAGACGACCGCCTTCCAGAAGAGCCGAACGCATGTCCATTCCCCGCTGTCGAAGCACCGTGACAAAGTTGATCAGGATCATCCCGTCCTGTATGGCAATCCCGAACAGGGACAGAAATCCGATGGCAGCCGATATGGATAGAGGATACCCGGTCAGGAAGAGGGCCCATACGCCGCCGATCAGCGCGAACGGAACGGAAAGGAGTTGAAGCATGGCGTATTTGATGGACCGGTACGACCAGTAGAGAAGCAGGAACATCAAACCAATCGCGAGAGGGGTCAGGATCAGGAGCCTCCTCTGGGCATCCCGCATCTCCTTGTATTCACCGTACCAGCGGATCCGGTAGCCTTCCGGCAGGGGAAGGGACCTCGACAGCACCTGCCTGGCCTCTTCCACCGCGCTCCCCATATCCCGTCCCCGGATGGAAAACTTGACCGGCACATATCGGGAGTTCTGTTCGCGGAAGATATAGGTATTGCCCTTCCGGACCTCGATGGACGCAAGCTGGGACAAAGGGATGTGGGAGCCGTCGGGACTGTCGACCAGAATCGACCGGATCGCCTTGAGATCTTTCCGGTAGGGTTTCGTCAGTCGTACGGTCACGTCGAAGCGCTTTTCCTCTTTCAGGACCTGAGTGACCGCAATGCCGCCCACGGCCGTCTGGAGAACGCTTTCCACATCCTGGGCATGGACGCCATACCGGGCGCAGGCCATCGGGTCGACCCTTACCAGCAATTCCGGCCCTCCGCGGATGCGAAACATTCCCAGATCGTGGAATCCCTTGACCTGCCTCAAAAGAGCCATCGACTGTCGTCCCAGCCTTTCGAGTGCGACCGGATCGGGGCCGAATATCTTGAGACTGTTCTGGCCCTTGACCCCCGACACCGCTTCCTCCACGTTGTCTTCGATATACTGGGATACATTGTAGGTCACCCCCGGGATCGTATGGAGCCTTTCCAGAATTTCCCGCTGGATCGCCGCCTTGTCCACCCCTTTTCGCCAGGCGTTCATCGGACGGAAGAAAATGGCAAACTCGGCGTTCCAGAACCCTCCCACATCGTAAGCGTCGTCCGGACGGCCTTCTTCCGAAGTCACAGTTTCCACCTCGGGGGTTTCAAGAACCATACGACGGATGGCATCCGTGATCCGGGCCCCATAGGGAAGACTGATGGCCACCGGGTAGGTCGCCCGGATATAAAGATTGTTTTCTTCCAATTTCGGAAGGAATTCGGTCCCCAGGCGGGGAAAAATCACCCCCATTGTCAGAAACAGGACCCCGCCCGCGACCGAAAGGGTGATGACCCGATATTCGAGGACAAGCGAGAGGATGACACCATAGGATCTTTTGACATGGCGCATCAGCCAGGTGTCTTCGTGGGGAGGCACCCGGGACAGCAAGGAAGAGGAAAGGGCGGGCGACAACGTCATGGACAGAAAAACCGCTGCCAGAAGTCCCCCTCCCATGGTGAACGCCATGGGGGTAAAAATCTTTCCTTCGACGCCCTTCATGAAAATGAGGGGAACATAAGCCGAGAAGACGATCAGCGTGGAAAAGACCGTCGCTCCCTGGACTTCAGATACGGCGCGGTATATCGCTTCGACCGGCCGCTCGCTTTTCGGGCGCTCTTCCATCAGGTGGCGATAAATGTTTTCGACGACGATCACGGAGGCATCCACCAGAATGCCGAAATCGATCGCACCGAGAGAGAGAAGATTGGCCGAAATTCCCTTCCACTTCATAAAGGAAAAGGCGGCCAGAAGGGAAACCGGTATCGTGGCCGCGACGATCAGTGCGGAACGGACGTTTCCCAGAAACAGGTAAAGCGTGAGGAGAACAAGCGTGATCCCGAGAAGAAGATTTTCGATCACTGTATGGAGCGTCCACTTCATCAGGTCTGTCCGGTCGTAGAAAGGACGGATCCGGACCCCCTTCGGAAGATCGTGCTTTTCGATTTCCCGGACTTTTTCGTGCACATGCTTCAGAACATGCCGGGTGTTGGCTCCCCGAAGAAGCAGGACCACACCTTCGACCGTATCGTTGTCGAAGTTCCTCCCGACCCGTCCCAGTCGGGGCTGGGGACCGATCTGCACCGACCCGATGTCCTTGACCAGAACCGGCGTCCCCTTGATCTCGGCAACCATGATATTTTCAATATCGTGACGGTTCCGAAGAAGACCGATTCCCCGGACGACTTCGGCCGTCTCTCCGAAGTTCAGGACATAGGCGCCCACATTATTATTTGCCGCCGAAACAGCGGTGACGACCTGCCCCAGTGTCAGGTTGAAATCGCGCAGGCGGGCCAGATCCACAAGAATCTGATACTGCCGGATCCAGCCGCCCATGCCGGATTCGTCCGCAACCCCGGGGATCTCCTTGAAACGCCGTTCCAGGACCCAGTCGTCCAGCGTCTTGAGTTCATCCGGGGGTGCCCCGGAGAGAGTATAGCGGAAGATCTCGCCTGTCGCCGGCGTGTTGATGTCCAGCACCGGAACGATGCCGGACGGCAAGTTGGCCTGGGAAATGCGGTTGTATATCCGGTGCCGGGCCTCGAAGTCGTCGACGCCGTCCTGGAAGATGGCGATCACGACCGATAATCCGTACATGGAGATCGAACGCTGGATCTTCATTCCCGGAGTCCCGTTGATCGCGATCTCGATCGGCAGGGTAATCTGGCGCTCAACCTCTTCCGCTCCCCGTCCCGGCCATTGTGTCAGGACACGGACCATCAGGGGAGAAATGTCGGGGTAAGGCTCGATCTGCAGGTTTTCATAGGAAAAAATCCCGAGAAATACGATCGTCATGGCAGTCAGATAGACCAGAACCCGTTCCCTGAGAGCCGTCTGGACAAGCCATCGCATCAGGACGCTCCCCGTGCCTTGACGCGGTCCCGTTTCTCGAGCTCCCGATTCAGAGTCTGCTCCCGAAGCCCTTCAAGAAGAAGCGCCCCCGAAACCACGACGGACTCCCCCGGACGCAGCCCGTCCCGCACGGTCATGAGACCTTCCTCTTCCGGTCCCGGAACGACGGGCCGGACTTCGAACACCCCGGGAGCGGTCTCGACAAAAACGTGAAATCCCGTTTCGTCCTTCAGAAAGGAAGAGTCCGGCAGGGCGATCTCTTTTTCGGGGCGCGTCAGCCGGATCAAGACGGACGCGAACATCCCGGGTTTCAGACGGCGCTCGGGGTTGTCGATCTCTCCCCGGACATGAAATGTCCTCGTCTGGGGATCCACCATGCCTCCCTGATAAATGATGCGGCCCCGGAAGGTTTCTCCCGGATAGGCGACGGTCTTCACCAGGATGGTCTGTCCCGTATGGACGAGCGGAAGATCTCCCTCGTAGATGTCCATGTAGACCCAAAGCTTCGACAGATCCGCGATCGTCAGCAACTGGTCCCCCGGATTCATGAACAGACCTTCTCTCAACTGGGAATTGAGGATGACCCCTTCCCTCGGGGCATGGATGGTCAGATAGGGGGCAATCTTCTGCGTCCGGGCGAGACGGTCGAGGTCCTTTTCAGAAGCTCCCATCAGAAGGAGCTTCTTCGCCGCCGCACGGATGTAGGTGTCCGCTTCTCTTTCGTCCCTTATGGTGCGGGCCACCTTGAACGCGTTAAGGTATTCGGCCTCGGCGGTCGCAAAATCCGGGCTGTAGACCAGGGCCAGGGCATCGTCCTTCAATACATGCTGACCCTCGAACGCCAGCACCTTGACCTCCCGTCCTCCCAGACGGGCGGCCAGAACAGAAACCCGCTCCTCGTCGAAGTTCAGTGTGCCCGTGCGACTGATCGTCCGCACCAGGCGAAGAGGATGCACCGTCCGGGTCGTCACCCACCGGGATTTCATCTGTGCGTCTGTCAGACGGACGCTGTCCGGAAGCTCCGCGACGGGGACAGACAGTTTCGGGGAAGGCGGCGCGACGGCCTGTCCCGTTTCTGCACGCAGGATCCAGAAAGGGACAAGGGCAAGCAATGAAATCCCGAACAGGGGAAAAAGACGCATGGGAACCTCTTTAGCGGGCGGGCGATATCCGGACGGGACCCTGGTCCGAAGGCAGGGGGGTGCCAACTGCTGCTTCCAGATTGGACAGGGATTCGTAGTAGTTGATCTGGCTCTGATAACTGTTGTAAAGGGCTTGCCGATAGGACTGTATCGCGTTGATCAGGTACAGGAAGTCGTTCTTCTGGTTTTCGTACCCGGTCAGGGCAAGCTCGAACGCCAGCCGTGTCTGGGGAACGAGCTGGGAAGCGTTGATACGGAACTGCCGGTATCCCAGTATAACTTGGGAATAGGTGTTGTCGACGTTCAGTTTGACCTGGTTGGCCTGCCACTGGTACTGGAAGTCGGCTGAATGGACCATCTCCCTCGCCGAATCCACCTGCTTGACCTGTTTGATGGGGGCGAACAGGGGAACATTGATCTGGAGACCCACATAATAGCAGTTGAGACCGGCAAAACCGTAGCAGGACTCTCCGCCTTCGGAGCCTTCGATCTGATAGTCCGGCATGTATCCCAGGCGGGCGAGGGACAGCTGGTGACGGTTCAGCTCCAGATTTGTCCGGGCGGACAGAAGATCCGGCCGGTTGACAAGCGCCATGTCCTCCAGCTGGGCAAGCGACTTCTCGATCTTTTCCGGCTCTCCGACCGGCGAAACGTTCACGGGCGTGTCAAGCGGCAGGTTCAGAAGCATGTTCAGCTGGCGTCGTGCCACCTTGATCTGCCACCGGTAGGTCAGTTCGTCCAGTCTGGCCTGGCTTAGCTGCACCTTCGCGTTCACGACGTCCAGAATCTGGGCGGATCCGACAGAAAGCTTCGCCCGGGTGATCTCGAGAGCGCGCTTGAACCAGGTCTGCATTTCCTTGTTCAGGTCCAGGCTTTTCTTCGCCAGCAGGAACTGATAACAGGCCAGCTCCGTCTGGTTTCTCAAAGTGACCCTCTGGGTCCGGTAGGCATAGTAGGCCGTATGGGTATTGTCCTTGTTGATCTTGTAACCGACTTCGGCTTTTCCCGGAAAGAGGAAGCTCTGGAAGATGGCCCAGTTGCTCCCGGAATCATAAGGAAGACCGGTCCCGGAAGGGCCATTCCCTACCTCTCCGCCCCCCCAGAGGTATTGAACCTGAGGATCCGCCGGAGCCAATGCGGTGACCTCGAGTTTCCGGGTCCCCATCCAGGCTTTCTTGAAGGACAGGACGTCGGGATTTCTTTCCAGAGCCATGTTGACAGCCTGGGACACGGTGAGGGTCTGCCCTCCTCCATCGCTGGCCACAGGAGGCTCAGAGGAAGCTCCGGCCATCCCGGGAGACAAAAACCGTGTGGACGCCACCAGAGCGAAAAAGAGAACGCAACCGGTCCAGAATGCGCCTTTCCTCTTGCGGATTGTCCATCTCCCTTTGTCCATTCTTTCTCCGTCCGTCCGTTTTCCTATGCCTTCCGGAAACACATTTCCCCCAAAATGATACTTGGTATCTTTTTTGATTTCAATTCCCGGAATCGCCCCGCTTTGAATACGTTTTCAAAGATGCGTTTCCCGGGATTCCCGGAAAACACTTCGGTCCCGCCGAACCCATGTAGGCGGATCCCCGGCGGAGGAAACGGATGCAGGAGAACACGAAGCCCCGCATCTTCCGGATTTCACGCTTTGACAGCAACAGTCAATAGTATACCCCATTATACAGATATTTAATAATATACTCCACTATACAAAATGAAGAGAACGGTTCCCCGGGGGAAATCCCCTCATGGGGATCTCCCGTTTTCAAACTCTTGGATTATCTCATCAGGACCAGCGGATAATCTTCTGTCCTGGCACGGGACCAGAGCATGATGTAATGGCTGACGAGCAATAAATAATGCGTCCGGGACCGGGCACCCGGAAACGGGATCTTCCCCCGGACCTCCCCGACGGCAGTAACAAGGTGCCCCGGTCCAACGACGATCGTCTTGTTGTTGTGGTGACCGAACACGATAAAGGCACTTTTCTCCTTGTCCGTGGCCGGCTTTGTCCCCTCCCATCATCCTGAGAGACGGATCAAACAGAACGAACGTCGTATCAATCGGCGGTTTCCGGATCCGGATGGGCGGAGATGGCAACGGATGAGAGTTGTTCCCCAAAGGAAGATCCCGAACCAGGAAATATCTTTCCACAGGCGTATCCACCCTGCGGAGGATCTGTCCACCAAGAACGGCAATACGTCCCTGATGGGATCCCGGATTTTTAAGCAGGTCCGCAAGGTTGTCGGACGATTTCCGGACCGGAAAATCTTTGCGACAGAACTGCTTCCGCATCCCGGGAGCAGATTTTGGACATCGCGAGCGCCATAGCCACTTCATTGACAATGTTCAACCCTCTTTCGATCTGTCTCAATCGAATGGAATATTCCTTTTCTACTCCAGGGTAAAGAGGCGGAGAACACACAAAATAGGCCTTCGAAAAAGGGAGAGGAATGAGAAATCCGTCCCAGCTCCCCAACATCCGGTAACGCGTATAGACAACAGACATACAGTATACCGGAATATCCGGACGGTAGGCCAAAAACGCCGCACCATCCTTTCCTTTGAAGGGAGGACCCAGAGGTCCGTCCGGCGTGACGAAGAAAGAGCATTCTCCAGACTTCGTCATCGACAGGATCTGCCGGAGAACGGTCGTCCCTCCCCGGTTCGAGGAACCACGGACCGCTCCGATTCCGAAATAACGGAGGATAGCGGCTATCCGCTCTCCATCACGGGAACGGGAAACAATGGCATGAGCCCCCCCCCATCGCCCCGACCACATGAAGGGCATGAAAAGAAGCTGGTTGTGCCACAAACACACCACAAGACTTTTCTTGTCTCCCTTACTCTCCGAAAAATGGGAAAAACCGGTCAGACGAAACCGGATCGTAGCACGTAACAGAAGGATAAAAAAAAATCCGATAAGTCCCGTAAGAGGGACGATCAGGGCCGAAAAGAAGACATCGCCGGGCGTCTTTCGACGGTCCTGTTCTCCGGATCCGGAAGCGTTCTTCCGGTCAGCGGCCATCTTTTTTCCAGACAAGAGACGCTCTCTCCGGGATTTTTCGAGTGGAATCAACTTGTCCGCAGGAATGGGAAAAACCCCTTTCTTTCAGTATCATGTCAACATCCGATTTTGTCGATAAATTGTCGGCGGATGGGCCATTTTTGCCAGGCGGACTACCTGTCCGTCCGGACAGGATAACCGGGGAATCGAAATCCATCAGAGTGGACGACCATGTTTCTCTACGAAATGAAATCTCCCAACAGTTTTTTTGGTCCACCTTTCCCTCCGCGTCGGGCCTTTGACAAACTTTTTAATGCCATGGGACCTTATCAGGGTCTTTTCTATCAGAACAGGCGTCTGATTCTCCAGTCCACCGCCTTGCGGGGAGTCTGGCCCGAAGCCGAGCATAACCGTTCCTGGGGAGATTTTCTTTCTCACCTTCCAAAGATGATCTCTCCGGGAGAAAAAACCCATCTGGAAGAATTCCTGAAAGCGGTCGTCCACCTGGACAAACCCTATTCGGACCGGTTCGTTCTCGCATCGAACGTTCTTCGGGAATTTACCTTTCTGTTCATTCACATTCATCCGACTCGTTTTGGATTTCACCTTGTCCTGGTTCCCGCCTCCGAACGGGCCGATGTCGAATCTGTCCATCAGTCGCTGTCTCGAAAGGACCACGACCCTCTTTTTCAGGAGATGGAAAACTGGATCCGGGAAATGGAATCGGAAGAGCTGATGTCCGAAGCGATTCGATCCGTGCCGGATCTTTACCGGAACGATGTCTTCTTTCAACGGATCGTCTCCTATCTTTCGGCCGACGGCACGGAAGAACAGGCCCGACTGGTCTACCGGGAGAGAAATGAACGCTGGGTCCGGGATATCTTCGATGAAAATACGGATTATCATGCCGAAGCGGCTCCCCGCATTCACGCGAAGATCGAAAACGGGGACATCCAGATGAACATCACCCTTTTTGTCGGGCAGGTCCACCCGTTGTCCTGGGCAGCCATCCTCTATCAAACCCTCGGCAAAAAATCTCTCTCCCGTTTTTATGAGTTCGTCCGGAATTTTTCGGACAAATCCGCGTATCTCGCTCAGGATTTTGTCTCACACACATTCGAGTATTCGAAATTCTGGATTGGTCAAGGCTACCGGATGGAGTCTCTGCGGACAATCGCCGGCCTCCTCTCCGACGCTCCCCTGTCGCTTCCGGTGATTCCGATCTGGGGACTGACAAGCGATACCCTGGCAATCATCCGCCAGGCAACCCGACTTTCGGATCCGGTCTTTCTGGACTGGGAAAAAGGACTGGCTGTCATTCTGCTTCGAAACTGCAGTCTGGAGGCGGCCCAAAAAACGGTATTCGGCAATTTGTCCAAACGCATGCAGCTCCCGCTCGAACCTCCGGTCACCGTAGGAAGCTTTCTCGAAAACAACTGAAGTTCTTCTTCATGAAACCGTTTCCCGGTCTTTGGTTTCTCAACGGACTTTTCCATGTTACAATCGACCGAAAAAGGACCTCGGAGATGTTCGGACTCACACCGGAACGCTCTTGGCCGGAACAGCCGGTCCCGGCGAGAAACCGAACATGTTTTCAACAACCCTTATCCTCTGCGGAGCGATTCATGTCCACGGAACAACCCGACCAGGTTCTTGATCTGAGAGGCGTCAAGTGTCCGTTCAATTTTGTCAAGACCAAGCTGAAGCTGGAAACCATGAAGTCCGGAGAAACACTCCGGGTCGTTCTCGATCCGGGAGAACCCGTGGCGAACGTTCCGCGGTCCGCACGGGACGAAGGACATCAGATTCTTTCCGTCATGGAGCGGGGAGACGGTCTTTACGATGTTCTCCTTCGGAAAGCCGGAGAATGAATCCGAAAGATTCCTTCCACGAGGACCCGTCTTGAAAACCGGCATCCTTCTCTCCACCCACCCCGATAGGGGAGACGCGCGTCTGGCCCGGGCTCTCGCGGAAGAAGCCCTGAAGAAACACGACAAGGTTTACCTGTATCTTCTGGACGACGCGACGTTGAACCTCCGGGAGCCTTGGCCGAATGAGCTGGTCGACCGCGGGGTTCATGTCTACAGCTGTGCCTATGGGGCCCAGAACCGGAAAATTTTCGACGCCGGCAAAACCACTTTTTGCGGGCTGGTCGTCCTGACGCAATTGATGGAAGGTTGCGACCGGTTCGTGTCCTTCAACTGACAGAAAGGGCTCCATTGTCCGAACGCACGGAAAAGAATCCAGAAAGGACCCCTTCAAACGCGACCCTCGTCTTCATCAAGAGCGACCCCCGGGAGTCGACCAGACCGGCCGAAGCCGTGCGAGTCACGGCCGGTCTGGTCGGCGGAGAGATCCCGGTCAGTCTCTATCTCTTTCGGGAAGCGCTTCCGTTGTTTGAAGACAATCTGGAAGACATGGAAGACGGTGAGATCCTGACAAAGTTCTGGAACCAGTTTCCCGACATGGGAGTAGACATTTTTTACGAACCGGATCCCGCAGTGACACCTCCCGGCGGTGCCCGGCCCATGTCTCCGGAAGAACTCTCGGAATATCTGGACCGATTTTCCCAGTTTCTGTTTTTTTGATGGTTTCGCCGGCCACCGGGTCCGGTCGGCGAACAACCCCCATTCCTTGACGCCAAAGAGAGAACAGCCATGGAAGAGAAACAATCCGGCGACTGCTTTGACATTCTTGTCCTGGTCCGCACCCCCCTGGATCCCTCCCGGACGCGTCTGCTCAAAAAAATGCTTTCCAGACCGCAAAACGGTGCGGTCCTACTGAACCCCACCATCGAATGGGAGAAAACGCCGGAGGAACGCGTTTTCCGATTGGACGAAAAGGGATTTTCCTGGCCCGAATTCTATGATCTCGTCCGTCGAAGTCCACGAATCCTGACGCTTTCCTGACAACGATCCGTTCAGGAACCCCGGCCCAGAATCATAGCGAAGCAAGGAAAAGCTCCGCCTCTTGTCTTTCGAGAACCGATCTTTTATTCTTTAAAGATTAGTGTATGGATCTTGTCCGTGGAGAGATGTCCGAGCGGCCGAAGGAGCACGACTGGAAATCGTGTAGGTGCCTAAAAAGTGCCTCGGGGGTTCGAATCCCCCTCTCTCCGCCATGAATTTCGTCCGGCAGCGAAACTGCAGAAAGTCTCCGGAAGGGGAGCCAGGCTCCGTGCAACAGAGCCCCGTGAACCCCGCCAGGTCCGGAAGGAAGCAACGGTAGCGGAATGCTCCGTGTGCCCCGGAATGACCTGGTTCCCCTTCCGGAGATTTCACTTCCCCTTTTATTGTCCTTCGGGTCCGATGTCAACCATCTTGTCCTTGGCCAGAAAATGGCGCCCCCAGCTTTTTTCCGATCTCACCGGTCAGGAGTTTGTTGTTCAAGCTCTCACGGGTGCCCTGCAGTCCGGAAAGCTCCCCCAGGCATTGCTTTTTTCCGGAGACCGGGGAGTCGGAAAAACGACTGTAGCGCGCATCCTCGCAAAATCGATCAACTGCGCCAAGGGGCCCACGGATCAACCTTGCCAGGAATGCGAATCGTGCCTTGAAATTACACGAGGAACCTCGCCGGACGTCCTGGAGATCGACGGAGCCTCCCATACCAGCGTCGAAGACATCCGCAGCTTGCGCGAAGGAATCCGGTATCTTCCTTTCAAGAGCCGGACGCGGGTCTATATCATCGACGAAGTGCACATGCTGTCGCAGGCCGCGTTCAATGCCCTTCTGAAGACTCTGGAAGAGCCACCCGCCCACGTCATTTTTATCTTCGCCACGACTGAAGACCATAAGATCCCGGACACCATCCTGTCCCGATGCCAGCATTTTCGCTTCCGGTCTCTTGGTGTTCCCGAAATCACCGCCAAGCTCGAGGATATCGCCCGACAGGAATCGCTTGCTTTTCCCCGAACTGTCCTGAACCTTATCGCACGGGCTTCCGGCGGGAGCCTTCGGGATGCGCTGAGCCTCCTGGACCAGATCCGGTTTCTTGCGGAAACCCCCAGACCCGTCGAGGATATCGCTCTTTTTCTGGGGATGGCCGGAGGGCTTCCGGAAAAGCGATTGCTCGAAGCTCTCCTGTCGGGTGACCTCAAGAGCGCCCTGGAAAATGGAGATCGAATTCTGGCAATGGGCGTAGATCCCAGAGCGACTCTCCGTTCCCTGGCTTCCAGAGTCCGGGATCTCCTGATGTCCTCTCTTCTGGAATGCCCACTGACGGATCCCCGGTTCGCCTGGGACGAGAGCGAGATTCCGGAGACAATGCTGCCGGGAGCCTTTTTTCTGGAACAGATGCTCTCCCTTCTTCTCGAAGGGGAAATGGGCATCCGGAAATCTCCCCAGCCTTCGATTACTTTTCTTCTCTGTCTTTGCCGGATCGTACACGTCCAGAACATTCTCCCGCTCCCCGAACTTCTCGAAAAACTGTCAAAAACAAAATCCACGGCCCCTCTTCCTGAATCAGCCTCCTCCCCTCCCGCGCCATCGCCGTCCCCATCCTTCCGAGCCGACAGGTCCTCTTCGACGTCGCCCCCGACCAATATTCCTGCCGGAAGCGATCCCCGCATTCCGTCCGACTGGCATCAGATTCTCGAAAAATGTCGCGATATCAGCCCGTCGACCCGGAATCTCCTGGAACAGTGCCCTGTGCGAAAAATCGGCCCCGGACACTTCCTTCTTCAGGCTCCAAATGCTTTTCTGGAAAAAAGGATACAGGAAGTTCTCCCCGGCTTTCAGAAAGCCGTCAAAGAACAGCTGGGAGTTCCCTTTGAACTGTCGGTGGGAACAGACGGAACCGGAAAGACATCCGAGCCGGACGCCACCGACACGCTCGCGCGCGACCATCCCCTTGTGCGGGAAGCCGCAACACTTTTCGGCGGGGAGGTCATTGTCACCCGGAAAAGCGGATTTTCACCAACGCCGACCGGAAAAGAGGAGAAAGTCGAATGATGCCTGATTTCATGAAGAAAGCCCAGGAACTGCAGGAAAAAATGGCCAAGATCCAGGAAGACGCCGCCACCCGGACAGTCGAAGGATCCGCTGGAGGGAAGATGGTCATGGTGACGGTCAACGGCCGGATGGAAGTCGTCTCTTTGCACATCGAACCGGCCGTTCTCAAAAACGAAGACCCTGCCTTTATCGAAGATCTGGTCATCGCAGCTCTGAATGACGGTCTGAAAAAGGCCAGGGACATGATGGCCCAGTCTCTTCTGGAAGCATCCGGACTCCCGCCGGGATTGGGCGGATTCCCTGGCTTCTGACGGAGCGCCCATGGGATCGAACGGGAGTCGGGACGTCCTGCACAAGTCTCCTTATCCTCTCCCTTTCCACCATCTGATCGAGTCCTTCCGGGCGTTGCCGGGAATCGGGATCAAGACGGCCACCCGGCTTGCCTTCCACCTTCTCAAGGCTCCGGAAACGGATGTGACTCAACTCTCGCGACTGCTTTCGGAACTGCGGGAATCCCTCGTCCTGTGCCCCCAATGCCAGAACATCATGGACCGCGATACCGGGCGAGACTGGTGTACAATCTGTTCGGATCCTGCGCGCGATCCGGGGACGGTCATGGTTGTCGAAGACGTTCAGACCCTTTATTCCATCGAAAGGACCGGAGAGTTCCGGGGCCGCTACCACGTGCTGCTCGGAAGACTCTCTCCCCTCGAAGGAATCGGCCCGGAAGCACTTCGGGTCCGGGAGCTTCTGGAACGGACCGGATCCGGTGAAATCCACGAGATGATTCTTGCCACCTCTCCCACCGTGGAAGGAGAGTCCACCGCGCTCTATCTGGCCCGGCTCTTCAAACCGCTCGGAGTGAAAGTGAGCCGGATCGCTTTCGGCATCCCTGTAGGCCTTGAACTGGAATTCGTCGACGATATCACGTTGATCCGGTCCGTCGAGGCAAGACGTCCCATGTAAGGAACGCCAAGCCCCCCGGACCCGAACATTTTGACCGAAGAAAGGAAAACGCCGATGGAAACGCCCGGTGGCGACGGAGAACAATCAACCGGATTCCGGAGCCTGGACGAAGAAATCCGGCGCAGGCGGACTTTTGCCATCATCTCCCATCCGGACGCCGGAAAAACGACCCTGACAGAGAAACTCCTCCTTTATGGGGGAGCCATCCACATGGCAGGTTCCATCAAAAGCCGGAAAGCAACCCGCTACGCCACGAGCGACTGGATGGAAATCGAACGACAGCGCGGGATCAGCGTGACCTCAAGCGCTCTCCAGTTCGAATTTGACGACTTTTCGGTCAACCTCCTGGACACGCCCGGGCACAAGGATTTCAGCGAAGACACCTACCGGACGCTCGAAGCGGCCGATTCAGTCATCATGCTCCTCGACGGAGCCAAGGGCATCGAACCGCAGACGCTGAAACTTTTCGAGGTGGCCCGGCTCCGGAACCTTCCGATCGTCACTTTTATCAACAAAGTGGACCGCGAATCCCTTCCCCCACTGACACTCCTTTCCGAAATTGAAAAGAACCTGTCCATCCGCGCCTTGCCCAAAAACTGGCCGATCGGCATGGGACGAACGTTTCGAGGGGTTTTCGACCTCGTCGAACGGAAGGCCCATCTCTATGTGGCGCAGGAACACGGAAGCGCCCGTTCGGCAGAGGAGATCACAGACGCTTCGGATCCCCGGCTGACAGCCATGCTGTCGGGTATCGGGATCGGAGAGGAATTTTGGGAAGAGGTCGATCTGCTCGATTCGGATATCGGAATCTGGGACGACTTCGCGTTCCGGAAAGGTCAGATTACCCCCGTCTTTTTCGGTAGCGCCCTGAACAATTTCGGCGTAGAAGTTTTTCTCAAGGCCTTTCTGAGACTGTCTCCCCCTCCCGGTCCCCATATGAGCGACATCGGCCCCATTTCTCCGGAAAACTCCCTCTTCTCGGGGTTCATCTTCAAGATCCAGGCCAACATGGACCCCCAGCACCGGGATCGTTTCGCTTTTCTCCGGGTGTGCTCCGGCCAGTTCCGAAAAGGGATGACCGCCCGGAATGTCAATACGGGACAAGATGTTCGACTGTCAAAAACCCTGCAGTTCATGGGGCAGAAAAGGGAGGCGGTCGAAGTTGCCTTCCCAGGCGATATCATCGGCCTCCACGATCCGGGCATCTTTCACATCGGAGATACGCTGGCCGAAAAAGGCGATTTCGTCTATGAAGGGATCCCTCATTTTTCTCCGGAATTTTTCGTCCGCGTGCAGATCGAGGATCCTCTGAAACGGAAACATCTCCGCAAAGGGCTTTTTCAGATCGCGGAGGAGGGCGCCATTCAGATCTTCACTCTGGATCCCGAAGGAGAACGCGATGTCCTTGTGGGGGCGGTGGGCCAGCTGCAGTTCGAGGTCCTGAAATTCCGTCTGGAACATGAGTACAAAGTCCGCGCCAAGCTGGATCCCATGAACTACGACAGGGTTCGCTGGATCACCGGGAGTCCGGAACTGGTGTCGAACCTGTCGAACACGCTCGACACCCTCCTGGTCTTCGACCGCGAAAAAAGCCCGGTCGCCCTCTTCCGGAACGAATGGGCCCTCCGGTACGTCGTCGAGAAATATCCTTCACTCGGCTTTCACGGAACTTCCCCTCGCACCTTCCGTAAAAACGGGGGATCGCGCGAGGGGTTCCGGAACTGATTTGAGGATGACCATCCGGTAGGGATAGGGAAGCTCGATATTTTCCTTCTGAAAACGCTCCGCCAGGGCGAAATTGAGATCGCTGATGACGGTGTGCCGGAGGATCCCGTCCCGCACCCAGAATACAAGTTCCAGATCGAACGAGGACTCCCCGAAATCCTTGAACCAGACAACCGGTGCGGGGTTCGGAAGAACTTCCGGATGCGCAAGCGCCACGTCCAGCATGCTCGACCGTGCCCGGTCGAGCATAGCCACGTCCATACCGATTCCTACGTTCAGGTGCAACCGGATTTTTTTGTCCAGATGACTCCAGTTGATCACCTTGTTGGTGATGAAGTGGCTATTCGGGATGATGATGGCCACATTATCGCGGCTCATGATGGTCGTCGAACGCGGACGAATCTCCTTGACACTCCCCAGGACCCCGTCAAGTTCGATCAGATCTCCGACCTGAATGGATTTTTCCATCAGAATAACGAACAACGCAATAATATTTGCTGCGACCCCCTGAAGGCCGATACCGAATCCCAGTCCGACGACGCCCAGAACACCTTCCAGAGACGTCACCTGTATTCCCAGATTTTCCAGCGCGATCATGGCGGTCAGAAGAAGGATCAGATAGCCGGAAAATGTCGAGAACATCTTCATCAGATGTTCTCCCTGGGGATTCCTCTGGTTGGCAGCCCTTTTTTCGAACGCGCGCCGCACAAGGCCCTTGATGATCAGGCCCAGGATGATGATCAGGAGGAAATCGAGAAGGCCCGCAAAGGTGACGGGCGTTTTTCCCAGGGTGAAGAGAATCGTTTCGTGATGATGTGAAGAACTCGAAGAAAAAGAGATTGTATGAACTTCAGAGGGAAATGGCACCGACAGCCCCGGAACTGGACATTTGCAACCGAATGAATGGCTTCTCCCGAACGACCGGAAGAAAGGACAAGATATGGCGGAGAGGCAGGGATTCGAACCCTGGGTGAGGCTTTAGACCCCACATCCGCTTAGCAGGCGGACGCCTTCGACCACTCGGCCACCTCTCCGGAAGATGATTTCGCATAGTGTTTGGCGGAGGGGGTAGGATTCGAACCCACGGAGCTTTCGCTCTACGGTTTTCAAGACCGCCGCCTTCGACCGCTCGGCCACCCCTCCGGACCGGACCGATGCTCCGTCTCCCGACGGAAAACACATGGTTCCAGAATGTAGCACAGAGGAAAAAGTATGACAACGCCGCGGAGCTCCGAGTCCTGACCATCGCTTGAAAAACCGGGGTCTCGTCTTGGACCGGAAACCTCCTTCTCAACGGATCGACTCACCCGCCGCGTTCGTGACGATGAATCCTTTCCATCCCGGATTAACTTCCGAAACAAGACAAGGCCCGTCGAACGAAATCCAACAGGTTTTCCCTGGATCCCAAGATTCTTCCTGCGCTGGAAAGGAAGAATGTGCCTTCCGCTTGCCCCGGATGGCCCCGTCGACATGGTGACAAGCAGTCGCCCCGAGCGTCCCTGCCGGATCTCGTCGCCGGGACTGAGAGACTGGGCTCGAGAGGGCCAGGTCCCGATACATGGCGACGCTTCCGGCCCGGAAAGGGATCAGACTGTTCCTAATGGCCCACCGGTGCGCGGAGCGTTCCATTGGCGTTATTATTGGGGTTTGCCGGAGCCTGCGTCGAGGGAGACCCAGGAATGTCCGGCCCGTTATCCGGCGCGAGCAGGGGATTGAAGCGGCCTTGTCCGCCGGACCCCTCCTTGACCGGATGAAGAATCGTCGAAATCCAGGCGATCGCTCTCTTGACGCCCCGGTCTTCCGGGTCGAGCAGGGCGGCCGTTTTTTCTTCCGACAGCCCTTCCTCCGGAAAACCGAGATGAGCCAGCGCCACTCCCAGCACCATGTGCGCCGAGGGGTCCGATTTCCGGAGTTTGATCGCCGCCTCTTCCGAGGCCCTGGCCAGCCGCCAGTTTCTTCGGGATGCGTAGGCCCAACCGATAGCTTCCCAGGCCATTTCGTCTTTCGGGTTCAGAGCAAGAGCCTGTCGTTCGGACCGGATTTCCTGCCGGAAATGACCGGTGTTCCCGAGAGCGATCCCGAGACTGACCCTCGCAGCCTCACTTTTTGGGTTCAGGACAAGGGCTTTCTTCTCTTCTGCCACAGCCCTGACGTTTTCATCCAGTTTTCCATAGGCCAGTCCCAGAAGGAAGTGAACCATGGCATAATCCGGGTAGTTCTTCAAAAGGTTGCGGAGAACGGGAACCGCCTTTTCCGGTTTGTCTTCAAGAATCAACCGGGCGCTTTTGTGAAGGGGCACCGTCAGTCCGGGCGGATCGTCCGGCCCCGAAAGAGGCTCCCCGTTACCTGCAGACGCAAGGAAAAAAAACAGACAGACAAGAACGAAAACAGAATATATCCCGAACCGGCACGGCAAAAGACGTTCCTTTCATAATGTGGAGATACTCGATCCATGGTACCCGAAAATCCCGCCGACGAAAATGCGGACAGAAGCTGGATGGCCGAAGCGCTCACGGAAGCACGATGTGCGCTGAAAATAGACGAGATACCGGTCGGTGCACTGCTGGTAAGCCCGGACGGTCGCATTCTCGGGAGAGGACACAACCAGCGCCTCCACGCGTTGGACCCGACGGGTCATGCCGAAATCATCGCCCTCCGGGATGCCGCACTTCGCCAAAAAAACTATCGTCTTCCCGGGACGACTCTTTATGTGACGGTCGAACCCTGCCTGATGTGTTTCGGGGCTCTTCTTGAAGCACGGGTGGAAACAGTGGTGTTCGGGATCCGCGAACCCCGATGGGGGGTCGCGGGATCCCTGTACGACCTGCAGAACGACCCACGGTTTCCACATCGCATCCGTGTCCGCGAAGGCCTCCTGGCAGAAGAATGCCGGGCCCTCATCCAGTCTTTTTTCCGGACACGACGCTTTCGGGAAAATTGACAGGGGAAAGGTTTGGTATCTCCTCTCTTCCCGTGATATTATACCCCTCAGGAAACGATGATTGACCCCGGATCGGAGAGATGGCCGAGAGGCTGAAGGCGGTTGACTCGAAATCAACTCTGGGGGTAACCCCAGCGGGGGTTCAAATCCCTCTCTCTCCGCCACACCCTCTTGCATCGAGGGGACCGTGAAGTCCAAGAAACCCCGCAAAAAAATCCCTGACAGTTCCGTTTTCGATGCGCTGTCCGAATCTTACGGAATCTCCGCCCTTTATATCGGATCCGACTACCGCATCAAGTGGATTTCTCCGGAAGCAAGGAGGATCCTGGGCGATCCACCGGAGATGGAGGGCAGTCTTTGCCGGGATTTTCTGGAAGGACGTCTGTGCACCTCCGAATGTCGTGTCTCCTCCTCCAAAGACACCCTCTCCGGAGATTCGCCTTTCCAGGAATGCTGTTTTCAGCCTGTCCATCCCCCGTTCCAGATCCGGACGGAGTTCGTCCCAGGGTCCGGACGGGAGGGTGGTGGACTGCTCAAGAGCTTTCGGACTGCTCCGGACTCCGTCACCAATTTTCTCCCTTCTTCGTTCGTCGCCAACGGACCATGGGCCGAGGAAATTCGCTCCCTTCTTCCGCGCATCGCCCGGTCCGATCTCCCGATTCTTCTGATCGGCGAAACGGGAACCGGCAAGGAATGCCTGGCCCGGATGATCCACGAGGAAAGCCATCGTTCCAGCGGTCCGTTCGTCGTTCTGGACCTGGCCCTGATCCCCGAAACCCTCGTCGAAGACGCTCTGTTCGGCCACAGGCGAGGAGCTTTTACAGGAGCCATCCAGGAACAGACGGGGAAACTTCCCCTCGCCGAAACTGGAACTCTTTTTCTGGACGAAATCCAGAATATTCCTCACGCCCTTCAGACAAAACTGCTCCGGTTTCTGGAAACGGGAACCTTCGAACCGATCGGATCGCGGGAAACCCGAAAGGTGGATACCCGGATCATCGCCGCGACCAACGAACCTCCGGAAGACCTTCTGCGGGACAAACGCATGCGCCCGGACCTCTTCTATCGTCTGAACGGACTGTCGCTCGAAATTCCCCCTCTTCGGGAACGGGGAGAGGATATTCCCCTTCTGATCACGAGCTTTCGCGAAGAGTGGGCCCGGCGCACCGGGAGAACCGCCCCCGAATTCGCCCAGGAGCTTCTGCACCAGTTGGCCACCTACCCTTTTCCGGGGAACATCCGGGAACTCAAACATCTCGTGGACGCCACCCTGACACTGGCTGACCCCGGAAAAATCCTGGAGTTCGACCACCTTCCCGCCTCCATACGACGCCAGTTGCGATCCCGGTCTCTTGCCGCCCCGGACCAGCCTGATGCCGGGAGATCCCTGAAAGAGCAGACCTTTTATGACTTCGAACGCCAACGGATCCGGGAAGCTCTCGACCGCTCGGGAGGACGGATCATCGAAGCGTCCCGATCCCTCGGAATCAGCCGGGTGACTCTCTGGCGGAAAATGAAAAAGCTGTCACTTCTTCCGGATGTTTCTCCATAGAAACAGAATGAACCCTCCGCCAGTTTCATCCCCTTAACATCGGCCCGGTGTCCTGGTTCCTCTCCTGAAAATATTTAATATTTAATAATAACTTCCGTAAATCCATCCGACTGGTATTTCCTTTGCGAAAGCGATGGCGGTGGGACGGCGCCAGGCGTATCCGGCATGGGGTCCCTGTCATCCATTTCCGCTCCCTTTCGGGCGGAGCCAGCGAAGGAGTGTTCTCATGTCATCCGGTGAAAACGACAGCGTTTCCAGCAAGATTCTCTTGACCTTCTCTATCGTCATTCTGACCCCTGTTCTCCTCATGGTTATTTTCGAAAAACTGCAGTTTCCCCTGATCAAAGGTATCGGCGGATTCTGAAGACCCATGGAGCCGGTTCTTCCTTTTCCCGAGGATCGAACCGGCATCCATTTTTCCCTCTCTTGTGATTTCTTTCGAAGTCTTCCTATACTTGTCGAATGGAACATCACAAGAATTTTTCTTCTGAAAAGGACTTTTCAGCGCTTCTGAACCGTCTTGCCCCTCCACAGCCGAAGACGACCGGGAGGGAGGACGGAGAGGCCTTCTTGCGTCTTCTGGACATCATCGACCACTTGCGGGGAGAGGCCGGTTGTCCCTTCGACCGGCAACAGACCGTTCCCAGGCTGATGCACGATCTTGCAGAAGAAATGCACGAACTCCGGGAAGCCGCTGAAGACGGGAGACGGACGGCCATCCTGTCCGAAATCGGGGACATGGTCCTGATTCTTCTTTTCATTCGGCGAATCCTATGGGAGGAAGGTCCGTTGCCCGTGTCCGAACTTCTCGACCACACTTCCCAAAAGATGGTCCGGCGGCATCCGCATGTGTTTCTTGAACCTGACCCGACCATCGATACGAAAACACTGTGGTCGAACTGGGAAAAGGAAAAAAGAAAAGAAAAGGAACACGAAGACCGCACATCTCTTCTCGACGGGATCCCCCGAACCATGTCTTCCCTCGAAAGAGCCTTCCGTCAGGGCGAGAAAGCGGCCAGAGCCGGCTTTGACTGGACCGAGGAAGAAGACGTCTGGGAAAAAGTCATCGAAGAAGTCGGGGAGCTTTCCGAAGCCCGTTCGGAAGGGGATACCCGGCTCGACCACGAACTGGGGGATCTCCTGCTGGCCTTGACCTCCTACGCCCGTCATCGTGGCCTCCGTCCCGAAGAGTCCCTGGCCCGGGCCAACGCGCGATTTTCCGCGCGGTTCCGGCACATGGAGGAAGAATCCCGCCGTCTCGAACGGGATCTTTCTTCCCTGTCGGCCGAGGAATGGAACCGGCTCTGGGAAGACGCAAAGAAAGCGGAATCCTCTCTTCCTCCGAGAACACTGGACAGTGGTTCATGAAATCCCTGATCAAGGTGGTCGGCACTGGCCCTCACGGATCGAAAAACCTCTCGGTCGATCAGGCCCGGGAAGCCGCCGCCCTGATCCTGGACGGGAAATCCACACCCGCCCAGACAGGAGCACTTTTCCTGGCCATCCGTACGAAAGGGGAATCGGACTCCGAGCTCGAAGGCTTCTTTCGTGAAGCCCGTTCGCGGATATTGTCCCGATTTTCCACGCTTCCGATCCTGGATGCCCTGGACATCGGAGATCCTTACGATGGCCATGTCCGGACACCGGGACTGACGATTCCCGCCGCACTCTGGGCCTCTCGCGCCGGACTGAAAATCGTGATTCACGGGTATCCGGAACTGCCGGCAAAATTCGGGATCGGACATACCCGGATCTGGGAATCTCTGGGAATGGGGATCACCCCCTGGAAACAAGCGGCAGAAATCCTCGACCGACAAGGCATCGTGTGTCTTTCCCCCTCCGACTTCCTCCCCGAATGGACAGACCTCCGGGCGATCCGTCAAGAGCTTGGGCTTCGCACACTCCTGAACACCGTCGAAAAATCCCTGAATCCCTTGAACGCGCGAAGGATGCTGACAGGATACTTTCATGAATCGCTCGCTCCCCGTCTGCACGATCTCTTGAAAACGCTCTACCCGGAACATTGCGTAACGCTGGTTTCCGGTTCCGAGGGCTCCGTTGACCTGCACGCTCATCGTCCGACCCGCTTCCATCCCTCTTCCGGAGACATCACCGGTTCCCACCTGACGGTTTCTCCTCCGGAAAACCTGGATCCGCTGCCTTCCCTCCCCGTCTCAGCCGAAGCCCATGCCGATTTTGTCCGGGAAGTCCTGTGCAACAGGCATCATCCCCACCGGCCGCTTGTCCGGTACCAGGCCGCATTTTTCCTGTGGCAGGGAGGATTGTCCAAAGACATGGACACGGCCCTGTCGTCCCTTCCGGAGGAATGTCCGTCCGAGCTTCCGGACGGCACACCCTTCAGACGATAAAGGGAGATGTCTTGAAAAAAACCATAGCGCTGTCAAAACTCAAACCGGGAATGAAAGTCGTCGGGATCGACAAAAGCTGGCTGGAGACCCCATTTCTTTCCCATCATTTTGTCGTCCGTTCCGAGAAGGACATCGACAAATTAAGGGAGAGCGGGGTCCGCCTTGTGACGGTCGAGATCGACAACCCGGTGCCGGAAACAGAAGACTCCCAAACGATTCCGGAAGCGCCGGAGCGCGGCCTCGAAGAGCTTCCGGACGAGGATCCCGGCAAAGAGCGGAACATTCTCTCTCTCCAGAGAGAGACATCCCGACTTCTGGTCCGGGCCTTTCAGCAGGTCCGGATCAACGGCTTCCTTCCGACGGACGAAATTCGTTCACACGTGCGGGAGACCGTAGACTTCCTGCTCCACAACAGGCATGCGATTTCCCTTTTGTCCGACATTCACGAAAACGACGACGAAACCTATGTCCATTCCGCCAATACCATGTTCATGGCTACGGCTTTTGCCATACGGCACCAGATGGAGGATGCGGAATGCTTTCGTTGGGGATTGGCCGCCCTTCTACACGATGTCGGAAAAACACGCGTTCCGGAACACATCCTGAAAAAACCCGGCCCACTGGACCTGCTCGAATGGGAGATCATGCACCAGCATCCCATTTACGGATTCCAGATTTTGCGCAAGAACCCGGACCCTGAGATCCATGGTCTTGCGGCCCAGGTGGCAGTCGAACACCACGAACGCATGAACGGATCCGGATACCCACATCATCTGAGTCTCGACGCTGTTCATCCCGTGTCCCGGTCGCTGATGGTGCTCGACATCTATGAAGCCCTGACCGGCCATCGGGTTTACCGCTCCAGAAGCACCCCCCGCAAGGTCATCCACTACCTGATGAACGATTACAGCGACCGGGTGTCTGTCCCCGTCATTCTTGAAGTGGCTTCGATGGTCGGGATTTTTCCGGTGGGGACATTCGTCGAAACGGAAGACGGGGAAATTCTGATGATTCAAAAATACGAAGACGGGGAGAATTACCGGGGTCAGATGACGGTCCTCAAGATTTTCGGGCCAGGAAAGAAAATCCTTCCACGGCCTGAAAAAAGGAAGATTCCGCATCTCGATCCCACCACGGTTCTCCGGACGTATGACTACCGCAGCATCGGACTGACGCAGGAACAATGGGAATACCTGATGGGGGGGACTCCGGGAATTACTTGACCTTCTTGACGGTCACATCCCAGTAACCTTCCTTTTTTTGTGTTCCGACATGAACCTGTCCCACCTTCTGGATCCAGGCAGGGATGTCCTTCACGGACCCTTCATCGGTCGAAAGAACGGACAAAACCGTCCCCACGGGTTTGAGCTGGATCGTCTTGATCAGCTCCATCAAGGGACCCGGACAATACATGCCCCGTGCGTCCACCACCTCATCGGATTTCATATCATCGGTCATACTTGCCTCCTGATTGTCCCGGACATCGGGATTTTCCGCCACCGGATCTCAGACGAAAAGGACCTGTCCCCCTTCGGCGATTCCCAGAAAGGTCGCAACCCCCACAACATCATCGAAGACGGGGACCATCTCCGAAAGGGGTTTCTCGATCAAATCCAGAGCCAGGGAACAGGCGAAGACCTTCATGGTCCCCATCATCTTTCCCTGGGTCAACAAGTCGACGTAAAGAGGCGCCTTTTTCTCCAGCACTTTCCGGCCGATCTCTCCGACCCGCAAGAAATCCTTCCGCTCGACCCGCTCTCGGACAAAACAGGCCATCGCCGACATCGTGACGAAAACATTGACCTCCATCCCGCTGACAGCGGCGACAGACGCCATCATTGAGGCTGCCTGAAGCTTTTCGAACTCGTCTGATGCAAGTACGAGAGAAATCTTGTCCATGTCACCCCTCCCTGACCGTCATACCGGCAGATTCGACGGAGCATACAGATCTTTGACCGACGGACTGCGCTTCGGTCAAACCGGCCTCACCGGATCTGCCTCGAAGAAATGGTTTGAAGAACCGAATTTCACAATGGTACCATGGACCCCATGCAAGCGCCATCATACCTGACGACCAACCTCTCCGGGACAACCCTTCGACCACAGCCGGTGTTTCCATGAAGAAGAAACTGCGCTTTCTGGGTTTTTTTCTGTTTCTCGCCGGCATCATCCCCGCCGGAGGCCCTGTCTATCTCGGGCTGATCCGGGACGACATCCATGCCCACTCCGACTTCGGAGACAAGGGCCTCCAGGCAATCACCGCCAGCGGCCTCCTGGTTCTGGCAGCTGGAATCTACCTGCTCTTCCTGTCTTCAAAGGTTGACGAAGGCGC
Source organism: Nitrospirota bacterium (assembly GCA_021826965.1). GTDB lineage: Bacteria > Nitrospirota > Leptospirillia > Leptospirillales > Leptospirillaceae > Leptospirillum_A. Next base: position 37,741 of record JAKAYA010000008.1, read on the forward strand.
CTGACCCGGTTTTCCCTCCGGACGTTTGCCAAAGATTGCCTGCGGGAGCGGCTTGACGAAAGATCCCACCGGAGAGGGGACCCGGAAAAACAGGGCGAGCGACCGCACCAGGCTCCGGTGGTCGAAATATCCCCCATAACGGTGAGGAGCTCCGTTTCTGGAAGAGATCGCGACGAACGGAACCCTGCCGCCTCCCCCCCGGACGGGACGACGCCCTAACCCGTCCCGGATCCGTTGCAAAACCGGATAGCGCCCTTCGTCCCAGGTTACGACGATAATCGTCCGTTCCTTTTTCCAGTTTGACGAACGACGGATCTTTCGGACCCAGAACGCCACGAAACGGTCTCCGGCCTTTACCAGGTCCGCATGACCGAGAGGAGGGCATCCCCCTCCCCCGTGCATGTCATGACACAGGTCACCGATGACGAAAGACAGGGCCGGAAGACGGCCCCGTCTCAGATCGTCCGGAAGGTCCTCGATCGGAACGATCCGACGCTTCCAGTCCGGATCGCTCCGGATTTGCCCGAACAGGTAGAACGGATTGTGGCGCACGACGTACAAAGGCTTTCCCGGAGGGAACGCGTTGCCCTGATACCCTTTTTCGGGAAGAGACTGGAAATACCCCTTGACCGAATAGCCTTTCCGGACCAGGGACTCCGCGATGGTCGGATCGGAAAACCGAAGTGAAGGGTTGTCGGAATGGACCCCGTCCGTTCTTCCCGACAACATGGCCACATAGTTCGGAAGGCTGGGATGGGCCATGGCATGATAGTCCGTCAGAAGGACGTTGCTTTCAGCCAGACGATTGATGAACGGTGCGTCCGGATTCCCGATGATGTCCCGGAATCCTTTGTTCTCCAGAACAAAGATCACCACGTGTCCGGACGAAAGAGGGCCTACGGCAAATACCGGTTCCGACCCGAAAATAACGCCAGCCAAGAGCACAAGAAAGAGAACAGCCGGAATTCCTGTGCGGATTTTCCGGAACGGGATTCTTTCCATCTATTCGAAATCCTTCAAAAGCAAAAATTTTTTGAACCAGTCGTCAAAAACGACATCGTCTGTCGCCATTTCGATAGCCGGCCGGACATCGGTCCCCTTGACATCATTCAGCCTCGCCAAAACCTCCCGGGGTGTCCATTCCCGTGACGGGAAGCCATGGTTTGAAATCGTACACTGAAACCGGAAATCCGATACGATCAGCTTTTCGAATATTTTCCTGTACCGGTCCGCGATTGATTGCCGAAAAGTCGGGTCCTCGTCCGGAAAAACCGCCACCACCCCGTCCGGATGCTCCGCCAGGAAATCGGTCCCTCGCTTCGCTTTCCCCAATAGCCTCACGAATTCGTCACGCATGTTCATATCATGGATGCGGAAGAGGAGAAGGACGAAGGGTCTGGGAGGTGTTCGGCCGATCATCGAATCCAGGGCCTTCAGGAGGCTTTCGCCGTCGAGAACGCCTTCCCCTGACGTCCGGTAATGCGGAAGAAGCCCCATCAGGCTCCTCTGTATCCCCATCGCCTGTCCCAGGTCCCCGAGAGCGTCCTGCCAGGAAAACCGGACAGGATTTCTCCAGATATCCAGGGACGCCACCGGGATACCCATCCAGCCGAACACATGATGATACCAGTTGAACGGAAACAGAAATTCATATTTCCAGGAAAGTTCCGTGTGCTCGACCAGAGCCGGACGGCCCGAATTGCCAAAGAGCCTCTGAAAGAAAATCGTATCTCCGTAAAGAATACCCTCGAGACTTTCCTGAACGCTTTCCGGGGGACCGTCGAAAAGAATGCGCGCAAAATGGGACGAATCGTCCATGGAAATCCGGTTGACCAGAAAAACGCGGACGTGCTGTAGCATCGGCCCCAGGGTTTGGAGAATGTCCCGGGAGGTCTTGTCGATCTCCCTCAGGTCGTAATCGTCCAGAGCCAGCATGGCGAGGTGCGGACGCGTCCGCGAAAAGAGCTTGTCGACGATCGGAACCAGATACTGCTGGACGATTCTTTCCGTAGGAGGATCCTCCTGGCGGTAGAGAAAATAAATGCCGGCGGGAGGTGGCAACCCCCCGAGAGGATACCCTTTGAACAGAAGAGCGCCCCTCTTCCCGAAATTTTTGAAGATATGGGGAGTGTTCATCAACGTTTCAGGCGAAGGGATGTTGACCGGTATATCCTGCCCCTGGGTCATCAGGTGCCGGATAACTTCTTGGGTGGGTTTCCGTGCAATAGCGTTGACGGACCAGCCCAGAAAATGCGACAGGATATCGTTGAAGATGACGATCTGGTTTTCTTCATTGACAACGAAACAGGCGGTCTGATTGTCGTTGACGATCATTTCCAGAACTTTTTTCGATTCCGACGTGTCCCGAAGGGACCGCGTAAAAAGGAAAAACCCCATGAAGGGCACCCTTTCCTGACCGGATACGATCACCCGAGAACGCGTTAACGGTGAATGGCGTCTCCCGTCACATCCATGGCGGCTTCCCAGAGAGCTTCGCCCACAGTCGGATGAGCGATGACGGTTCCTTGAAGAGCCCCCAGACCGTGGGGGATTTCCATCGCCAGACTCCCGAGCGAAACGAGCTCGGACAACCCCGTGCCGACACCCGAGAGCCCCAGAACCCTTCCGGAGTCCGGATCGCCGAAGACCCGAACAACCCCTCTTTTTTCCCCGTGGATGAGCGATCGACCATTGCCCAAAAGAGGGTATTCGCCCTGCCGGACGGGAATGCCTGACAAACGGGCCTCTCGCGCAGAAATCCCGACGGACACCACTTCCGGGTGTGAGTATACAACACGCGGAACCCGCAGGGGATCGAATGGCGCCGGATTTTTTCCCGCCATTTTTTCAACGGCCACAATGGCCTGATGGCTGGCGGCGTGAGCCAGCATCAGCCCTCCCGTAACGTCCCCGGCGGCAAAAATTCCGGAGACTCCTGTCCACCCAAAACGATCGACTTTGAGGAATCCGCGATCCACCGGCAACCCCGAAAGCTTGTCTCCGAAAGCCGGAAGGCGTGCCTCCCGACCGATGGCGATCAGAACCCGGTCAAAGATCAGTTCCTCCGACAAGGCACCCCGAACGCAAGCGACTTTCACCCCATCCTGCAAGACCTCGATCTTCCCGATCGAACTTCCGGTCCTGACGTCCATTCCCCGGCGCTCGTATTCCTTCCGGAGAATCGCCAGAAGATCCGGATCCTCCGACGGAACGAGCTGGTCCTCCTTTTCGAGCAGGGTCACTTGCGCCCCGAAGGACTGGAAAATGTCGGCAAACTCCACGCCGACGACCCCTCCGCCAACAATACCGATACGGTTTCCGGACGGTGCCAGAGCCAACGCATCCGTACTGTCCAGAACCCGCGCCCGGTCAAAGGGCAGTCCGGGCCAAGGACGAGGACAGGAACCTGTCGCCACCAGGACGTGGCGGGTCCGGATGCGCCGTTCCTCTTCTCCCGAAACATGGATCTCTTCGGGAGAGACCAGTCGCCCCGTCCCGGAAAAGAGGGCGATCCTGTTTTTGCGAAGCAACGCCTGAACGCCCAGAAAGAGACGGTTGACGACCGTTTCCCGGTGACGGGACAAAACTGTCCAGTTCACCACCGGGGTTCCGACCGAAACACCAAACCCGTCCGACCGGGCCGCCTGCGAAACGAAGCCGGCCGCTTCCAGCAGAACCTTCGTCGGAATACACCCTTCGTGAAGGCAGGTCCCCCCGACCTTGCCTGATTCGACCAGAGCGACTCTCATCCCCAGACGCGCCGCCCGGATGGCTCCGACATAACCGGCAGGGCCTCCTCCCAACACGACAAGATCAAACAATTCGTCCATCGTTTCCTTTCGCGTTTGCTGTAAAAGTACGGTCGCTTTCTTGACCCGCCTTGACTTTGAGGCCCCTTTTTCCTATAGTTTTGGTGCGGGGTGGAGCAGCTCGGTAGCTCGTCGGGCTCATAACCCGAAGGTCAGAGGTTCAAATCCTCTCCCCGCAACCAATTTCGTACTTCTTCCGCACTTTTCCCAAGGCATTTTCGTTTTCGATTCCGTTTTCCATTCTCCTTGGTTCCTGTTTTTCAATCCTGACAAACGGTCTTTCGTTTCCGCTTCCCTCTGTCAACGGGTTCGAAAAATGAGGCAATTTCCGGTAACGGAACCTGCGAAGGGGATTCCTGTCCGAAAAGTCGATGGGATTATATCAGATCAGTCGAAGATGGAAGAAAACAAATGCGTTGAGGAATCGCAAAGACGGGACTCAAGAGGGGTCGGTCTTTTCCGGAAAACGCCGCCAATGTGGATTTCTCTCTAACCGGTACCTTGCCGCCCATCCCCGGCCGGTGAAGACCCGCCGGCCGGGAAGACGGTCTTCCTTCAGTTCAGAACGGCAACAATCCCGTAATTGCAAGGCGTTCCCGATGAACAGGACAGGATCGTATTGTTTGAAAATGAGAGTCCTGTCGAAATCCCCGAAGAAGAAAATCCCCCGCTTCCATAGGGGACCCCCGTTATCTGCGTCACCACGGAACCACCGCTTTGACCGGAAGATCCGGACAGTGCAAACACGATATGGTTCACCGGATCCAAGACCAGAGACTGGCCACTCCCTTGGTTGGCGGGAAGGGAAATGGAGTTTAGTGCGGTCGAAAACGATCCGCCCGCCGTGAAAGGGTAGGGGGTGATGGAAAGACTGGAGGACGCATATTGCGGAACAAAGAAAAGGTGATCGGTCAGGTCGGCCGACTGATTGTAATTGTCGGGATTGTTCACTGGATAGACACAGGTTCCGACAGGTTCACTTGAGGGATTTGAGGCGTTTAAAAACGACCCGTTGCTTTTGTCATAAATCAAAATGAACGTTGTGGTCGCAGTCGACGTGCAATTATCGGGCAGACTGCTCGTATAAAGAATAAGCCCGTCAGAAGAATCGATGTCGAATGGCGACGAATAGGTGACGGGATTTGGGAACGTCGAGCAGTTGGAAATGGTTGCGTTTCCGCCACTGACTGTGAAGCTGCAGGCCCCCTCTACCGTATAGACCGGGCTGCTGGTCCCCACCTGAATATTTGCTCCGTACCAGATGAGGTTGTTCGTAAAATCCGCTCCGGTGACCGATGCCCCGGACGGAAACGCCGAGAATCCTGCAAAGGATCCCGCTGTGAACTGACCGGTCGCATTGTAAGTGAATGCCCAACCGGTCGATCCCCGCGATCCACCGACAATGAACTGGTGCAGAGGATCAAACCCGAATCCCTGCCCGTTTTCGTTTCCCGTCTCGGAGGAATAGGTGATTTGTCCCGTGGTGGGCGAAACTTCATAACTGCAGACATCGACAGTGCTGCTGGAAGTATCGAAAGCGAGAAAAAGAAGGTGGTTCGCACGATCGTAATTTTCCGAGTCCGGATTTCCGGCGCACCCTGAACTTGAAGCTGTCGGAGGAATAGAAAAAAGAGATGGATTGCTGCCGTTTGTAACGCTGCCGCTGGCGGTGTATGTGAATCCCGCAAGTTGCGTCCCTCCCGCCGACGGAGACGTCGCAACAACAAGAGTTCCCACGATCGCCCCCCCGCCGGACCCTCCACCGGAACCCCCACCCGAGCCTCCACCCGATCCGGACCCGGATGAAGCTGCAGGAAGATTGCTGGCGGTGTTGAGGGAGGTCAGAGAACCACCGGAAGAAATGGATGTCGGCGTGTTGGCAAGATTCACCAGGTCTGCCTGATTTGCTGGAGAAATATTCCCCAGTTGTGTGATAAGGCTGGAAAAACTCATCAAGGTGTTGGAAGGATTGATTGACGGCACGGTCGTGGCGTTTTTCAGGGTCTGGCAATCCGAAAATCCGGAAGAACTGTCCTCCACGCAGGTCGCCAGAATATTCGCCATATGTGTCAGCTGTGACGATGAAGCAGACGGCAGAGTCCCCTGAAGGGCTCCGGTCTGCAAGTTGACGTAATTGATCAGGATGTTCTGGTCGGATACGAGGACGGAAGAATCTCCCGCAATCGATGGAAAACCGGAGGATGAAAAAAAGTGCGGATTTGACGACAGGAAGAGGTAAGACGAGACTACCGTCGTGAATTCGTTGACGACGACCTTTGAGGGAATATTGCCGGCTTCTCCGACCGTCGACATCAGCAGGATGTTCGGATTCGTGGTTCCGTTCACGGAACCACCAGAAGCGACTACATAAAGAAACGCAGAGGACGGAACCCGAATATTGGAAGACAGGGAGTACGACCCATCCGCCCCTGTCTGAACGGCTTGACTGATCTGAATCGCCGAATTTCCGATACCTTGCGCCTCCCAAAGGGAGACGCTCGACGAGGAAATCGCACCGCCATTTCCTCCAAGGACAGAGCCAGACACAGTGACCGTCGCCCCGGAGACTCCTCCTCCTCCGCCGCCGCCTCCCCCGCAGGCGCCGAGAAAAGAGAAAACCAGGGCAAGGACGAGAAGATTCGTCCGTTTGATGAACGTCGAAAGACAATCTCTGACTTGCGAATTTTGAACGCAATACGACTTTCTGTCATTATAGAAAACAGGGGGTTTCATTGCCGGAACTCCTTTTTTCAATTGTCGGGGGGCCGCTCTGCCAAGCGGCCCTTTTTTATATTTCGTTTTTTTCGCTTTCGGTAGCCGCGTCTTCGGAAAAGACTGCTGTGGGGTCCCTGATCCGCAACCGTCGGAAACCTCTTCCGTCCACGATTTTCTCCCTGCCTTTCAATACGTTGCCGGTCAGTTCTTCAGCGGTGTTTTCGATTGAACAGCCTTCTTGAGGTTGTCGAAAAAACCCGCATAAAACTCCGGATTCTCGACCGTTCCCCGGTGCGTCACCACCGACGTATATTCGGAGCCGACCGGAAACAGGGGAATCAGCCAGAGCAGATGCCACCAGACGTATTGCTTCCGATGGAACTCCGTCGTCTGGTTTGCGGCGAGACTGACCTGCGTGATGTTCTGTCCCAGCGGGACCAACGTCACGGTCGACGTGATCTGATAGGAAACATTCTTGTCGTTCTGGTCCGCCATCTCCCGGTCGGCCAGAATGACATCGTTACTCTTGTCCGCCGACCGGACCATGAATCCCTGCTGGGAAAGAACCTGCAAAGAAGCGATCCAGGTCTTTTCCGGAGAGCTCGCAATCGATTCGGTGTTTCCTTCGATTTGCTGGGACGAATCGAACGCCTGACGATAGGACGGTTCGGAGGCGCAACCCGCTGACAACAAGCTCCCTGCCACAAAAATCACCACAACGAAGAAGGGCATCCGCGTTCCCGGACCAGCGCTTTCCTCCGGAACGGATTCCCCCAAAGCGCTTTTCTCCATGTCTTTGCCGATCTTCATTTCACCCTCCCGTGTCAGTTTTTTTTACAATAATTCATGGTTTTAAGAGAAAACAGCCCGATCTGCCTAGAGGGTAGCCCCGGATTGGCCTCCTGTCCATCCATCGAAAGTAGGGGATTGTGTTTTTTGACTTTTCAGGTACTTTTGAACCATAGAGAGTTTCCTCGGCACATGAAGACATCGGTTTGCCGATCTCCAGAGCGTTGGCGTCCGGTTCTTTCAGGAAAGATTGCAATGAATAGCCCGTCGTTTTTCACACCACGCAGTGCTTCCCTCCTCCGGTCAATGAGAGGATATCCCGGGCCTTATTCTTCGAACGTCATTCCGTGTTGCGTGCGGAAGGACCGGGATTTTCGCTCATTGTCCCCTTTCCTTTTTTCCAGTCGGCACAAAATTCATGACTTTTTGAACAAATCCGACATTTTCCGCAGCTTTTCCGTCCCGAAAAAACGTGACGAAAAAGCGCGCAAATAAGGATTGAGCGGAAACATTATCGGGGATAAAACTGTTCGGGAAGATTCTTGGAGGAGGGGGACGACATGTTCTTTCCGGGAACAGTTGTTCCGCCAGACAATCCGACGGGGTGGGGGGAGCCTTCGAAAGAATTCTGAAGGAATCGGAACATGACGGGGAATCTCATGCTGACGCATAAGGACGTTTCGCGGATTCTCGACTTTATTGCCTTTCTCAAGGAAACGGAAAAAGTCGGTTCCGTTTTCTCGCGGTTATGTCGGGAATTGCAACCGTTGCTCGGTTTCTCGTCCGCCGGATTTATTCCGTTCGACCCCAAAAGCTTGGCCATTCTCGCTGCCGGTTATCTGTCCTACAACTGTAACGAACAATTGTTCCTTCAGTACATTCTCCACTATTCGGAAGAAGATCCGTTCATCTCCACCGGCTGGTACAAGGATAACCGGACGAACGTCGCCCTTCTGTCAGATTTCATTCCGGAAGATACCCTGGTTCATTCCCGTTTCGCAAAAGAGTTTCTCTCCCAAGTCCCCATGCTGTATTGCATGCGGATCAAAATCTTCCGCCAGGGTGAATTCCGAGGACTTCTTTCGCTTCATCGGACGAGCGAACTGGGAGACTACACGACTCGGGAGATCAGTCTTTCCGAAGTCCTGTTTCCCTATCTCGGACAATTTCTCCTCCCAGAACCCTGCGTCCGGGAGACGGATCCCTTTTCCGTCACCGATCATGGCGTTGTTATCCTGACCGGAGACCACCAAATCCTTTATGCCAATGAAATCGGTCATCGAGTCTTCCAGGAAATACGAGAGGATTCCCCGGAGGACCTGTTGAAAAAACAGACGCCGATCTTCGTTCAGACATCCAAAGGGCCTTTTCGGCTGCGAACGTTTCCGTTGAGTTTTCATTTTTCCGAGACCCTTCCGGTGGACATCCGGAATTGTCGGAGACGACAGGACAAGGAAAAGATCCGTGTCCTCTTTCTGGAGCCCCTCTCCCTTTTGCCGTCCTCCAAAGAAAAAAATACCGGCCTTCTCTCTCCCAAACAGAAGGAAGTCACCCGGAAAGTCCTCCAGGGGTATTCCAACAGAAGGATAGCCGAGACACTGGGCATCACCGAGCAAACCGTCAAGGATCACCTCCATGCCATTTTCGAAAAATTCCGGCTCAAAAACCGTTGGGAACTGATCGTCTTTCTCGGAGGGAAACCGGAGGGAGAAAAACAGGAAGAATGAGACTGGCGGTCAGGAAGGAATTGGCTTTCCGGACGATTGCCCGGAATCCCGGATCCCCGAAAGAAGACGGCACATCATGTCCAGAGTCAGAAGACCGGTCTGAGTATTTCTCTGGCTTGGGTGGTAGGAGATGAACAGTCGCGGATAGGGGCCGGGAAAGCGGACGTCCGTTCCATGCACGAATGCCGGCATCTTCCGGAACACCGCAGGGTTTTCTTCCCGCATGAGGCAGATCCATTCCCGAAGGGCCAGTGCACCGAGAACCAGAACAGACCGGACAGCGGGCAATTGCCGGGTTTCCCTCCGAAGGAACGGGCGGCATCGTAAAAACTCTTCCGGGGTCGGCCTGTTGTCGGGAGGAGCGCACCGTACCGCGGCGGAGATCCAGACCCCGAAAAGCTTCTGTCCGTCCTCCCGGCCCCAGACGAACGGGTAACGGGCCCATCCCGTCTCATAGAGGCTCCGGTAAAGGAAGTCTCCCGAACGGTCCCCGGTAAAGACACGTCCCGTACGATTTCCACCATGGGCTGCCGGCGCGAGTCCAATGATCCACAAAGAGGCGTCCGGATCGCCAAACCCCGGGACCGGCCGGCCCCAGTAAGTCTCTTCCCGGTAGGCAGCCCTCTTGCCCCGGGCGGCTTCTTCCCGCCATCGAACGAGCCGGTCGCATAGCCGGCACGCCGCAATTTCTTCGGAGAGCCGGTGGAGAGAATCCTTTTCGGCCGTTATTTTTTCCACCAGTCGAGATTGCCCGTCAGGATATATTTCCGGAACAGATCGAACAGGATGAACCCAAGAAATCCGAACTCCAGGATCGTGAATATCCGGAAAAGGATCGTCATGATCCGTGAACGCTTCGGGCTCATATCCTCCGGGGGGGCTTCCGCCGGATCCTTGTCCTCGTGTATATCTTGCAGATCCATCATGACGCGGCGCTCCCTCCGTTCAGTGTTCAGGCTCCATGATTCCGAAGAGGTTCTGATCGACAGAGCCGATCCAGTAAGTCCGATTGTTGGAATCGGGCAAAAGAACCAGGGTCATTGCCCTGTGGTTGAACTCCATTGCCAGGTCCACTTCACCCGGCAACCGGAAGCGTGTCTGTGAACCGGTTCTGTAATGACCAAAATAACGGAACGGATCCAGCACGGAACCCGCCTGGTTCATCTGTCCTTTAATGGAAAAATCCTTCGTTTTCCGGTCGAAACGGATTTCTCCCTCCATCGCGACAGGTCCGTCCACCAGAAGTCCCCCTCCCAGTGCGAAACGATATTTTTTTCCCGGATAATGATAGAGGGAAACCACGCGGGGGATCAAAACACCTAAACCCCGGATCTTACGGTTCCGTACGACAAAAAGGCCATCTTCCCCATCCCCTGTCGCATGCAGGTGAAACGGCTTGTCCTGAATCCAGAGGTCCAGAAAAAGCCGGTTTTGGAAATCCGGAGGGTCGACTCCCCGGAGGGCCCGGTTTCTTTGGGGGATCCCGTTGAACAGGATCACCGGTTCGCGCACGCTTCGGCCCCGTCTCACGAACGGCACCGGACCCACGATTTCGACTGATTCGTTCAAGAGGGTCCGGTATCCGGTAAACAGAATCGTCCTCGGGATCCAGGGAGAATGCCTCCCGAAACCTCCCGCATCGAGGATGAACAGAGCGGGCTCGATCACGGAGGAGTCGGAAGTGGCCGCAAAAACGGCTCTTTCAATTTCGCAGGTCGAGAGGTCCCGAAAGAGAACGAATCCCGTCAGGGGAACAACGGCTGTCCCTCCTTCCCCGTCCGGATGAGTATACCGGGCGGAAAAAGGAACGATCGCCTGCCCCTGGTTCTGGTTGAAGCCGGGAGGCCAGGCCGTCTGGATTGAAAGTGTCCGGCTTTTTCCATTCGGCCAGCGGAAGGACGCATCGAGATAACGGGGAGTGCAGGTCCGAACCTTCAGGATTCCCCGTCCGGACCGGTCAGCGCTCATCATCGAGATGGAAGTGAGATCGGCCGACCGGTCCGGAATGAGCGGAAGAAGCTTGATGGACTGACAGCTCGCCGCCAACAGAAACAAACAGCTTGCAAGTAATGTCCGGAAAAAACGCCGGAAAAAGGGGATACGCGTATCGAAAAAGGGCACGAACTTCTGGATGGTCACGGAAACTCTTGTACGATAAGCACCATTATGTCAGAATGACTCCCGGTCGGATACCGGGGGAGGATGTTCCACCTTAGCGGACCGGACCTCTCCCCGAGTCAGATATCACTCTATACTGCGAAGGATGCGTGGATTGATGCCGGAAAAAAAAATCATTTTCAAAACGGTCCTCGCAAGCATGATCGGCCTGGGCTTGACGGGTTGTGCCGAAACCAGTTCGCTGATGGGCAATCATCTGAATGCGGCTCAGCGGTACAGGGCGTCTGCCAAGCAGGCGGAAAAAACCGCAAACGAACAAAGTGTCATCTTAAACCATCTTTCCGCGGCACACAAATATGCCCAGGCGGGGCTGACAAGGTTGCGATCGGCTTCTGAATACGGAGACCTGGGAAACCCGTCCCAGGCTTCCAACGAATACCATAAAGCTTCCGACGACTTCACCCATGCCTCCGTCGAAAGCCAGAAAGCCATCGGAGCCGGCCAGTAATCTACCCTTTCTTCCGGGATTTTCCGGATCGCCGTCTTCGACTGTTTTTTCCTCTCCTTTTCCTCTGGGGCTTTTCCAGGGACTCCGACCCGTTCCCCTGGTCCAGCGCGAACTCGATGCGCAGGCGTTCGGTATCGACCCGCACGACCAGTATCTCCACCCTGTCCCCTATGCGATAGATTTTGCGGGATGTTTCGCCTCTCAACAGATGGTGTTTTTCATCGTAAACATAATAGTCGTCGTTAAGAGCCGACAGCGGAACCAGTCCCTCCACCAGAACATCGGAAAGTTCAACAAAAAATCCGAACCCGGTCACTCCCGAAACAGTCCCGAAGAATTTTTTTCCGATATGCTGCCCCATGAAACGGATCTTTTTCAGATCGACAGCCATCCTTTCGGCATCCACCGAGGCCCTTTCCCGTTCCGATGCCTGGAGGGCCACCTGTTCGAGAGGGTAAAAGGAACCCTCCTCCGGAGAGCATCCGTCCGGAAGATCCAGGAGACGGTGAACAATCATGTCCGGATAGCGCCGGATCGGTGAAGTGAAATGGGTATAATCGTCCATCGCGAGACCGAAATGACCGAGCGGATGAACATCGTAGCGGGCTTGCTTGAGGGACCGCAAAACGGAAAAGTGCACCATCTTTTCCAACGGAGTTCCCCGCGTCGATTCCAGGACGGCAGAAAGGTCGCTGGCCTTCATCTTTCCGTCCTTGCGCTTGTGGAGCGCAATCCCCAGAGCGCCCAGGAAAATCCCCAGAGCTTCGGTTTTTTCCGGAGAAGGGGTTTCATGGACCCGATACATCGCCAGAGAATATCGACGTGTGAGTTCGGTAGCCACGATCCGGTTCGCCAGGAGCATGAACTCCTCGACCAGCTGGTGGGACAGGTATCGGGGAGACCGGATGATGTCGACCGGTTCTCCTCGCAAATCCAGGACGATCTCCGGTTCCGGAAGATCGAAATCCAGACTCCCGTTCCGGAATCGTTCTTCCCGGAGTTTCTTTGCCAGATCCCAGAGAGCTCGAAAATGTGAGGAGAATTTCGCCTCCGGCGAGTCGGTCCTTTCGCCTTCCAGAATGGGATGGACCCGTGAATACGTTGCCCGGAGCCTGCTCCGGATCACGGATCGGAAAATCGCGCTGTCCAGGACCTGCCCGGATGCGCTCATCCGGACCATGACGGTCCTTGCCAGACGATCTTCCTCCGGATTCAGGGAGAGAACGCCGTTGGAAAGGACCTCGGGAAACATGGGAATAACACGATCCGGGAAGTAGACGCTCGTCCCTCTCCGGAAAGCTTCCTTGTCCAGGGCGGATCCCGGAAGCACATAGGCCGACACGTCCGCGATATGGATCCCGACCTGGAATGTGCCGTCCGGACTTTCCTCGACGGAAAGGGCATCATCGAAATCCCGGGCCCGGTCGCCGTCGATCGTCATAATTTCCAGGTGACGGAGATCCGTTCGCCTGTCCGAAGCGACGATCTCCACTTTTCGCGCCATTTCGTGGGCTTCCTCTTCGACCGGATCGGGGAAAGAAACGGGAAGTCGGTGCGTCGCGATCACCAGGTCGGTATCGATGGAGGGATCGGCAGGATCTCCGAGAGACCTGGCGATCTTCCCTTCCGGAATATGCCCAGGTTCCGGATACCGAAGGATATCGATAACCGTCAGATCTCCTTCTTTCATCTTCCCGGTCTCACCGCCCACGACCAGAAACTCATGGGGGATTCTGGGATCGCGCGGAGACAGGAAATAGCCGCCTTCCAGCTTGTGAAGGATCCCGACGACAGATGTCCTCGCCCGGGAGATGATGTCGACGATCTGCCCTTCGGTCCTCCCACGATGGTCCGTCCCGATCGAAACCGACAGGACCTTGTCCTGGTGCATGGCTCCCCCCGTCGATCCGGGAGGGACATACAAATCTTCCCTCATGCCTTCCGTCGCGACGAAACCATAACCGTCCGGATGGGACAGGAAAATCCCCTCCCGGAAGTGCAGCTTGTCCGGCAACCCCGCATATCCCCCCTTCAGAAGAATCACCTTCTTCTCTGAAACAAGGCGATCCAGGGCATGCATGATCTCGTTTCTTTCCTTTTTTTTCTTGAGGACAGCTTCCACGAGTTTGTCGCTCCGGACCGGTTTCTGTGCCTCCTCTTTCAAATAGACCAGAATTCTCTCTTCCGGAGAAACGACTTGCTCTCCTGCCTTGTCTTTTGCCACCGTTCCTCCGGCATTCTTCATCCAGCTTCCGCTTTTTCTTCTGTGCATCCGGTCACGCACCCGGCGCCGCATGAAAATTTCTTGCTACGGGCGGGAACCCGGATCTCTTCTAAAGTGTCTCTCTCTTGCTATCCTAGCATGAATTTCCCGGAAGGAACCGCTCCTGGTTTCTGAACGCTTGAACTCTTCTGTTGCATTCCGTTTATTTCTTATTTTAGAATGCATTTGCGAAATTTGCATTTTTCGAGTAGGATTCCGACGTTACTTGCGCTTGGTTCAAGCCAATAACCCGGACACAAGAAGGGGCTGAAGTTAAAAGAGCGGCGTTCCCGGCACTTCCGCCGAAAAACTAAAGAGAATGAAAGACTCCTCCCTGTCTCCTTTTCCTGAAGACGCGGCGAAGCGGAAACACAGTTTCTGCTTCATGCGGCAGAAGGTTGTGTACCGTCGAGAACAAAATCCAACCGGTGGGCCTGTGTCAGGCAATCCAACCGAAAGGCTTTCCTGTCTTCGCCCGACATATTTCCGGTTGCGAACTTTTTTTATCGCGATCCTGTCATCCGTTTCGACTCCAAGGGAAAAAATCGCAGTCAATCTCCATTTTTTGCAGGTCAACAGCCAAGGGAGCCTGACAAAAGGCGTCCGTTCCGGTGACAGAACCTTCCGATGTTCTCCGGCGAACGTATCTCAACACCATCAAATCCCGGGCAATCACTTTTACATGCGGACACATATCCCATCAGGAGGAACTCATGTCCCGTAACCTTTCGCGTCATTTTTCCCGTCTGGTCCTCTCGATGCTGGCCATCGCGGGATCCTTTGCCCTTTTCTCCGCTCCGAAAATCGTGATGGCGGACAATCCTGCGGCGGCGCCAGCTCCCCAGACATCCGCTCCGGCTGCCCCGGCGAAAAAACCGATGGCCATGAAGAAAATGAAACCGGCCGTCAAGAAACACGTCAAGAAAGCTTCCTACAAGGGCCCATCCTTCGCAGGAAGGGTCGTCGCAACGGATCTCTCTTCGACTCCTGCCACCATTGTCGTTTCCCGGACCCTGGGCAAGAAGAATGGGACCATCGTGTTTGGCGGAGACCTGACGTCCCGCACGGTCATCATGAAGGGCCACAAACGCGTCAAGGCTTCCGCGATCAAAAGCGGACAGCGGGTCGTTGTTCATTACAGAAAAGGCATGGGCTCCCTGACGGTCACGTCCGTCTGGATCCGTTAGGCCTGTCGTCCGTAAAACGCCCCGGCATCCGGAAGCAACCCGTTTCCGGAGCAACGATATACAGAAACAGGAGATGTTTCCGGTCTGAAACCGGAGATAATGACCAATCCATCCTACTTTTAAGGAGTCATCGATGCGCTTCAACAAAACGCTTATGGGTCTGTCCGTTCTTTTCGCGGGAATCCTCGTCACCGGAGGTTGTGCTTCTACAAACGGAGCCGGCTCAGGCACCCAGTCCAACACGACCGAATCGACTCCGGCCCCTGCTCCGGCTCCCGCTCCGGAAACGTCGAACGCGTCGTCCACCCAGTCTGACATCGAATCCACCCTGTCCCAGGATATTACATACGGGTTCGACAAGTCCGTCCTGACCAGCGAAGACCGCCGCATTCTCAAGAAAGACGCAGCCATCCTGAACGCCAACCCCACCGTTCATGTCATGATCGCCGGACATGCGGACGAACGCGGAACAGATACCTACAATATCGTTCTCGGTCAGAAGAGAGCCAAGGCGGCCATGATGTACCTGGTGAACCTCGGAATCAAGAAAGACCGCATCAAGATCGTGTCTTACGGCAAGAGATCGATCCCCGGCTACGACCTTTGCTCGGATCACAACGAGCAGTGCTGGACCAAAAACCGGGTTGCCCACTTCATGAAGATCACGATGTAATTCTGCCGGACCCGTATTATCGAAAGGGGGCTTCGGCCCCCTTTTTTTTTAACCTGCCATCATTCCTTCTCCGACTTGAGTCGGACAAGAAATTGTGGCATCGTTAAACACCGTTCGTTGACAACCGGAGTCGGGAGGCCGTACCGAAGAGATCCTTTTTCGACAGACGGCGACCCGCCTCTCTCCTTCGTTATCGCCTTCTCCCGGAAGCGGGCCAGGGTAAAAGGTGGATTTCCCAGCCTTTCGGCGTTCCCGGACGAATAAAATTCGCTACTGGAACCTCTTTCTCCTCTCTCGCAACCGGGAGCCAGGCCGCTTCCCATAACCTCCACTGTCAAAGGAAGACCGATGCCGATTGCCGACTCAACGCGAAATTGTTTCCGCAGGGCCATCCTCCCGACCCTTTTTCTGACAGCACTGTCCGCATGCGCGCATGAACCCGGACAGAAATCCCTGGCTCCGGGCCCGGAGGATTCGAACCGTCTTCCGGGGATCATTGTCAGCGGACATATGAAAGCTTTCCATCCCCAGAAGAAAGTTTCGTCCCCTGCACAAATTTATTCCACACCGCCGGCAACGTCACCGGTGAAGACGGCCCATTCCGTACGGCCCCTCCCGAAAACGGCCCGCGTCCATCCTCCCAGGCGCCTTCCGCTGCAAAAGAAAATCTTCTTCGCATTCAACTCAAAAAGGATTTCCTACGCCAATCTTTCCGTTCTTCATGCTTATGCGAAGCTCCTCCGGACGCATCCACGGCTTTCCATCCGTTTATATGGCCATACGGATCCGGTCGGCGGCAAGGGATTCAACCAGAAACTGGGACTTCAACGCGCGTTGGCGGCCAAGAAGGTGCTTCTGGCGGCAAAAGTGCCCGCCGGCCGCATTCTCGTTTTTTCCGAGGGGAAAAGGCAGTTTTCAGGATTTCCGGGATGCAAGAGGCCGAATCCGGTTTGTTATGCGCGGGACAGGGCTGTGCAGATCAAAGTGGTAAAGAGGAAAATCCCTTCCGGTATTTCAAAAATCCATAGATTAAAAAAAAGGAAATGATAAAAATCGCACAGGAAAAAACAGCGCTCCCGACAATGAAAGGCCAGAGGACCAGCTTGACCTGGGATATGACCGCTTTGTAGGGCATCCTTGAAAGGGCCGAGAGAGAGGGGAAATTCAGTTTTTTCTCCAACAGGCGGGCGCCCAGATTGATCTCAAGGACATAGGACGGCAAGAAGACGGGGACGAAGGTCCAGGGATTGTTGATCCAGGTCCCCAGAACCGCCAAAGGAACAGAGACTCTCAACAGATACCCCAAGCCCATCACAAGGAGCGTGTGAAACCCGAAGGGAGGAAGAAAGGCCGCGGCAAAACCCAGAGCCATCGCCAGGGACACCTTTGCCGGATCGGGATCGCTCTGCACCAGTTGCCGCAGTCTCTCTTTCCATCCGTTGTATCGGTTATCGGGTATGGTCAAATCCCGTCCTTTCCAGGCGAACCGGTCGCCTGTTCTGTCCCTGGATCGTGACAGAGGCCATTTCGGCCCCTGACTCCCGTGCAACAACTTCACCCAACCGGATCAGCCTGTCCGGCTCTTCGCGGATCTGCTGTTCGATACGGGCCACCGCCGCATCGTTCCCCATCCCCGGTCGGACCGCCAGAAGAACATCGTAGTCCTCGCCTCCCTCCCACGCCATAGAAAAGGGATCCTCGCCCAGAATTCTCGCCGGAACTTCCAGGTGGTCCAGCCAGTTTTCCGGAGGTTCCAGGATAACGGAGACTCCGGATTGGTCCGCCATGGCAAAAACAGCCTGTCCGAGTCCGTCGGAGGTGTCCATCGTCGCGACCAACCCGGATTCGGAGGTGACCAGACCGGCAAACCATGGGTAGATTCGAGGACGACGAAAAGCCGAAACGCATTCTGCCAGATCCCCGCGCCCGGACAGTCCCGACAGGAACGCTCCGTAGCCCGCTCTCGCAATTCCGGGTCTTCCGAGCAGGTAGAGCCAATCGCCGGGAACCAGCCTGTCCCTCGCCGGAAAACACCCTTCCGGAGAACGGGCCAAAAGCGACAGAACGGCATCAAATTGTCCCGTCGACCGGGAAATATCCCCCCCTACGACCGGACAGTCGAAGCGACGACAAGCCTCTCCTAGGCCATCATAAAAGGAAAACAGGGTCTCTTCCGGAAAGCCCTCCGGGACACCCAGCGCGACCAGGGCCGCAACAGGGCTCCCTCCCTTCACATAAATATCGCTCAGGTTGACCACGAGAAGCCGGTACCCCGAGTCCCGGGGGGTCATCCATTCCCAGCGGAAATGGACACCTTCTCTCTGGCTGTCCGTGGTCCAGAGAAGGTTTCCCGACCCCGGAGAGGGAAAGCAGGCCACGTCATCGCCGATTCCACGAAGGATTCTCGCCGGCAAAGGTCCCAGTCGTTCGGAAAACGCCTTTATCCAGTCAGATTCCATGACGGGTTTTTGTTTCATCGGAAAAAACCCGGTCGAATACCTGTTCCATTCGCTGGACGGGCGTAATCCGGAGAGCGTTTTTGACTTCCATCGGGATATCGCAAAGATCCCGTTCATTGTCTTCCGGAATCAGAACTTCTTTCATTAAAAAACGGCGGGCGGCCAACAGTTTTTCCTTCAGTCCACCGATAGGGAGAATCCGGCCACGGAGCGTGATTTCTCCTGTCATGGCGATATCTCCCCGAACTGCGCGGTTCGTTGCCGCGGACGCCATCGCAACCGCCATGGTGATGCCGGCAGAAGGGCCGTCCTTGGGAATCGCTCCTTCGGGAACGTGCAGGTGGATATCTTTTCGCGACCAGAAATCGGCCGAAACTCCGGTCGATTCGGCGTGGGAACGGACATACGTCAGGGCGGCCTGTGCCGACTCCTGCATCACTTCCCCCAGTTTTCCGGTCACTTTCAGATTTCCCCGGCCTTTCATCAAGGTGGCCTCGACAAACAGAAGATCCCCTCCGGTCGGCGTCCAGGCCAGTCCCCGAACAACCCCCACCATCGGCTTCTCTTCTTCGGGAGTCTCGCGGAAAGGCGGCTGCCCCAGCCAGATCGACAACGTTTCCGGACCAATCCGGAACGTTTTCTGTTTCCCTTCCAGGAGACCGACCGCGACTTTACGGCAAAGCCCTCCCAGACGCCGTTCCAGGGAACGCACGCCCGACTCCCGTGTATACTCCCGTATCAGTCTTTCCAGAGCGGTGTCGGACAAAATCGCCTGCCGCGGAGCAATCCCATTTTCTTTCCGCTGGCGGGGCCACAGATGTTCGCGTGCGATCGCTTTTTTTTCCTCTTCGGTATATCCCGGTATCTCGATAACTTCGAGTCGGTCGAGCAAGGGGGGAGGAAGGGTGTCCAGGACGTTGGCCGTCGCCAGAAAAAGAACGTGGGACAAATCGTAGGGCAGGTTCAGGTAATGGTCGCTGAAATTTTTGTTCTGGCGAGGATCCAGGACCTCCAGGAGAGCGCTGTAGGGATCCCCCCGGAAATCCGTCGCCATCTTGTCGATCTCGTCGAGCATGAACACCGGATCCGGCACACCGGCCTGCCGCATTCCCTGCAGGATTCTTCCGGGAAGGGATCCCACATAGGTTCGACGATGTCCCCGAATTTCCGCTTCGTCGCGGATTCCTCCCAGAGATAGCCGGACAAAGGGGCGTCCCAGCGCTTTTGCAACCGATTCCCCCAGAGAGGTCTTTCCCACGCCCGGAGGTCCCACGAAACACAGAATCGGAGGTTTTCCCTCCGGATTCAGGATCCGGACGGCCAAATACTCGAGCAACCGCTCCTTGACCTTCCGGAGACCGAGATGATCCTTGTCCAATATCCTTTGAGCGCGGGAAATGTCGATCTTTCGTGCCGGTGGCTTCTGCCAGGGAAGGTCCATGATCCATTCGAGATAGGAGCGGACAACCCCCGACTCGGACGACTCCGGATGCAGACGTGCCAGTTTTCCGAACTGACGACGCGCTTCTTCACGGGCTGCAGGCGAGAGTTCCAGCGTTTCGATCTTGTCGGACAGGGCCGCCAGTTCGTCCGTTTCCTCCGAGGCTTCCCCGAGTTCTTTGCGGATGGCCTTCAACTGTTCCCGCAAGAAATATTCTCTTTGAGAACGATCGATCTCTCCCTTGGCATCCATCTGGATCTTCCGCTTGGCGTCGAGAAGGGAAATTTCCCGGTTCAGAAAATACAATACGCGGGACAACCGCCTCGTCGGAGAGCGGTTCTCATAGATCTTTTGAAGATCCGGCGTCTTGAGCGCCAGGTTTGCCACCACAAGGTAGGCCAGAGTTCCTGGATCTTCGATCGACCGGATCACGGACAAAAGGTCCGGAGAGAGAAGGGGGTTGAGGCGAAAGAGCTGCTCGGACTGTTCCAGCACCCGCCGGACAAGAGCCTCCACCTGGATGGTCCTGGAAGGAAGGGTATCCGGCCACGGAACAAATCGCACGAGGTCGAAAGGCTCCCTGGAAATCCAGCGACTGATCCGGGCCCGGAAGAGTCCATGAAGCAAAACCCTCGATCGCCCGTCCACCCCCCGGAAGTTCTTGGCGACCGCACAGACCGTTCCGACGGCGTGGACCGGATCTCCTTTTCCCTCTACCTCTTCCATATTCCGCTCGGCAGAGACAAAAAGAAGGCGGCTTTCGGCGAGCGATGCTTCCAGGGCGAGAACAGATCGGGGCTTTGACACGACGATCGGGACGACCATGTTCGGAAAGATCACCATATCCCGGGAACTGATGCAGGGCAAGGCTTCCGGAAGACTCTCGGGCTTTGCGGGAACATCTTTCGGCAAATCATCGTCGAGAGCCCAAAAAACGCGTTCCGGATCCGGAGTTCTCTCCTCGTCTTCTTCCTGCGGATCAAAAAACGAGACTCTCATTCCTTCTCTGCCTCCATCGATGAACGCGGACGAAGAAGACCTTCCAGATACCGCCTGAACGTCGCTCCCATATCGGGACTTTTGAGGCCGAATTGCACCGTGGCTTTTAAGAATCCCAGTTTGTCCCCTGTATCGTAGCGGTTCCCCTGCACTTCGCAGGCATATACAGGCCTTTTTTCCGAAAGAGTCCGAAGGGCGTCCGTCAGCTGAATTTCCCCACCGATTCCCGGGTTTTGTGTTTCGAGAATATCAAAGATATCCGGAGTCAGGATATATCGTCCGATGATTGCCAGGTTGGAGGGCGCTTCCGAAGGTGACGGCTTTTCCACCAGGGAAGACACCCGGATCATCCCGTTTCCGATCGCTTGACCTGACACGATCCCGTAGGAGGAGACCTCCGCGTCCGGCACCTTCTGTACGCCGATGACAGGCCCATCAAGCTTTCCAAACATGTTCACCAGTTGCAAAAGAGCCGGGGCGGGCCCGTCGATCACCTCGTCGCCCAGCGCAACGGCAAACGGCTCCTCTCCGATCAGGAGTCTCCCGCAGAGAACGGCATGCCCGAGTCCGCGAGACTCCTTCTGCCGGGTGTAGACGATTTCCGCCAGGGAGGAGATCCGCCGAACTTCTTCCAGAAGCGCCATTTTCCCTTTCTGGCGGAGAACGTCTTCAAGCTCGTAGGAAATGTCGAAATGATCTTCGATGGCCCGTTTTCCCCGGCCGGTAATCATGACGATTTCGTTGATTCCGGACGCCACGGCTTCCTCCACCACATACTGGACAACAGGCTTGTCCACAAGAGGCAGCATCTCCTTTGGTGACGCTTTCGTCATTGGCAAAAATCGGGTCCCGTGACCCGCCAGAGGAAAAAGGGCCTTTCGAATGTCTCCGGTCAAATGTCTCTCCTTTCCCTTTCAGACATCATACGAGCGTTTCGGGATCAGTGTCGCGGCCAGGGCAACGATTTCAGAAATCCTCTCTTTCAATGCCGCTTCAGGCAGGTCGCCCGGAAGAACGATTCGGGCTTTCCGGAGCCTCTCCTCCCTGGGAATCTGAACGGATATGCGTCTCCGGGCCTCTTCCGGAGTCATATGATCCCTTTTGGACAGCCGGGACAATTGCACCTGTTCGGGGACATCCACGACGACTGTCAGATCCATTTCCCGGTCGAGACCCGTTTCGAAAAGAAGGGGAACCTCGTAGACCGCCAGAGGGCTTTTTCCTTCGAGGCTTCCGATCTTGCGGACAAAAAGCTCGCGGATGGGGGGGTGCAGAATACCTTCCAGAACTTTCCGGTCCTTGTCCGAGGAAAACACCTTTTTCCCGAGAGCCTTTCTGTCCAGCGTCCCATCTTCAAGAAAAACATCGGGAAAAGCCTCCCGGACAAGCTCGAAGGAACGGGTTCCCGGCAGAACCGCTTCGCGCGCCAACTGATCGGAATGAATCACCGGAATACCCGCTTCTTCGAAATAGCGGGCTACATGGGACTTTCCGGCAGCGATCCCGCCGGTCAATCCGATGACAATCATCCGGAACGGCCAGAGCGTGGAGATTGTCCCGACGTTCCGTCCGGACGGAACGCTTCGCGGGACTTCGCCTCCATCCGGACGAAATAACGACGTCCCGACTCGGCTTCGATTCCCAGAATCAGAGCTCCCGTCACCAGACCGCCGGCTTCGAAAAGGTGGGGCTTCAAAAGCGGATCCCCGAGCGGAGACCAGACGATCCACAAAAGACGGAACACACCTCCGACAGCCATGGAGATCGCGATGCCCAGAAGGACCATCGTCTCTTTCCTGTGCAGCCATCGTACCATAAAGCTCCACATGATCAGGGCGACCAGAGCGACAAGAAGAAGGAGTTCGGGAACAACGAGACCCGCGTGTCGCAGCCGCGGCGGCAGTCCCAGGAATCGCTCCAGAATCCAGAACATATCCAGGATTCCCGGAAGGGCGACGATGAAAATCGTCATCCGCGTCCGAAACGGAAGAATCATGGGGCACTCCCTTTCGCCGGAGCCGGAGGAGTCAGACGGGGACGAGCGGCCGAACCCGGTTTCAGCAAACCTTTCTCTTCAAGCTCCCCTCTCCGGATAATCTTTTCAAAGAAGAGCCGCTGACGGTTCTGGGGATCGAGCTCCAGACCCTTGCGAAAATAGGGCATGGCGTCCCGGGATGTTCCCTGCGTCCACAGGATGGACCCAAGAGCGAAATATGGCTCGGGCTGATCCGGATCGTATCCGATCGCCTCTTTCAGTTCCTTGATCGATGGCCCGATGGCCTTCACCATCCTCAACGCCATTCCCAGCTTGAAATGCGCCAATGCCATATGAGGATACTGGCGGACGATGCCCTCATAAAACCGGATAGCCCCATTGTAGTCTCCTTTCGCCACCATCCGGTCTCCCGGCGCGAATGGATAGGGGACCTTCCGGGGAGAACTGAGATGAACGAAATATCCGATGTAAACGACCAGGTAGACAACCAGACCGAACCATCCGATCCGCGCCCACTTCTTGACCCGTTCTTCCGATATTGTCCCCCGGGATTTGCGGACGATCATTCCCGTACCGATTGCCGCCAATACGATGGCCAGAAAGGCGGTTCCGACGCCGAGTCCCAAAAGAGACAGATTCATACCCTCCAGAAGGGCATGCCGATCCGCACTTCCCTGAATTTCCATTCCCTGGCCTTTCCCTATTCCACCCGTCCGGTTAACCCGGATGGGCATCCACCCAGTTTTTTCCGTGCCCGACCTGGACGACCAGGGGAACCTTCAGTTCCAGCGCACCTTCCATCACCGATCGAACGACCCGGGAGGATTCCTCCAGGTCGTCCTCCCGAACCTCGAAGAGCAATTCGTCATGGACCTGGATGAGAAGGTTGCCGACATTCGTCCGCTCTTGCCGGACACGCCCGAAGTCGACCATCGATTTCTTGATGAGGTCCGCTGCCGAACCTTGCAAGACCGTATTGACCGCCATTCGTTCGCCATATTCGCGGTTGCGGCGATCCGACGCCGCAAGTTCGGGGATTTTCCGTTTCCGACCCAGAACCGTCCGGACTTCCCCCGTCCTCCTCGCTTCCTCCAGAATCCTTTCGAAGAGCGGACCCACTTTCGGAAAAGCTCCGAAGTACCGGTCGATGAATTCCTGGGCTTCTGCCGTATCGACCCCAAGGTCCTGGGACAGGCTGAAAGCCGACATCCCGTAGAGAATCCCGAAATTGATCGTCTTGGCCTTTCTCCGCGTATCCGGTGTGACCGGATCCCCGAACAGAAGCCTGGCGGTCCGGGCATGAATGTCCTCGTTGCGTTCGAACACGGCCATCAACTCCGGATCTTCGGAAAAATGGGCAAGGAGACGCAGTTCGATCTGAGAGTAGTCCGCCGAGAGAAGAAGATGCCCATCATCGGCGATGAAACATTTCCGGATTTCCCGGCCGGCCGGACTCCGCATCGGAATGTTCTGGAGATTGGGGCTGGACGAGGAAAGCCTTCCCGTCGCCGTCACCGTCTGGTTGAACTGACCGTGGAGTCTCCCTTGCGGATCGATTCCCCGGGAAATGGGTTCCACGTAGGTTGAAAGAAGCTTTTTCATTTGACGATAGGCCAGAATCTTCTCCGGAAGGGGATGGAGACCGGACAGTCCGGTCAGCGTCTCCTCGTCCGTCGAATATCCGGTCTTTCCTTTCCGAGCCGTCGGAAGACCCAGCTTTCCATAAAGGATTTCCCCCACTTGTCTGGGAGACAGGATGGTAAACCGGGTTCCGGCCAAGCGATAGATTTCCTCTTCAAGGTCCTTCGCGAGAGCATCGATGGTTTTTCTCGCCTCCTCAAGAGCTTGTCGATCGATCCGGATTCCCGACATTTCCATCTGGTAGAGAAGTCTCCCCAACGGAATCTCGATCGTCTGCATCAACGTCAGAAGGCCCTCTCTTCCGGTGTCCTCCCACAGCTTC
Organism: Nitrospirota bacterium; assembly: GCA_021826965.1. GTDB lineage: Bacteria > Nitrospirota > Leptospirillia > Leptospirillales > Leptospirillaceae > Leptospirillum_A. The sequence continues at coordinate 62,388 of JAKAYA010000008.1, forward strand.
GACAGCACCTCCCGGACGAGCTCCGGACGACCTGTGGCTTCCGGAAGGAAATACCGGCTGGCCAGATTTTCCAGAAGATAGTCCCGATGGCCCGGATCCAGGAGATAGGCCGCGATTGTCGCGTCGAAGGAAACGGCAAGCCGGGTCTCGAAAAACGGTGGACAAACCCTGTAAAGACGGGTCTGATCGAAGCACCAGACAGGACGTCCTGCCGTTTTCCAGCGGGAAACTTTCTTCAGCACTTCTTCCAGATCGGAAAACGGGTGAAAAGTGGCCCGTCTCCCGTCATGGACCCAGAAGCCCTTGTCCGGAACAAGATCAATCCCGGCGGACGGACATCCCGGAGCCTCCGGCAAGTCTTCCTCCAGCATACGGGTGTCTTCCGATGCTTTTCCGGAAGCTTCCTTTTCCGCGACGGGAGGACGGTCCCGCTCTGCGATCGCCTTTTGCGCACGAGAGAGCAGTCCCGGTGCTTCAAGCTCCTGAAGAAGCGCCTTCAGAGATTCCGGATCGGCGGGAGACAGGTGCAGGTCGTCTGATTCCGGTGACAGGTCCAGATCGGTGTGCAGGACTGTGACCTTCTTGTTCCGGAAAACCCTGTCGCGGTGTTCTTCGAGGAGTTTCCGGATCCGCCCGGCCGGGACTTTTCCCAAGTCCTCGTAAAGGGTTTCGACCGTTCGATTTTCTTCCAGAAGCTTCGCGGCCGTCTTTTGTCCGATGCCGGGAACTCCGGGAATATTGTCCGCCGAATCCCCCGTCAGCGCGAGAAGGTCGGGTATCTGCCAGGGTTCCACACCCCATTTTTCCCGAACGTCTTTTGGTTCAAGAACCTTCTTCGTCATCGGGTCATAGACCGAAACCCGTTCGGAAACCAGCGTCAGGAGATCCTTGTCGGACGACAGGATGACGACGTGCCCGGGCGTCTGGTTCCGGTCGTGGTCTTTCAGCCATTTTCCGGCCAGCGCGGCGATGGTATCGTCCGCTTCATAGCCGTCTGTCGAAATCAGAGGAATTCCGATTCCGCGGATCAGGCGCTCGATATAGGGAATCTGCTGCAGAAAATCAGAGGGAGGTTCGGGTCTGTTGGCCTTGATCTCGGGCAGGATTTCCGAACGGACATTTCCCGTCCGGCTTTCGAAAACTACCGCCATGGCAGCGGGAGACAGGTCCTTCATGACCGAAAGGAGCATGTTCCCAAAAACGGTAACGGCACCGGTCGGGATGCCGGCACGGGTGACGAAGGATACCCGGCTGTGATACGCCCGGAATATATACCCGAAGCCGTCCATGAGGACGAGAGTGTTCGACGGGAGATCCCTGGCCCAGTCGGGTGTACCCGGCCTTTTTCCCTTCCTCCCGGCGGGGAAGACCATCACCCCCTACCGGCCTTTTGTGCTTTTGACCGGATAACGCCATTCGGGATGAAGTGGAGAAATCCCCCGGACGATGTCAAAGAACGCCTTCTGCAACTTGAGCGTCACTGGTCCTGGTTTTCCCGTTCCAATCATGCGCTCGTCCACTTCCCGAATCGGTGTGATCTCGGCGGCTGTGCCCGTAAAGAAAGCTTCGTCAGCCAGATAAAGATCGTCCCGCGTCAGCATCTCCTCCGATACCGTCAACCCGTCTTCCCGGGCCAGGGTGATGATGGCGTCCCGGGTAATGCCGTCGAGCACGGTCTTCAGGACAGGTGTGCGCAATACGCCATCGGAAACGATGAAAATGTTTTCGCCCGGACCTTCTGCGACGAATCCTTCATGGTCCAGAAGGATGGCCTCGTCGTAACCGGCCATCTTGACTTCCCACTTGGCCAGCTGGGAATTGACATAATGGGCCGACACCTTGGCCCGGTTCAAGAATGCGTTGACGCCAAACCGCTGGTAAGAACTGACCTTCGCCCGGATACCCCTCGAAAGGCCTTCTTCCCCCAGATATGTCCCCCATTCCCATGCCGCGATCGAAACCCGGATAGGATTCTGGCGAGCGTAAATCCCCATGTCGCCATAACCGATATACATCAGAGGCCGGATGTAGCAGGAGGTCAATCCGTTTTCGGCCACCGTCCGGACCGTTGCATCCATCAGCTCGGAAGCACCAAAGGGAGAGGCCATGTGCATCACCTTCCCGGAATTGATCAGACGGTCGATATGCTCCTTCAGACGGAAGACATGCGTCCCGTCGGGTCCGTCGTAGGCCCGGATTCCTTCGAAGACAGCCATGGCATAGTGGAGGGAATGCGTCAGGACATGGACATTGGCTTCCTTCCAGGGCACAAGGGTTCCATCCATCCAAATCCACTGCGATTCTTTTAACATACGTGCCCTTTCCTGACGTCAGCCCGGAAGGAGGGAGATCACTCCTCCCCCCGGAACAGTTCAAATATTCTCAAAAGTGAAATGAACAGGTTCAGGACATCCAGATACAGTGTCACCACTGCCATGACGGGAGTCATTTCTTCTTGTCCGGACTGCAGGATTCGCGCGGTGTCAAACAGGATCAGTCCCGAGAAGACAAGCGCCCCGATCCCGGCTACAAGAGCCTGGAGAAAAAGGGGATGCCAGAAAATCTGGACCACAGACAGGATGACGACGATAATCAGCCCTGTAAACAGGAAGCTTCCGAGAAAGGAAAAGCTTTTGCGGGACACCAGGGCATACAGGGACAGGGAAAAGAATATCGCCGTTGTCATCAGGAGGCTGTCGGCCACCATGGTCTGCCCGCCGGGAAGACGGACGGCCTGAGCCAGCATGGGCCCGAGAGAAGCTCCCATCAGGGCGGCGAAGAAGAACATCACCAGAAGATTCACGACGGGGATCCGCTGGACAGCCATCAGAAGAAAAAGGGTTCCGAACATGGCCACCGCAAAAAGAATCGGATGCCCGACAAACAGGGGAAGTCCCGCTCCCATGCCCCAGACGGCCGCACCCGCCGAAACCATTAACGTGATGGCCAGCAGGCCATACACCTTGACCATATACTGCCCGACGACCGACTGACTGGGCAGGCTTTCAACGATATTTCCCCCGAAGGGGTTCTCATTCCTTGTATTTCCGAACATGAGTGACTTCTCCTTGGTTGATAACGGGATCATCCGGCCCTGGCCATAAGGGAGGAGCCGAAACTTTTTATTATTGTATCAGATTTCCTGTGCCGGCTCATCTCCCCCGTCCTGTACCGACTGCCGGAAAAGGGGGTACTGTGGAAATGCGCGGACAAAACTCGCCGGATCCAGCACAAGGCAGTCGCGGACATAGGGAACCTTCCAGAGTTCGGGGCCTTCCCGTCGGATTCGCGCGAGAAGCCTGTCCTTGAACACCACCAGAAGGGCCGATGAATCGGGAAAGATCCGGTCGAACCCCAGCAGAACGACGAAAAGAATCGGTTTGACGCTCTTTCCCATCAAATGGAGCCAGGTATAACTGTCTCGAATTTTCGGGACGAGGGACTGGTGGATCAGCCGGTCTGTCCGGAAACTTTCCGGACGCCTCCATCCGCCGGTTCCCGTCCGGTGGTCCGGGGTTTGAAAAGGATCCTTGATCTCGAGCAGAATCGTCTGTCGTTGCTCTTCCACCATAAAGTCCACAAGGGACATTCCTTGGGGAACAGGACTTCCGGCACGGTCGAAACGCTCCCACCGCAGAGCGCGCGACAGGTCCAGAACAAAATCGCCTTCCCGAACTTTCACAGAGACCACCGCTTGTCCATTGCGCGATCGATGTCCCGGTCGAAAAGGCTCCGGAGCGCATCCGATGCGGGATTGCGGGAGAGCCCCGACAGGCTGGACGAAGATTCCGCGTCGATCCTGTCCAGACGATCATTTCGATAGAAACAATGATAAAGGACAGCGTCCCCGTTTGCCTGCCGGAGGTCCGTCTCTTTCAGGAAAACGTAATCGCGGGTCGCCACCAGAACCTGAACTCCCGACCGGGACAAGAACAGAAGGATTTCCACCAGTTCGCCCATCAGGAGGGGGCCGAACATCCCTTCCGGAGAATCCCACAGAAGCACGCTCCCGGGAATCAGACGACCCTGTCGCAAAATGAGTGAAAGAAGTCCCAGTTGCCGTGTCGCCGGAGTCACCTGTGCCCAGGGACTCCAGCCGCGGGCATTTTTAATCCAGAAACTCCCGTTTCGTCGACACACCCTGCCGGGCATCGTCTTTTCAACCAGTCGGACAAACCTCGAACGATAAGCTCCCGGCTTTTCTGAAAACAGGTCCGGAATATCTTTTTCGGACGGAAAGAAGAAAACGCTTTTCGGCTGGAAAGGGACGGGTTCCCCTGTTGCTTCCTCTTTGATACGTATTTCGACGTCCTTTTTACGGACCTTCTCTGCCACAAAAGTCCGCAGAACTTTTTTTTCCTCTGAAAGCTTCAATCGTCCTTCTGCGACGGCCGACAACCGGTGAAGGAGAAAGGAGGAAGATCCTTCCGGAGAGGTCAGGAGCCCGGAAAAATGCCGGGACAAATCTCTGGCTGCAGGAGCGGTGAGCCCTGCCCGGACAAACTGGAGAAAATGGGATTTTCCCGTTCCGTTCATTCCCGTCAGCACGTTCAGACCTGCCGACAGATCCAGGGTCAGTTCCGAAAACGCACCAAACCCTCGAAGAGAAACCGTTTTCAAAAATCCTTTGCACTCCGGGATCCCGGCCTGTTTCCGGTCCTTTATCGGATTCATCTTCAACGGGACATCCGGTTCATGGATTCCTGGACGCCGTCGAGAAACAGTCTGGCGGCAGAACTCATCCGGCGCCCGGGAGTCACAATCCACAGATCCCGGATCGGCGAAAAATCCCGGACCCGGACGATACGGAGCTGGTCCCGATCGGTTTTCTCCACTGCCAGAACCGACATGAAGGCGATTCCCGCTCCTTTGGCGACCATTTTTTTAATCACCCCGGTGTGTCCGACTGTCAGGGATACCGTAAAGAGATCGAGTGGCAATTCCCGGTCAAGAAGGGCATCTTCCAGCACCTGTCGGGTACCGGAACCCGGTTCGCGAAGAATCAGCGGGAGACGACGGATCTCCTCAAGAGAGGTTTCTTCTCCGACGATGAAAGGATTGTTCCGCGAATCCACCAGAACAAGACGATCCTGGGCCAGGAAGGTCCGTCGGACCCCCTGAGATTCTGTCCGGGTCAGATCCCCTTCAATGAAACCGATATCGATCTCGGATGTTTTCAGGTCGAATACGATTCGATGGGTATTCAGGATCGACAGGCTCGTCCGGATTTGAGGATTCTTTCGGGAAAAATCGTAAAGAATGGAGGGGAGAACAGCCGTCCCGATGGTCGTCGACGACCCGATCCGAAGATTCCCCAGCGTCCCGCTGGACAGTTCGGCCACCCGGGCCCGGGCATCGGCGATTTCGTCCATGATTCGGCGCGCGTGGGGGAGGAGACGCACACCGGCTTCTGTCAGAAGAACCTGGCGACCTTTTCGTTCGAACAGAGGAACCCCCAGATGCTGCTCCAGCGTCTTGACCTGAAGACTGATCGCCGGCTGGGTCAAGAAGAGCGTTTCTCCAGCCTGCGTGAAACTTCCCAGCTCGGCCACCTTCAGAAAAATCCGGAGTTGGTCATGGGTCATTCAGTTCCTCCTCTCACCGTCAAGGCTTTCCCCATAACCCGGCGTTTCCAGACGAAACGGGGGCAACGACCGGAGCAGACCGGCTCCGTACCCCTTCACCAGGAGCCTTTTGTCGAATATCGTAATTCTCCCCCGGTCACTTTCGGAACGAATCAGTCGACCCGATGCCTGAACAAGGCGGAGTCCTGCCTCCGGAAGGGCAATTTCCCGAAAAGGATCCCGTCCCTTCGAACGGATCCATTCCGACAGCGTTTCTTCAACAGGCTCGGTCGGCACGGGAAAGGGGATCTTGGCGATCAGGACATGAGTGCACAGGTCCCCCCTCAGATCAAGTCCTTCGGCAAAGGACGACAGGCCGAAAAGAACGGATCCTTCTCCAGACCGGACGCGACGTTCATGAAGAGAAAGGATGTCCTTCCGGGAACGCTCTCCCTGGACCAGGATCCGGTCCTGCAACAACGTTCCCATCCCTTTCCGGACGGCCTCCATCTGTCGACGTGAGGAAAAAAGAACAAGCGAGCCTTCCTTCGGCGACAAAAGTGCGGGCAGGATCTCGATGATTTCGCGGGTATGCTCCTCGAAATCGGTCGGATCCGATCGCATCAAAGGGATCGAAAGAACTCCCTGTTTCTCGAGGGGAAAAGGAGAATCCAGCGGAAGAAAAGACACATTCGGAAGCGAAGAGAGGCCACATCGGCTTGAAAAGGAATTGAAGCCTCCAAGGGACATGAGTGTCGCCGACGTCAGACATGCGGCCGAAACCCGTTTCCACAAGACCTCCTCCAGAAGCCCCGCGGGCCAGACGGGACTGGCTTCCAGACGGTGACCGGTCGTCCCCCCTTCTTTCCTCCTCGTCGCCCAGCGGGCAAAAGGAGGGTCCCCCTCGGAATCCACCTTCCCGTAAAGCTCGAGCAATCGGCTGGCATCCGCCATCTTTTCCAGATGGATACCCACATCGAGAAAAAGGGTGTCTCGCTCGCGCGTCCTCCGGACATCGCTGCCGGTCGTCGCTTCCGAAAGCTTGTCTCGCCCAAGCTGAAGCTTGTCGACGAGGGCGGCAGCCGCAAGGGCTCCAATCCGGGCCGGTTCGATCATCGCCTCCGGAATTTTTCCCCCCGGAAATCGCCAGAGACCCTGTTCCCGGCCTCCCCGAAAGATCCCTCCCGTTTCTTCCGGTTCCCGAATGCGACTGTCGGCCTTTCCTTCCCAATGAGCCGCCATCCACGCCCCAATGGCCGTCAAGGAACCCGCCAGAGTTTCCGCCTCGTCCTGAATTGGCCTCTTCCTCCCGCGACTCTCAAAGAAGGCGTTCGTCCGTTCCAGTATCGCCGGAACACGTTCGACCCAGGACACGTGACTTTCGATATCGATTCCTTCCCGGAAGTGGGAAAGACTCTTGCCCGGAAGATGGTGCGCCTCGTCGAAAACCAGAAGGGATTTTCCGGGGGAGGGCAGGAGAACGCCACCTCCCAGAACCTGATCGGAAAGCACCAGATCGTGGTTGGCAACAACGATATCCGCGCGGGTGGCGGCGTCCTTTCTCAGAAAAAACGGACAACGCGAATACAAGGAACATCTTTTTCCCGTGCAACTGGCGGCTTGATTCTGGATCAGGGGCCACAGGGTGTCCGGAACAGGTTCGGAGAGATGGTCGAGGTCGCCGTCCCAATCATCGGGGAACTGCAGCACGAGACGGTCGATGTGATCCAGTTCGGATCGGGAAGGAGGATGTCTCCAGGAGCCGGGCCCGGCCGATTGCCGGTCCGCGAGATGACGGAGATTTCGTTCGCAGACGTAGCGTCCTCTTCCCTTCGCCAATTCGAACACCAGTTCGTCCTCCAGAACGCCGGCCAGCAAAGGCAGGTCTTTCATGACCAGTTGTTCCTGAAGAGAAACCGTCGCCGTCGACACAAGAAGGGTCTTTTTTCGGCTCCGGGCCAGAACGATGCCTGCGAGGAGATAGGCCATGGTCTTCCCGGTCCCGGTCGGTCCCTGGATGACTGCGATATTCTCGCCCTCTGCCGAAGGGCTGCCATCTTCCCTGCACCGGGAAAAAGTGCGGGCGACTTCCGCAATCATGTCCCGCTGCCCCGCCCGCGACACGAACCCCGGAAGCTTCCCTGACAATCTTTCCAGCAAGGTGCGTATCCCTTGCTTCTCATTTTCGAGAAGGGCTTC
>JAKAYA010000086.1 GCA_021826965.1 Nitrospirota bacterium
GGGTTTGTGCGGAATGACCCGGCATTGCATGGCTAAGGCGCTCCGTTGATTGGCACCCGCCATCCGTTCCTTTCGGGACGAAACCTGGAAGTGCAAAGCTCCCGGATTTATCCGGGGGATGGTTTACGAATCCTCCTTCTTTTTCCGGGTTCGCGCCGGAGATCGTTTCTCAGACGCCGGATCCCGAGGGGAAGACTCTTCCGTCGACGGAGGAGGAGCTGTCTTGCGGGTCGTCGCGGCGGTCGATCCGGCCTTCTTCGTCGCCGGCCTGCGGGTGCCCCTGGCCGTTCCCGCCTTGCGGGCGGACTTTTTTTCCTCTTTCGCGCCGTCCTTCCCTTCGACGGCCCCATCGGAAGAACCGGTTTTTTTCGCCTTCCTCTTCCAGACGAGGGAGGTGAGGCTGAAGGGGCCGAGCCGCACCTGTTTCTTCCGGTAGACGCGCCGTCCCTGGCCGATGTCGCGGATGACGCTGCCGAACTTCATCTCCCCTATCCCCATCGGAAGCTCGCCAGTCGTCACCGGCCGGAGGACCCCTTCCGAAAACATCCGTTTTCCCAAAAGAACGGCCTGGGGTCCGACGAAGGATCCGATTCCCTCGTAAGACCGGTCGAGAAGTAGATGCGTGACGATCGGAACAAGGAAAAACATGAGGACCAGGACCAGCATGATGCCGATGGACAGCGTTTCGTTGATCAAAAGCGTCGATCCGCCGGCCGCTCCGAGCGCCCCGGCCAGATTGACAGCGGTGAAGATCGCGACGAAGAGATTGTGGATCACGAGCCAGAGCATGATTTCGAGAGCGTTTCTTCCCCACTGGAGAAGCAGGAAAAACATCCCGGGAATGACCGCCAGACTGCAGAGGATGGGACCGATGGCGTACAGAAAGGCCAGCAGGGTGTAGCGCAGGAGCGTGAACAGAAAGATCAGGACTTTCAGAAGATCCATCAGTAGGATATAGACGAGCCCCATGGGATCGGTCAGGAGAGAAAAAAAGGAACTTCCCGACAGGGGCAGAAGAGGGACCCCCCAGATGGTTTCGTAAAACTGGACGATGAGGTTCGAGGGATACACGGTCGAGGCGACCGAACCGATCAGCAGGGAAAGGTCCTGAAAGGCTCCCGCGTATCCGATGAGGAGAAAGAAAACCGACAGTCCCTTCAGGATGTCGGCAAAGACGGGTTTGTCGTCCCGGATCTTCCCCCAGAGAAGCACCGTCGACACCGGGATCGTGATCAGGAAGAGAATCCTGGCGACGGAGAAGACTTGCAGCCGGATCGGCTCCAGCACACACGGAATTGTATAGGAATCCTGGAAGAGGAGGGTTCCGAAACGTGCCGAACACACCATGGGTCTACCGGATCATGATCCAGGACGGCACTTCCGTCTGGACCCGCATCTGGTCGAGAGCGCTTCTTTTACGGGTCTGCTCGATCGCCTCCCCTTCGAGACCGAGCGAAGAGGATTGTTCCTTGAGAAGATAAAGAAGGTCCTTGTGGATGGAGAGGAGCATCTGGTAGATGTGTCCTTCGGTGTCCGCCCCCAGACGGAGGGCGCCCTGGGGACTGGCCTCGTAGGCCATCTGATGGATGCCGTTTCCGATCGCTTCTTCGCCCGGCGCCCGTGAGATGCCTCCTTCGGCGGCTCCCATTCCTTCATGAGCGGCGCGCGTGATGTCCGTCAGGGAAAGAGGAGGACCGGCCGGAGTCGCCAGCGGTTGAGGCGGCTCCGGGGGAAGAACCGGCGCCCGGTAGAAGTCGACCCCCGCATCCTTGACGGAAAAAAACGCCTTCAGTCGCTGGAGGCTCCCGAGCGTCCGGCTTTCCACCCATAAAATGCGCGCCTCGATCATGTTTCCCATGCCGGCGATGGCGTAGGCTTTTTCCGGCGCCACCATCGCCGGAAGCGTTCCCAGAAGGAACCACACCCCCAGGATCTTTCCGGAAGACAGGACTCCCCTTCCGCTCACAGGCTCTCCTCCGGGCGACACAAGACGGTCAGGGCCTCGCGAAAACCGCCGGATTTTTCGATCGCCTCCCGGAAAACCCGGTCCTCTTCCGGGGAGCGCGCACCCAGCCAGAATGCCAGAGGAAAAGGTTCGAGCCGCAGGATCCGGCTGTCGCTTCCGATCCGCAGCAATCCTTCCGAAAACCGGCCCCGGACGCTTTCAAGCGTTTTGACGAGATCCCGCGTCCTTTCGTCGAAACCCAGTTCCGCCAGGCGTTCGTGTCCGTTGGCCAGAGGAAAGACCCACGTCCAGAACGTGTTGTTCAGAAGACCGGCGGCCAGATCTTCTTCCAGCAGATCCGCCGGAGACTGCGTGATGGCAATGACGCCTCCCCCCCATTTGCGCACGGTCCGGTACAGGTGCGAAAGAAATTCCGTGCCTTTGAGTTCCCTCAGAATCCGGTGCGCTTCGTCGAAGACCAGGTAGAGTTTCCTGTCCGGTCCCCCTTCCCGGAGGCGGAACAGGGAGAGACTCGCGATGAAGGCGAAGACGATCCCCTTGATGGCCGGATGGTTCTCCAGGGCGGCCAGGTCGAATGCGACCAGTCTTTCCGAATAGTCGAATCCGCCCGGATGGTTGACCAGATCCTGGTAGATGCCAGACGCCCAGGACTCCAGAATCTTGCCCATGGCGTAGGAAAGGCTTTCGTCCTCCCGGTCCTTGCCCCGGAACGCGAGAAGCTCCTGCGCCAGCATGGAGAGAACGGGACGTTCTCCTCCATCTTCAAGGCGATCGTAGACGTTTTCGACGCAGGCGAGAAGAATCCGTCGATGGATCGGGCCCACCGGGAGGCTGGGCGTAATGAACGTTTCGAGGACGCTTCCGAGTAGCCCCAGCACGTCCGGATCGTATCCGGACGAAAGGCCTTCTCCGGACCGGAGACGAAAGCGTTCGGGAAACGGGTTGAGAGAAAACTCCCCTCCCAGATCGATCTTCACATACCGTCCGTTGAAGAACCGGCAGAATTTCTCGAAGTCGCCACCGCTTTCGACGACGATCGCCTCGTGTTGGGAGGATTCCGACAGGAACTGGCCCAGAAGCAATTTGCTGGCGAACGATTTCCCGCTCCCGGACGAACCGAGAACGAGGCCGTTGTGGTTGGGGTGGAACGGATTCCAGAGATCGAGTCCGACGGGTTCGTCCAGATGATTGTGGCTCCAGAACCAGGGGCGGTGGTCGTCGGGAGACTTGTCCCAGACCGGAAGCAAAAGCGGCAGATGTTCCGAGAGCAGAAGTTCCCAGCGGTCTCCGGCATCCGGCTGGAGAGGAAGACCCGAGAGAAAAAGCGGCCACTGGCGGTAGGGTTCGTGAGCGATGAGCGCGCCGGGAACCCCGGAATACGCGCGGAAAATCTCCTGCCCCATCTCCGCCAGATCTTCTTCCTCCTCGGCCCAGAAACAGAGAGAGAGGTTCGCCGCAAAGGGATCCCCTCCTTCCCGGTCGTTTCCGAACGCGCTCTCCAGAAAACTTTCGCGCTGGCGCTTTTCGTTTTCCAGCCGGTAGGACCGGCCAGGCAACAGAAGGGAGAGAAACCGGCTGACAGTCATCTGTCCCTGAACGTAGTCCAGTGTTTTCTTGCGGGGTGCTTTCCAGAGATTCATGACGAGATCGTGACTGAAATCGGCTTCTTCGAGAAACGGAGCCAGCGTATCCCGGTCGACCTCCACCGGCCAGCTGCGCAAGGACTGGAGACGCCCGTGGAGGACCGCGCCGTCCGGATGATGTGCGACGAGACCGGTTTTGGTCTCGGTGAAGGCCGTCTGGGCGAGTTCTTCCGCCAGGGATATCCGCCGATCCGGCGAAGGCCTCCAGCTTCGAACCGGGAGGGAAGGGTTCAGGATAGAAGCCAGATAGTCCCTTAACCCTTTTCCGTCCAGCCGTTCGGCCTGAATGCCGCAACCGGGGAGGAGGTTTTCGAGAAGCGCCCCCGTTTCGCTCAGAGTGGCAAGCCTTCTTTCATGATGGTTCCGGGAGAATCGCGGGGGACGGTCGAACATGTCCCGGAGGGGATAGAAGGAAGGGCGGACGCGGGACTGTTCCTTTTCCGGGAACGAAATCAGCGCCAGGGTCAGCTCCCGTGTGCGCATGGTTCTTTTATGGTAATGGACCTGCCGGTCGTGCCGGTACCATGCGGCGGGGTCTTGCCGGAAATCATCGGGGCCGGAGGGGTCGGGAGGTTGTCCGCACCAGACGGGCGCAACGACGTCTCCGTCCTCCGGAATCCCCACGCGCGTCCGGACACGAAACTGGAGCCCCCATCCCTCGGGAAGGTGGTGGAGGAGGACGCGAAGCCCCTGACAGACCTGTTCGACCGCGCTGTCCGACTTGACGTACAGGCTGGCTCCCGACAAACGGAACAGCAGGGCGTAACGG
>JAKAYA010000037.1 GCA_021826965.1 Nitrospirota bacterium
CTACGAAGGACCGGTCACCGTCACGTGGGGAGCGGGAGTCGCCCTTCCCGTCTACCAGTCCAACTACCCCCAGACCTATACGCCCATGGGAACCGTCACCATTTACTATAACGGTCCCTTCGGATACAGGGGAGAATAGGTCCTCTCGTAACCATAAGCCTCCAACCGGAAGGGAATTTTCCGATGACGAATCCCGTCATTCCATCCACAAAGGATACGATTCATGACCCGAAAGTCGGGCATAAAGGTGAAATTCGCGGAGCGCTGGGGACCATTTCCCATCAAACCTCTCTCGCAGGTTCTTCCTATTTCAGAAGATTCAGGACTCTTCTGGCCATTCTCGGACCGGGACTGATCGTCATGAGCGGAGACAATGACGCAGGGGCCTTTGCCATTTACACCCACGCCGGACAGAACTACGGCACCGCTCTGTTGTGGACCCTGCTTCTCCTTGTCCCGATCATCTACATCAACCAGGAAATGGTTTTGCGTCTCGGAGCCGTTTCCGGCGTAGGACATGCCCGTCTCATATTTGAGCGGTTCGGAAAATTCTGGGGGGCGTTCAGCATCATCGACCTGTTTCTCCTCAACGCCCTGACAATCGTGACTGAATTTGTTGGAATCAGCCTGGGACTCGACTACCTGGGCATTCCCAAGCTTTTCGGTGTCGCCGCCTCCGCAGCGATCATCATGCTGACCGCAAGCACGGGAGATTTCCGGCGTTTTGAGCGATTCACGCTTTTCCTGGTATTTGGTAGCCTTTTGCTCATTCCCCTGTTCCTCATGGTTCATCCATCGATGTCCCGAATGGCCTATGATTTCTTCATTCCGGGAATTCCGAAAGGAGGAAACCCGGAAGAGATCCTGCTTCTGATCATCGCAATCGTCGGAACCACGATTGCGCCCTGGCAACTCTTTTTCCAGCAAAGCTACGTCATCGACAAAAGGATTACGGCCCGCTTCATCAAGTACCTGCGGATCGATCTTTGGATCGGAATCGTAATCGTTGTGGCCGGAGCGTCCGCCATGATGGGGATCTCCGCATTCACCTTTGCGGGACATCCCGAATCCGGAATGTTCACCGACGCTGGAGCGGTGGCTTCTGGTATCGCAAAATACCATGGTCATGTTGCGGGCATCCTGTTCGCCATTGCCTTGATAGATGCCTGCATCGTGGGGGCTTCGGCGGTGTCGCTTTCAACCGCTTATGCGCTGGGAGATATGTTTTCGGTCGGTCACTCCCTTCACAAAAAACCTGCGGAGGCCCTTGGATTCTATGCCTTCTTCTTCGGCCTGATCATTCTCGCCGTTGTCCTCGTGACCGCACCCGGTGTGCCTCTCGGCCTTTTGACAAACCTGGTTCAAACGTTGGCCGGGGTACTCCTTCCCAGCGCCACCGTGTTCCTCTTGCTCCTCTGCAATGACAAAGCTGTTCTCGGTCCCTGGGTCAATTCGCGCTCGATCAATATCTTTACAGCCGCCATCATCGCCATTCTCGTCCTGCTCTCGGCCATTCTGACTGCTTCCGAACTCTTCCCCGCTATGAGCGGAAAAACAATGGGGAAGATGATGATTGCCGGTATCGTGATCGGGAGTTTGACCGCTCTTTCTGTCCGGCTCTTCGAGAAACCCGGATCGCTGGAAGGCTCCCGGGAGGCAGAAATCGTCGCCATTCCTCGGGACCTTTGGCGGATGCCTCCGCTCGATCAGCTTCCCCCGGCCAAACTTTCGCTTTCAAGCCGGGTTTGGATGATCATGTTGCGGAGTTATCTGGGAGTGGCGGGTGGGCTATTACTCTATAAACTCATTCATCTCGCCATCTTCGGAGCCGCGAAATCGGGATAGGGGTCGCGACTTTCCGAACGAGCCCTCCCGCATCACCGGGCATGTGGGTCCAGGCGGTTCGAAAAGTTGAGATGTGTGCGATGTGGGGCACCTGCCCGCAGAGAGAACCCTGACTTCCCTGTGAGGCGCTTCGGGCGCCTCCCTTTTTTTCGGGTATCTACGCTTTTCCCGAAACTTCATCGAGGCCCGGAAGACATTTTTCCATACGAAGGCCGGATATAGGACTGCATCGATCGTCCATCAGAAAAGGGAAACCTCTTGCAACCGGGAGAAGGAGCCCTCTATGTGATTGATCTGTGATCCGATTACGCTTTTTTCAATTTGTTTCGGATGTATTGATGTCTCCACTTCCTCATTGATTCCCGTCGGTTCAATCTTTATAACCCCCATTCTTTCACTGTTGGAGACAGCCCTTCCTGAGAGATACATCCAGCAATCGCTCACAATATCGACGAGGAGGACCTTGCTGTTTGGCATGATGTGAATGAAACTCGTCAATCAAATTCCGCTTCCGTCGTGGACTGATCAAACCGGGCGAACCGGAGGGCGAGTGTCGGCATGACCAGGAGGTTCAGGGCTGTCGAGGACACGAGTCCCCCGAGGACGACTGTCGCCATCGGACCTTCGATCTCGTTTCCTGGCGCCCCGCTCGTCAGCGCGAGAGGTACCATCCCCACGGCCGTGACGCATGCCGTCATGAGGATCGGGACCAACCGTTCCCGGGCACCTCGGATCGCCGTTTCGGGTCCCCAAAGGGCCCCTTCCTCCCGGACCAGAAATCGATAATGGGAAATCAACATGATGGCATTTCGGAGCGTAATTCCGGACAGGGTCACGAATCCAACGAGCGAACCGACGGACAACACCCCGCCGGTTGCAAGGACGACAGCCGCTCCTCCCGCAAGGGCGAAAGGAAGGTTGAGGAGGACCAGAAAAACGGCACGAGCGCTCCTGAGGGCCAAGAAGAGCAGGAGAATCATCCCGCCCGCAGCCAGAAGGGATCGTTCCAAGAGTTCCCGACTGGCCTTCGACTGCTCCCGAATATCGCCCGCGAACACCATGTACGTCCCTGGGGGAAAGTGGACCTGGGACCGTATGCGACGCTCAGCCTCCACCACAAAAGAGGTCAGGTCCTGGCCGGACACCAGGGAAGTTACCGTCTGGAGACGCCGGGCACCTTTGTGAAGGATAACGAAGCGGCCAGACGACTCCGTGATGTCGGCGACCTGACTCAGGGGAACCAGCATCCCTTCTCCGTTACGCAGGAGAAGGGATCTGACAGCCGTCGGATCCTGCCGGACGACGGGATCCAGAACGACCGAAACGTCGAAGAGACGATTTCCTTCGTAAATCTGTGAAACTGTGCGCCCCTGGTAGGCGGTCTGGATATCGTCCATGACCGATACCGGATCGATCCCCCACCGTGCAAGATCGTTTTCGCGAAGTCGGATCGCAAGGCGAGGCTCGCCCGGGGGCGCCTGGATCTGGACTCCCCGTGCCCCGGGAACGGTTCGGAGAACGGCTGCGATCTCTTGGGCCTTCCGGTCCAGCATGTCGAGGTTGTTTCCGTAAACATTGATGACGACCGGCGCACCAAAGGTCGAGACGGTTTCATGGATGCGTTCAGTCAGGAAGGTGTTGATCCTGAAGCTGGCCCCGACGAACGGGTCGAGACGTCGGTAAATCTCCCTGAGGATCCTTCCCTGGCGTGCAGAAGGAGAAAGGTCGACATCGAATTCGCTTGAATAGGTCCCGACAAGGTCGCCGACGAGGGTGGACCGTCCAGCCCGCTGGGAGACTGATCGAACTCCTTCGATACCGGCGACAACCCGGGTCACGCGCCGCCCCAGGCGGAGGGACTCTTCGAGCGATGTGCCCGGCAGGGTTCTCATGTGGATGATGAAATGTCCTTCCTTCAGATTCGGGATCAGGTCGCCCCCGAAGAAGGGAACCGTACCCAGGACGAACGCGCTCAATGCGACAACGGCGACCACGGAGGCACCGGCCCTTCTTTCGATCGGAGCCATCGCCACCGGATACCGGGCCTTCAGACGCTTCAGAAAGGGGGGATCCTCGCTGGAAATGGGACGATGGCCTAACAGGAGGTATGACAGCGCGGGAGTCAGGGTCATGGCCACGACGAGGGACGCAGCGATCGAGGCGACATAGGCCAACCCGAGAGGAGCGAAGAGCTTCCCGGTCACGCCGGAGAGTGTCAGCACCGGCAGGAACGCCAGAATCACCATGAGGGTTGCGAAGACCGTCGGGCTCCGAATTTCAATCGAGGCCCGGAGGATCACGCGAGGCGGCGATGACGGGTTGTCAAGAAGTCGGTTTTCCCTCAGACGGCGAAGAATATTTTCGACGTCCACGATGGCGTCGTCCACAACTTCCCCCAGGGCAATCGCGAGTCCCCCGAGGGTCATCGTGTTCAGACCCACGCCGAAATGCTGGAGGACGGCAATTCCCCCCAGAAGGGAAACAGGGATGGCGGTCGCGGAGATCAGGGCCGCCCGGAGATTGAGCAGGAACAGAAGGAGGACCGCGACCACAAGAACGGCGCCCGCCAGGATCGCGAACCTGAGATGGTCCATGGACGCGTTCACAAAATCCGCTGGCCGGAAGAGGTTTAGGTGCAGGACGATTCCTTCCCCTTTGAGGGCGGGGGCCAGGGATCGGAGGCTCCGATCCAGATCCTGCGTTACCGCCATCATGTCTGCCCCGTACTGTTCCTTGATCATGAGAATCACGCCGGAGCTTCCCATGATCGAGGCCTTGCCGACCGGAGGCTCGGATGCGTCCGTGACGCGGGCAACGTCTCCGAGACGGACGTTCGCCCCGTTTTTTCGGACCAGGACGACTTGAGACAATGATTCGGGGGTCATGGGCTGGCCCTCGAAAGTCAGCACGAGCCTCTGGTTCCGGGTATCGACGACCCCCGCTCCCCGCACGCCGGTAGCGAGGGCCACGATATGGGCGACATCGGAAAGGGAAAGACCAAATCGCACCAGCGCGCCGGGACGGACCTGTATTTGCACCTGCCGGATGTCTCCACCAATCACCCCGACGCCCGCGACGCCAGGGATTCCGAGGAGTTGCGGTTTGAGGGTCCAGTCCGCATAGGTCCGGAGGTCCATGAGAGAACGCCTTCGGGAGGTCAGACCAATGGTCAGGACGTTGGCGGTCGAGGATGTCAGCGGAAGAAGGATCGGCGGCCTGACGCCGGAAGGAAGTGTCCGGGAGGCTTCGCTCAGACGCTCGGACACCAGTTGCCGGTTCCGGTAGATGTCCGTTCCCTCCCGGAAGGTCAACGTGATCATGGACAAGCCCTGGGTCGACTTCGAGACCATGGTCTCAAGTCCGAGAAGCCCATCCAAGGCGTTTTCGAGCGGCTGGGTGACCAGAAGTTCCACCTGGCGGGGCGAAAGACCCGGTGAATCGGTTTGAAGCACAACCAACGGCGGGGCGAATTCGGGAAACACGTCGAGCCGAGCCCGGGTAAGCGCAACCAGGCCGTATCCGGTCAGAAGGACGAACAGGGCGATGATCGCCCCCCGAAACCGCAGGGAAAAACGAATGAGGGGGGTCATCGGGGGCCAGACTGCAGGTCAATCGTCATCGTCGTCCGCTTCTTTTTCCGTGGCGTGGCTTCCTGCGTTTCCACGAAGTTCGGGCTGAAGCTCCTGAGACAAAAGGAGCTGGGCGCCCTGCACCACTATGCGGGGATTGGGGCCAATGCCTGTTACGAACCACCCGTTCGCTGCCCGGGTCTCGACAGGGACTTCCGTCCTCCGGAAATGTCGCGAGGCTTCCTCGACATAGGCCCATGCCTTGCCCTCATACCAGACAATCGCGGCTGATGGGACAATGATGCCTCGAAGTCTCTTGCCGGTGAGGGGCACTCCGACAGCCAGGCGCATGCCGATTCGCACGTTCCGGGAGGGCATGCTGTAAAAGTAGGTGGCTCCCTGCACGGCGGAATCCAGTCTGGGCGCAGATGAAACAAGCCGAGCCTGCGATTTCAGGTTGGCAGAATCGACCTGAATCTGTACCCGGCCAGGGGGAGTGCGGGCCGCCTCTCCCGGGGGAAAGGTCACGAGAAGAAGGGCTTCATCCCCACCCGTCAGTCCAGACAGAGATTTTTGACCAGATTCCGATGCCCATCCTCCCAGAACCCCTCCCCATCCGATCCGGGCCCTCTCCCGAAGGCGCTTCAGGGTCTCGCGGGCCGCCTCAAGTCGTCCTGCGTCGGCTTTCCAGACGGCTTTCCCGGCTTCCTCCGCTTTTTTCGATACATTCCCGCCCTTCCGGAAAAGATGGTCAAGCCGTTCGGACTCGTGTCTCGAAGTGGATTCCGCAGCCCGGGCTCCAGCGAGCTGGCCTTTAGCCGCGGCAATACGGATCCGGAGATCGATGAGAGGTCGTGGATCCAGAACGATCCCGTAGGCGTTCATTTGGGGCCGGTAGTCCACCGTTTCGAGGGTTTCGACCCGCATTCCGTTTTGTGCCGCCGTCCCCGGCTCAAGAACGACGGTCGGCGAGCCGCTCTGCACCGAGACCCGGGGTTGCGGCTCATTGGTGGTACGGTGGCTTCGGCCGTAAAACCATCCAACGAAACCGGAGACGATCAGTAGAACGACAGCCAGAACGGCGGCTGCCACTCTCCTATTTGGGTCGGGGGCCATGAGACAGACTCCTGTTGATGTTTTTTCGAGCGGGCGGTCTGTGAACTCTCCCGGAGGAGCCAACAAGGGGAACCTGCACGGCGTCTTCAAGGGATTCGAGGGTCTTCTGGGCATTCATCAGCGCAGCCAGATGACTGCGTTTTGTCGCGACGAGGATCAACTGCGCATCCAGGAGAGCCAGGCGGTCGACTTCGCCTTCCTCAAATCTTCGGCCGATCATGCGCTGATAGGCTTTCTGGCGGACCAGGAGGTTCCGGGTCGTATTGAATGTTTGAATGGCGCCGCGGTAATGAGCCAGGGACAATTCGATCTGTCCCATGACCTGGAACTGGAGGGCGGTGAACAAGGCATAAGCCTGCGTGCGTCGTGCCTTGGCTTCGGCGATGGGTCCCTGGTTCTGGTTGAGGATTGGAAGGGGTACGGAAAAGCTCAGAGCCCACATATTGTCCCCCTGGTCAAAGGCATAACCGGGGCCCAAATGGACATTGGGGTACTGATTGGCGATCTCGAGCCGGAGGGCCTCTTCGGAAGCGGCATACCGGGCCAGAGCCTCCCGGATGTCGAGCCGGTTGATCAGAGCTGCCCTCTGGACGGAGGGAGCGGGCAAAAGGTCGGCAGAGGGGGCTTCCTCAACGTCGGAACAGGAGATACGGACACTGTCCAGCGCTTTTTCCGGTAGACCCGTCGCCTGGGCCAGGGCCACCCGCGCCGCGGCCTCCTGTTCCCGGGCGGAGTTCAGGGACAGGCGAGCACGCTCAAGATCGATCCGCGCGGAGTCTTCCTTGATCGCCGAGACTTCTCCCGAACGGTAACGCTGTTGCCATATCCGGAGAATCCGGGCGCGGACCTGGACCTCCTCTTCCAGATTCTGGGTTCGGCGGATACCAAGGACGTATGCGAGGAATCGTCTTCGGACCCGGCTCCTCACGTTCCAGGCGGTTTGTCCGAGTCGGAATCGTTCCGCCTCGGACAATTTTCGGGCCTCCCGGATTCTTATGCCGCGCTTTCCGGCCGTTTCGAACGGCAGGTCGAACAGCATGCCCAGAGCCCAGGGCGAGGTTTCTTCCGGAGCGATGACAATGCTGTTCAGCGCGGTAAAGAAAGAAAGGCTGGGATTCGGACGTTGCCCTGCCGTGGTGATTCCGGCGACGGAAAGGTCCATGTAGGTTCTCTGGACGTATAGATCGGGGCTTTCGTAGAGTGCGACCAGGGTCAGGTCCGCGAGGTCCCAGCTCCGTTCAGGCCAACGATTCGGCTTTCGTCCGTGAATGGCGAGAAAGAGCCTCAATCCGGGATCGTCAAGCGTGCGAGACTCGAGACTGTCCGCCGTTTTCCCGGGCAGAAGAGGTTGGGGATGGTAGGAGACGCAACCCCCGATCAGAAAAAGGAGGGCTATGAGGGATATTTGTCGTCGCATCCTGGATCGGCTCCGGTTCGCTGGATCGTTTCCTTCGAGATACGGGCCTTAGGATAGTCGATCGATCCTGACAGGTTCCTGACTGAAAGATGACAACTGTGTCATGTTGGAAGGGATTTCTGCGACCGGAAAACGGAGCAGGACTTCCGTGCCTCTCCCGACCCCGCTTTCAATTTTCACGGATCCTCCGTGAAGCGCCATGATGGAGCGCACCAGTGACAGCCCAAGACCTGCCCCCCTGTCGGAATGTCCCCGAGCCGGATCGGCCCGGTAGAACCGGTCGAAGACCTTCGGCAGGTGTTTGGGAGCGATTCCTTGGCCTGTGTCTGCGACCGCAACTTCGACTCCTCCGGAACCGGACCGAAGGGTCAGAATGACAGTGCCTCCCGAAGGCGTGAATTTCACGGCGTTTTCGACCACATTTCCTACGGCTCTCCGGAAAAGGTCCCTGTCGGCCTGGACTATTGCAGAGCCCCGGATTTCGAAGCGAATCCCCTTTTCCTCGACGTAAGCTTCGAAAAAGTTTCCGATCTTTTCGATCTCCTCTCGCGCCTCGAAGATGGTCAGGTTCAGGATGCTCCGGTCCGATTCCGCGCGGGCCAGGAACAGAAGGCTGTCGATCATTCGCGAGAGGCGGCCGAGTTCCTCGAGGCCGGATTCGAGTGCATGTCGGTATTCCTTGTCGCTCCGGCTCCTGAGGAGAGTCACCTCGGCCTCTCCCCGCAGATTGTTGATCGGAGTACGAAGTTCATGCGCCAGGTCGGCAGAAAATTGGGAGAGGCGTTCAAACGATTCCCTGAGGCGGTCGAGCATGTCATTGAAGGCATCGATCAGAGGCACGAGCTCTTCGGGCAATCCGTCGTCTGTGATGTGCTTCTGATGATGGGGAAACCGAATTCCTTCGATGGAGGCGATCATTCGCGTCAGGGGGGACATGCCCCTCCTGGTCAGGCCGTATCCCAGCGCCGCGGAGGCCAGAATCCCCGCGATCAGGGCCATGGCCATGGTGTTTCTATAGCTTTTCAGGAGACTCTCTTCCTCGGTCTGGTCGAGGGCGATCTCCAGGACGGTACGTCCTGTGCCGCCGGATCCTGATGCGGCCAGGGCGCTGATGACGCGGTAGGCGCCGTCGGAACCGATGCGGACCAGGGTGCTATTCCGGGGAAGGACATTCGCCGGTATCGGCTCCGGAAATCGCACTGCGCGAAGGGGATCAGGGATGCCTCGGCTTTCCATCACGACCCGGCCCCCAGGGTCGCGGATCCGGACATAGAATTTGGTGAAACGGCGCGCCGCCCCTTCCCAGTCGACCTCCTCGTGCAGCGCTGCGTCATCTCCGGGACGTTTCGCCAGGATCGAGCGGAGCACGAAAACCTTGTCGGCCAGGAACTGGGTGTCCTCCCGGTCCAGTTTCCGGCCAAGGGTCGAATAGAGAAACCCGGTGACGACCAGGATAAGACCGGCGCTCATGAGCGTATAGAGGATTGTGAGCCGGAACGCGAGGGATCCGGGGCCCGGGAAACGGGGTCGTCCTTTCTTCGGGTCAGGTGCGGTCTTCAAGGATGTACCCCATGCCGCGGACCGTGTGGATGAGTTTCCTTGGGAACGGATCGTCCGTTTTTTTCCTGAGACGGCGGACGGCTACGTCCACCGTATTGGTGTCGCTATCGAAATTCATGTCCCAGACCCGTTCGGCAATGAAGGTTCGGGAGAGAACTTCCCCGGGGTGCTGGAGGAAGAGTTCGAGCAGGAGAAATTCCTTGGCGGTGAGATCCAGACGCTTCGCATCACGGGTCACTGTCCGGCGCAGAAGATCCATTTCGAGTCCGAAAAAGCGCAAGGATTCGGAGATTGTCTTCCCTTTCCTCCGGAGGATCGTTCGAACACGGGCCAGGAGTTCGGAAAAGGCGAAGGGCTTGACGAGATAGTCGTCCGCTCCCGTCTCTAGTCCCCGAACCCGGTCCGGAACGCCATCCCGGGCCGTCAGGAAAAGGACCGGCGTGGTCCGGTCGCGTTTGCGCAGCGCCTGAAGGACACTCCAGCCGTCCCGCTCCGGCAGCATGACGTCGAGAATCACAAGGTCATAGGTCAGTTCCGTTGCCAGATGAAGGCCGGTTTCTCCGTCTCGGGCCACATCCAGGACGAACCCATTTTCCGAAAGACCCTTTTTAAGAAAGGCCACCGTCTTGGCTTCATCTTCGACCAGCAGGATTTTCACATGAACTCTCCCTCCCCCAAGTGCTTTGCGCTGCAGGTGGGGTTTCCCTTTCACGAGCAAAAGTTCCTCTTTCGCCGAGGATGCGCGAAGGGGTTTGGGGCCTTGGCGTCGGATTCTCCTGTCCGGAGGCTTTGACGCAGGACTTCTGCCCTGGTTGTTTCGGTTTTCCGATCCCGCACCGACGTACCTCTGTCTTCCGGATCTTCTCGTCCGGAAGAAGCCGGATTCCCCTTCGGGCGATGACGCGACTGGCGTTTTGATCGGCATTGTCCACGTGTCCGCAGCGCTGGCAGACGAACGCAGCCCGGGAAGGCCGGTTGTCCGGGTGAACATGCCCGCATCGGGCACATTCCTGCGAACTGTGATGAGGTGGAACCCGGATCACGAGCTTTCCGGCCTTTCTGGCCTTGTAAGACAGGAGAATCACGAACAGGCCCCAGCCGGACGACAGGATCGCCGTGCTGAGACCGGACTTGGCCCGGGATCCGTTTCGGACATAACGTCCGGAATCGCCTTGTTTCGGTTCCGGCTTTTTCGTCATGTTCCGGACCCTGAGATTTTCGACGACGAAGAGGCTTTTGCCCCCCCTCTGCGACGATGGCATCGGTGGCCTTGTGGAGCACGTCCTTCCGGACTTCTTTGGCGCAGGCTCCGCTCCGGGCGATCCGGGCTTTGGTCTTCCTCCGGTTGTTCGAACCTTTCACTTGCCGGGCCAGTTTCCGTTGCCAGCGCCTCCGTGCCCGGTCCTTCTTCTCGATCCGGTTCTTCCGGACGGGGGAGAAATCGATCCTCCGCCCGTCGCTTGCCTGCAACGGCGTCACGACGCCCCGGTCGAATCCGAGCGTTTTTGGCCGGAGGTCTTCTTCCGAAAACATCCGGAGCCAGGCCGCCGTGTCTTCTTCCTGCGGTTCCGGAAGACCCTCGTCCGAAGAGAAGGACACAAACCACTTTCCCGCTTCGACCGAAACATGAAGGGAGGAAGGGCGGGAATACGGCCGGTGGGCGACAAAAGACAGCATTCCCCCCGAAAACTTCTTCGTCCCGGGAACACGTTCTTCGGCATGGGTCGTGTCGTTGGATTGGAAGGAAAAAAGCTCGGAGGTGACCCAGACCGACTGCCGGCCGTCCTTTCGCTTTTTGGAGGGACGACCGGTCCGACCGGAAAAGAACCGGCTGTAGGCCTGCTTCCAGAGAACCGCCCCGTTTCGAAGAATCTGGGAAGGAACCTTACGAAGCCAGGAGGTGCGATCGTTTATGAACCGGGAATACTCCTGATCGACGGGAACGGACGTTCCGGAAAGGGAGACCGCTTTTTTCGCGAAGGCCCGGTCATACCGGTCTTCGGAGACCTTGGCGTTGCAGACGAACCGCTGGTGTCCGATCCACCGGAGAAGAATCTGTTCCTGTGCGGGTGTGGGATACGTGCGAAAGCGGTTACCGGTCAGCATGGAAGCATAATGCCCTTGGCAACATGGAATATCAACCCAAACAGATCAAGTTCCCATGCCATCCATTCGCTCATGCACAGTCTTTGCGACAAAGTATCGGCGCAAGACGCTCGCTCCGGATCTGCTGGACTCTTTGCGGTACGCCCTGGGCGAGATTCGGGCGGATTGGAGATGGACCTTGCTGGAATTCGGCGGGGAAAAGGATCATGTGCATCTTCTGCTGGAAATCCACCCGGCACTCAATAGTTCCACCCTGATCAACAATCGGAAAACCGCGAGTGCCAGTCGGGTTGCAAACCGCTTTTCGGAACATCTGAAGCCATTCTACCGGAAGCCGTATTTCTGGCACCGGGCCTACGATGTGGGGAGTGTGAGCGGAGCGACACTGGAAACGGTCCGTCGCTAGTGGAGTCCCAGGGAACGTCGGAGAAGGCGGGAAGACGAAAAACAAAACCGTCCGCTTGCCCCCCCTCCTGGCCTACGGCCTAACAAGGGGAAGGCGCAGACAGAAGTTCAAAGGATCCCTCTTTGTTCATCTGACATATATCATTCCTGCGGACACAACATCCCGATTCGGAAGAACACGGCGTTATCCCGGGCGATCATCCGGAGGTCTTCCTGGCTCCGCCCTCCGCCTTGCAGCATCCGCAACAGGGGAAGCCCCTAGGATGAGGCCCTGTCCCCCGCTCCGCTTCCGGGCTTGCCGAATGCCCGGTCGATCTCTTTGGCGAGATCCAGGGAGTGCAGAAACTCCCCGAACACCACCAGCCCCGCCTGGACGGTCATCGTGTCGTCTTCACCCTTCGGTTGGGTCAATGGTTGGCTTCGACACCTGCCATTTTACCAGGAACGACAAGGGGCTTCTTGTTTTCTGTCCCGTTTTCCATCCGTCAATCGAGGTTCTCAGGCGTGAATACCCTTCATTCTTTATTCCGGAAAGAATTCCGGGAGGGACGCGGGTGGATTCGGATCACGTCGATTGCTCATTTGAAGGGAGACTTCCGAACTTGCGGCCACCGAGGGTGTCTCAAGATTGACGGTGTCCGATTCGGAAAAGCCTCCGGATATGGTAGTCTTGACTATCATTAATTCTTTGCCTTTCAGAATCGCGCACAGACAGGTTTCCCTATCTCGCGCCCTTCTGCAGTCCGGACCCGCTTTTTTGCCAAGGAGCGCGCCCCATGCCCGACAGCCCCCTCGCCGGAACCTTTCCCTCTCCCGATCTCCTGGTGGATGTTCCCAGACTCGTCACAACCTACTTCACGCGAAGGCCAGATCCGGCGGACCCCCTTCAGCAGGTCTCCTTCGGAACCTCCGGACATCGGGGTTCAGCGCTTTCGGGAAGTTTCAACGAAGACCATATCCTCGCCGTCACCCAGGCCATCTGCTCCTACCGGAAAAGCCGGGGCATCGACGGTCCCCTCTACCTGGGCTTCGACACGCACGCCCTTTCCTGGCCGGCCTTCATCACGGCCCTGGAGGTTCTGGCCGCCAACGGGGTCACCGTCCGCATCGCCGACAACGACGAATACACGCCGACCCCCGTGATCTCCCACGCCATTCTCACATTCAACCGCGGAAAAACGACCGGCTTGTCCGACGGCATCGTCATCACCCCTTCCCACAATCCGCCGAAAGACGGCGGCTTCAAGTACAACCCTCCCCACGGGGGCCCGGCCGGATCCGACGTGACCGGAGAAATCGAAAAGTTGGCGAACCACCTGCTGGAAAAGGGACTGTCCGGCGTCTCCCGGATCCCTTTCGACCGGGCGCTCCAGTCCTCCACCGTTCATCGGTACGACTTTGTGACCCCGTACGTGACGGATCTGTCCGGCATTCTCGACATGGAAATCCTTGCCGGATCCGGCATCCGCATGGGCGTGAATCCCCTGGGTGGCGCCGGCGTCCACTACTGGAGCCGGATTGCCGACCACTATCGGCTCGACCTGACGGTGGTCAATCCGATCGTCGATCCGACCTTCCGGTTCATGACCCTCGACCGGGATGGTCAAATCCGGATGGACCCCTCCTCCCCTTCCGCGATGAAGGGGTTTCTGGAGACTGCGGGAAACTTCGACATCGCTTTCGCCTGCGACACGGATCACGACCGTCACGGCATCGTGACCCGCTCATCGGGCCTTCTTCCCCCCAACCACTACCTGTCGGTCATGATCGACTACCTGTTCCGAACCCGCTCGGGCTGGAATCCAGCGGTCCGGGTCGGAAAGACCCTGGTGTCGAGCGGAATGATCGACCGGGTCGCGCGATCGCTCGGACGAAACGTCCAGGAAGTGCCTGTCGGTTTCAAGTGGTTTGTCGACGGCCTTTTGTCCGGCACTCTGGGCTTTGCGGGCGAGGAAAGCGCGGGAGCCTCGTTTCTCCGACAGGACGGAACGGTCTGGACCACCGACAAGGACGCCATCATTCCGTCCCTCCTCGCGGGGGAAATGCTGGCCCGGGAGGGCCGGGATCCCGGCGAATCCTACAAGGCTCTGACCGCCCGGTTCGGGGATCCGGTCTACGACCGGATCGAAGCTCCCGTTACAACGGTGGAAAAAGAGCGTCTCAAGAACCTGTCGCCCGGGGACGTAAAGACCCGGGAACTGGCCGGGGAACCCGTCCGGGAAATCCTGACGCGAGCACCGGGAAACGACGCACCGGTCGGTGGCATCAAGGTCGTGACCGACAACGGGTGGTTTGCGGCACGGCCTTCCGGAACGGAGAACGTCTACAAGATCTATGGGGAAAGCTTCCGGGGCCGGGATCATCTGGCAACCCTTCTGGCCGAAGCCCGTGCCATGGTCGCCCGGGCCCTCGCCGAATAATCCTAAACCCTTTCGGGAGGTACAGGATGGGCTTTTTTGACGATACCTTTATCCGGGAAGACGACCAGACGTCTTTTTGCCTCCCCCACGCCGAAGTGGCGGGATTCGACCGGCTGGTTCGCCTGGCCCTGGACATGCGATGGTCCTGGAACCATTCGGCCGACACGCTCTGGAAAAAACTCGATCCGGTTCTCTGGGAACTCACGCACAACCCCTGGGCCGCTCTTCAGACGATTTCGCGGGAAAAGGTGGAACGCGTGCTCTCCGATCCGGCCGTCCGGGAAGAACTCGACCGTCTTTCCGAAGCACGACATCTGGCAGACCAGCAGCCCGCCTGGTTCCAGAAGATCTCCTCCGAGTCCCCGCTGGATCATGTGGCGTACTTCAGCATGGAGTTCATGCTGAGCGAGGCCCTTCCCATTTATTCCGGCGGACTGGGAAACGTGGCCGGAGACCAGCTGAAGGCAGCAAGCGACCTCGGATTGCCGGTGGTCGGAATCGGACTTCTCTATCAGCAGGGCTATTTTCGCCAGCTGATCGATGCCGAAGGACGTCAGCAGGCCCTGTTCCCCTATAACGAACCCGGACAGCTGCCGATTTCTCCTGTGCGAAAACCCAACGGCGAATGGGTCCGGTTCACCATCGATCTGGGAACGGAAAAGCTCTGGCTCCGGATCTGGAAAGCCCGGGTCGGGCGCGTCTGGCTGTTTCTGCTCGACACGAACGATCTCGCCAATACCTCTTCGCGGAGAGGAATCACGAACAAACTGTACGGGGGAAATGCCACCCTGCGGCTCGAGCAGGAGATCGTTCTCGGCATCGGCGGCTGGCGATGTCTCGAGGTCCTCGGAATCGAGGCCAGCGTCTGCCATCTGAACGAGGGCCATGCATCCTTCGCTCTTTTGGAACGGGCCCGGATCTTCATGAAAACCTTCGAGACATCCTTCGAGGAAGCGCTCGCGGCGACGCGGGCCGGGAACCTTTTCACAACGCACACGGCCGTTCCGGCGGGATTCGACCGGTTCGCCCCGGACCTCGTCTCCCGGTTTCTGGGGCCGTATGTGACGGAACATCTCGGTCTTTCGACCGAATCCTTCCTCGGGATGGGCCGGCAGAACCCGGCGGATTCCGGAGAACCGTTCAACATGGCCTATCTCGCTCTCCGGGGGTCCGGACGAGCCAACGGGGTCAGCCGCCTGCACGGTCAGGTCAGCCGGGAAATCTTTGGGCCTCTTTTTCCGCGCTGGCCTGTCGAGGAGGTTCCTGTCGGCCACGTCACGAACGGGGTGCATGTTCCCAGCTGGGACTCGGCCGAAGCCGACGCCCTCTGGACCCGATTCTGCCGGAAAGACCGCTGGCTGGGCACCCTCGAAAGCATGGAAGAAGAAGTGGACCGAATCCCGGATACCGAACTCTGGGCGTTCCGGAACGCCTCCCAGGCAAGCTTTGTCGACTATGTCCGGCATCGCCGGGTTCACGACGCACTGCAGTCCGGAGCCCCGCCCCGGGAGCTGGAAGAGGTCCGGCAGCTCTTCGACCCCGCCGTCCTGACCATCGGCTTTGCCCGTCGCTTCGCCACCTACAAGCGGCCCAACCTTCTTCTCCTGGATCCGGAACGGCTGGTCCGCCTTCTGAACCATCCCCATCGTCCGGTTCAGATCCTGATCGCCGGAAAGGCCCATCCCCAGGACCTGGCAGGACAGGCGCTCCTCCACGACTGGATCGCGTTCATGGAGCGGACCGACGTCCGCAGAAGAGCCGTTTTCCTGGTCGACTACGACATGCTTCTGGCCGAGCGGATGGTTCAGGGGATCGACCTGTGGATCAATACCCCCCGAAGACCCTGGGAAGCCTGCGGAACCAGCGGAATGAAGGTTCTGGTCAACGGCGGCCTGAACATCTCCGAACTCGACGGCTGGTGGGCGGAGGCGTATGACCCCAAAGCCGGCTGGTCGATCGGGGACGGACAGGATCACGGCGACGATCCGGCTCATGACCGGGCGGAGGCCGAGGAGCTCTACGACAAGCTGGAAAAAGAGATCGTCCCCCTCTTCTATGAGCGCGACGCCCGGGGAGTGCCTTCCGGATGGGTGGAACGGATGCGGGAGAGCATGGGACGACTCACGCCCCGCTTTTCGGCCAACAGGGCGGTCCGGGAATACACCACTTCGCATTATCTTCCGGCGGCAAAAAGTTTCCGGACACGCTCCGACAACAAGGCTTCCGTCGCCCGGGAGATCGTCCGGAAAACCCGCCTCTGGCAGAGAGGGTGGAAAACCGTCTCCTTCGGAGAATTGTCCGTGGTGTTTGAAGAGGGTCTGCACACCTTCACCATTCGTGTGCATCCGGGAGACCTTCCCGCGGACAGTTTTCGCGTGGAGCTCTTTGCCGGACCCGAAGGAACGAAGCCTCCCGAACGCCATCCCATGGAAGCCTCCGGCCCCGCAGAGGGAGAATCCCTTTCCTACAGAGTCCGGATCCCGCTCTTGCGCCCGGTGGGGGATTATACACCCCGGATCCTGCCATTCTCCGAAGGGCTCTCCGTTCCTCTCGAAGC
>JAKAYA010000038.1 GCA_021826965.1 Nitrospirota bacterium
AATCTTCTCCTTCTTCCCCGGCAGAGATGGGACGGAACCGTTGTTCAGGTCGTTCATCCCGAGCGGATCTTTCCTTTTGTTTGTATGATTTCGGGAGAGGAATCTTCCCGTTTGTGAAAATGGCCTGTCCGAAAATAATGTATCACGGACCGGAGCCTCCCTGATTCCATCGGTCGTCAGGCCCTGAAACTTGAGACATGAGTCGAACAAAGAATCTGATTGCCCATATATCCAAGACAGCTTTGCAAAACGATAGGTTGGAAGAGCCTCAAACAGCAAGCAGGGGAGCAGATCCTCCAGACGGAACGGAGGTTGAACCGGTAGCAGAGCGCCTCCAGAGAACATGTTTTTTATGAACGGCATGGAACGTCCCTTGGATCGTGTTCTGGACGATGCCCGCAGATAAGGCGTTGACCCGGAGAAGCGCGGGGGGCCTCTTGCGGCGATCCGGTCCGCCGGCCCATCCACGTCGATCTTCTGTGGTATGAAAATTGACCGGAAGGCAAAATTGCACATGGATCTCGTCGAAGATGGAGGTAGCTACCATGAAGTCCGCCAATTTGGGGCGGAGGTTCGAAAGAAAACGGATTTGCTTGGATGGGGATGTTCATCTCGGACCGGGAAGGAATGTATGGAGGGGGAAGTGTAAAACGGTCCAACAGCATCGAGGAAAACTTGTCAAAATCATTGACAAGTCCAAGGAAGAATCTGGAAAGGGAATGAGAGTTGGAGGGTCTTCCGAAAACGGGCATTTGTTTTGCTGATAGCAGGTCGTTTCTTTAGTTCTCATCGAAAAAATCTTTCTGAAACTTATCTGAACCAGGAGAGTGTGTGATGGACAAAAAGGGCCGACACAAAAACCGTCGTGTTTCGGGAATGATCCTGGGATTTCTGATGATCGGCCTTGGGTGGGGAGAAACCCTTCCAACGGCCCAGGCGAGTTCGTACACGTATACACCGATTTTCACAACATCTCTGAACGGGCAACAAACAGCGACCAATCTTTACGGGATCAACAATTCCGGGGAAATCTCCGGAATGTATTCCGGATATGGGATTGGTTTCATCGACAACAACGGGACCTTTACGGAGGTCAAGAATCCTAATGTTGGGTATGGATTGAATGTTCGCGGCATCAATAGCGGGGGTGCAGTGGTTGGATACGGGATTGAAATATCCACCTCTTTCTTTACTTCTTTTATTGATAATAAAGGCACCTTTACGATCATTGGTGTTCCACCTGGTGGTAATTCCACTGGAGATCAAGCATTTGGTATTAACAAATTTAATGCAGTGGTTGGGTGGTTTGCAAATCAGTCAACCGGTCAAGAGACCGGATATGAGTATGCAAATGGAATCTATACCAATATTCTTCCACCGAATACTTATTTTAAAACTTCAGTGGCTTACGGAATAAATAATTCCGGAGAAATTGTTGGTAACGCCGATGGCTATGGAAATGGGGGCTTTCTTTACGAAAATGGCAAATATTCACCCATCAACCTTACAATTCCAGGTCTCTTGATCAATGGTGTTACTCCCAGAGGCATTAGTGGGAATGGAGACATTGTCGGATATTACGATTGGATTAATCAGAAAACATTGACATCCGGAACATCCGGGTTTCTTGACGTAAATGGAGTCTTTACCACCATCAACGTTCCGGGAGCCACGAGCACCCGATTGTACGGAATTAACAATGCCGGAGACATTGTCGGAAATTACAGTTCACCGAACTCACCTATAAATTCCAGTGACGGGTTGATAGGATTTTTGGCCACCCCCGTCTCGTCCATTTCGGCCACTCCGGAACCCCCGGCTCTGGTCCTCTTTGGAAGCAGCCTGCTCCTTCTCGGGATGGTGGCCCTGCGTCGCCGCGGTCTTTCGCTGAAGAAAAGCTGACGGTTTTTCTTTGCGCCTCGGAGAGGGGGAGACCGGATTCCCGGATTGGTTCTCCCCCTCCTTTTTGAACAGTTCTCGGCTCCACTTGGATCCGAAGGTCGGGAAAGGGAAAGTGATCTTATCTCTCTTCCGAGGAGTCCTTTCCGATGATTTCAACTTCCCTCCGCTTCCCGATCGATTTCCACCGCCCAAAGAGATTGTCCTTCTCGACCGCCATGCTCCTGCTACTGCTCCTGATCCTGGGAATGACCCTTGCGTCCTGCACACGGGACCCCAAGGCCCTGAAGGCGAGATACGAAAAGGAGGGACTCCAGGCCTTAAAACAGGGGAAGATCAACGAAGCGATCATCGACTTCGAAAATCTCGTGAAGCTTGCTCCCGGGTCTCCCCGTGCTCACGATCTTCTCGCTAAGGCCTTCCGGACGAAAGGATGGATCGCCGATGCAGTGATCCAGGAGGAAGAAGCGGTCAAGACCGATCCCCGGTTTGTCCCGGGCCTTTTGTTTCTGGCCCGGTATGGGTACCGGTCGGGGCAGCTTCGGATCAGCCTCGTCCAGGCCCGGAAGGTTCTGGAGGTCGATCCGAAAAATGTGTCTGCCCGGGTGCTCGAAATCCGGATGACCCTCTTTGCCCCCGTCAAGGACAACCACGAAAAGGCCCGCAAAGAACTTGAGACGCTTCTCGTCACTCACCCCCAGTCCGTTCCGGCTCTTCTGGCTCTGGGGGACCTCGATCTTCTTGATCGCCGGATCGACCGGGCCAGGCTACACTATCAGGCCGCTCGAACGTTCCTTCCGGCCTCTCCCGACGCCTTCGTGGGCCTGGGCAATTGCGCCCTGGCAGAAGGCAAGATTCCGGAAGCCCGTGCCGATTTCAAAAAGGCCTGGATCCTCTCCGACCATGGCATTTCCGAGGCCGTCATCCTGGCGAATTTCGATGTGCAGAGGGGGCATGTGAAGAAGGCTATCGCCCTTCTCAAGGGACTGTCGAAAAAACACCTGGACGCTCGGGTCCCCATGAAAATCGGGGAATACGAACTTCTTCTGGGGCAGACCGCCGAAGCTCGGCGCGAACTCGAACCTCTCACCCAGGCCCATCTTGACATTCCCGAACTGCATGCCGATCTCGCCACCGCCGATCTTCAGGAGCACAAGGAGCAGGCGGCCTACGACGAACTGACCGATATCCTGGCCAGGGCGCCCGGCAACGTTCGGGTCCGGACGGTCATGGCCCGGATCCAGCAGGACGAAGGGCACCCGGACAAGGCCCTGGACCTTTTGAGACCCTTGCGGATCTCTCCGTCCCTTCCGCCCGAGACCTGGATCCTTTGGGCCCGGCTCAACGGCCAGGAAAAACACCTTCACAAGGCGATGGAGAAGGTCGCCCGCGGCATCGAGGAGAACCCTGGCTCCCTCCTCCTCAAATTCGAGCGGATGCAGATATTGGCGGCCCGGAAACAATGGAAAGAGGGACTTTCGGAAAGCGATGCCTTTCTCCGGGAATTCCCCCGGGACCGGGCGGGCATCCTCGAACAGGTGTTTTTCCTCGAACGCCTTCACCAGAGTGCCCAGGCCCTGGCTGTCCTCCGGGACGCCCGGAAATCAGCTCCGGCCGATCCCTCCTTTGAGCTTGCCGAACTGCGGCTGATGGAATCCGGCAAGAAGGGAGCCGAGATCCGGAAGTCGGCCCGGACCTTTCTTGAGGCCAACCCGAAGGATTTGTCCGTCCGATTGTGGCTGGCGGACTTCGAGATGCGCCGGGGTCATAAAAACCGTGCCTTGGTCCTGTGGAGAGCGGTGCGAACGATCGATCCGGCCAATCTTCCGGCTTCTCTCACACTGGCCCGGATCGCCCTGGCCGGTCCGGATCCCGCAAAAGCAGAGACCATTCTTGGACCGGCTCTTTCCGCCCATCCGTCGATAGAGGAGCTGTATGTTCTTTTGGGAGAAGCCCTGAAAGGAACTCATCACCCCGAAAAGGCCGCGGAGGAGTTTTCGACCGCCCTGCGGATCTCCCCCGGCGATGTCCGGGCCCAATGGGAGCTGGCGACCCTCGATTTCGCGCTCAACCGAGCCGACGAGGCCAAAACCCTTCTTTTGGCCCTCCAGAAAACCCCGGGACTTGCGACGCCCTTCCGGGCCCGGATCTTTGACCTGTCCGGACTCCTTGATCTCAGGAGCGGAGATCTTGGCAAGGGAAAAGAGGCGATGTTGAAGGCCGTCCGGCTCAAGCCCCGGAATCCCTCCTATCTCGAAAGCCTCGGAGAGGTGGAAGCCGCCCTGGGAGAGGGAGTGCCGGCTTTGGAGAGCCTGACGAAGGCGCTGGCAAACGATCCGAAGAACGCCCGTCTCCGAATCGTTCGCGACAGGGTGGACCTGGGGCTTCAGATTCCCCCCTCTCCCCGGAAGAGGACCGCACTGGAAAAGGAAACCCGAGACTATCTGGTCCGTCACCCGGGGTCGTCCTTAGCCCTTCAGACCCTCTTCGACCTGGCCCTCTCCGCCCATGATTCGGCAGAGGCCCAAAAAGAGCTTGTAGCGTTGGAGAAGGTGGCCCCGAATAGCCCGGATACACTTTCGGATCAGGCGAGACTTGCCTTGCGGACGAACCAGTTGGACAAGGCCCGAAAACTGTTCGAACAGGTGGCCTTGAAGGATCCGGGGAATCTGGGGACTCTTCGGGCGCTCGCGGCTTTGGCGGCCTCCCGGAAGGATCTGAAGGACGAGAAGGTCTGGCTCTCGCGGATCCTGTCGGAGAATCCCGGGGATCTTCCCTCCGCCCTCTCCCTCGCCTCGATCGAAATCGTTGAAAAGGAGTTTGGGGAGGTCCGGAGTGTTCTCTCCCCCGTCCTTTCTCGCCATCCGGATCTTCCGGAGGCCGAGGTTTTGCTCGCTCAGGCCGAGCTGGGGGCCCATAAGCCCGGCCAGGCTCAAGAACGTCTGAGTTCGCTGATCAAACGCTTTCCTTCGGACGGATCGTTGTATCTGTTACGGGGAGAGGCGGAGGAGGAAGCGAAAAGGGCAAAAGAAGCTGCCGCAGACTACCAGGCGGCGATCCGGCGTTCTCCGAAAAACCCTGTGGGCTACAACAACCTGGCCTTCCTTCTCGCAAAGGAAGGGAAAGAACTCCCACGGGCGCTGCGGCTGGTCCGGAAATCCCGGGCTCTGGTCGATACCCCTGTGTCGATGGACACGGAAGGGGTCATCTTGAGCCGGATGGGAGTCTATCCAAAAGCCGAAGCCCTTTTTTCCCGGGCCCTTAAGAATGACAATCCGGCCGTGCTGATCCATATGGCCGAGAACGAGGAACGGATGGGGGATTTATCAAAGGCTCTCCGTCATGACAGGAAGGCCCTTCAGTCCCCGGCTCTTTCCAGAGTCCTGAGACTCAAGGTTGAGGAAAAGGTCCGCCGGATTGAGGCAAAACAGGAGGAAGCCAGAAAGAACGCTCTCGTTATCAACCCGTGAAACCTAAATGGATCATTTGCCTGGAACCTTCTCCCGTCTCCTTAATCATTGACCCCAAAAGTCGGATGTTAAAACTGGCCCGGCTTTGTCCGTCCTCAGTGAGAAGGAGAGGGCCTGATTTCTGTGGGAATTCCACAAGCCCTTTTTTGGTTTTGGGGATGTTTTGCGAGAACATTCAAACCATTACCGGAAGGGCGTTTCTGATTCAAGAACTTCTTCGCAGTCTCTGCCTTCTACGCTACCTATCATCCATTCGGACAAGGGATATCGTTTGCGCTGATTTTCTCCCGACCATCGGCGTTTCCCTGTTGATGGTGCATGGTAAAAAAGAAGAGCAAAAAGCCGCAATCGTCCCCCACAGCGGCTCAGACACCGGCAACAGACGGTGAGAGGTGGTTTCTTTCCCGGATTTCGCGGGACGCTTCCCGGAACTCCCGCGCGTTTTCCGGAAGCTTCTCCGCCCATCCCAGGACCCAGTCCGCAAGAATTTCCAGCGGTTTCTTCCGCGAATATCCCGGGGCTTCCCGGGCCATGCGGACGGCTTTGCGCGCATAGTCCGGCATCGTGTTGAAGAGGGGCATGCGATAATGGGACGCCACCTCCACGATCAACGGAAGAACCCGGGTGTTGTGACATTCGACGAACGCATCCAGCATGTCGACGAAGAAGGAAAAATGCCGGGATTCATCGCGGGACAGGTGCAGGAGAAGTCTTTTCAGGATCGGTTCTTTGACAGCCCGCGAAAGCGACTGATAATAAATCTGAGTGGCTTTCTCCTGCAGGAAGGTGTATGTGAAGACCTGGACCGGCTGGGTAAACCCCAGGTCGAAATCCTTGATATTCTCCCGGATCAGTTCTTCCTCCAGCGCTTCCTGGTTTTCAACGATTCCACTCTGGACCTGGTAATAGGCGAGCGCCTGGGCGTGGCGGTCTTCTTCCGCTCCCCACCGGACCAGGAAATGAAACAGTTCCCGGTTGGACAAGGAGCGGGCGATATCCTGGGCGGCATCGATCGGAAAACGACGCCGGTAATCTTCGATATACCGGGGGGTATGATCCTCGACGACGGTGCAAAAGGCGATGGCCTCTTTCTGACCTTCGGACAGGAGGTCGGGAAGGACTTCTTCCGACGGGATCGATGAAAAACGGTTCCAGTTGGAAGAATCGGCGATTTCATTGAAACTTGTGACGATCGGGCGGAGCCTTTCGATCGGTAAATCAAGCATAGGTGTTTCTCCGGGTGTAAGGACAGGCCGACAATGGAGATTACGGCCGAATTTGACCAAACGAAGTAAATGCAATACGGGTGCCAGAGATGTGATGTCGCAAGAGAATCAGGACAGCAGAGAAGTCGGGAGAACCGACCGGGAGGAAACCCGGTCGGGAACCCTTGTGCGGGATTGCCGGAGCGATTCATTCCTGAATCGCTCTTTTCATTTTTGAAACGTCCAGACTTTCAGGCCGAAAAGAGGGCGGTCACGGGAACGTGATCGGACGGACGATCGTGCTTTCGTGCCTGTCGGTCGATGACCACGTCCCGACACAGGCCGGTCAGGGAAGACGTCGACAGGATCAGGTCGATCCGGAGTCCCCGGTTCCGGTGGAAGTTTCCCATGCGATAATCCCACCAGGAAAATTCCTGTCTGTCGGGGTAGAGGGTCCGGAAAAGATCGGAAAACCCCGTGTCGAAGATCGCCGAAAGGGCTTTTCGTTCCGGGACGGAATGGAAGATCTGGTCTTTGGAGCCTTGCGGGTCCCAGGTGTCGAGATCCCCCGGGACGATGTTGAAATCTCCCATCAGGAGGACGGGGGTGTTGTCGGATCGCTTCTTTTCGAGGTAGCGGGCCAGTCGGTCAAGCCATTCCAGTTTATAGGGAAACTTCGGAGAGTCGAGGTCCTGACCGTTGGGAACATAGACGTTGACGACCCGAACCCCGCCAATCCGGGCGGACAGGAAACGCCGATGGTCATCCGGGTGATCGTCCATGGCTGTTTCTGTCGATTCGATGGGGGAACGCGACAGGATGGCGACTCCGTTGTAAGTCGGCTGCCCGGAGCAGACAGCTTCGTATCCGATCTCCCGGAACGCCTGGTATGGAAACTGGGCGTCCGCCATCTTGATTTCCTGCAGGCAGGCCACATCGGGCTGTTCCCGGACGAGCCACTCGAGTACTTGTGGAAGCCGGACCTTGAGAGAATTGACGTTCCACGTGGTTACCTTGCCCGGGGGCAAGGCCGTTTTCTCAGGCGCCATGGGCTGCGCCGGTATCGCCTCCGATCCCGTGCCACCTGAGGGCGCTCATGACCGCGTCGGTCGCCAGATCCGAGATGCCGATCTCCAGGAACTTGTCGTACAGATAGAGGAGCCAGTCGGTTCCGGTTCCGCAAGGGCCGGACCCCTGCAGGGCGATCTTGACGATTTCCTGGGGGACAAGCTTGCCGATATAGTCCGGGTGACTGCGGTTCGAAAGAAAGAAGAAGGCTTCCTCGCTCGACTGGTTGTCCACGATGATGGACGACTCCTTGAGAACGAAGTGTTCTCCATGGATTTTCTGGAGGTTCTCGAGGACATCGTCCTCCTCTTCTTCAGGGACCAGGTAGGCGTATCCCCGGCAGTCTCCGCTGGTTTCGAATCCGAGGCCCGGCGACGGCGCGGAAGGGGTTCCCCACCGGTCGGTCATCAGGTAGTTGAAGGAGCGGTGGTGTTCTTCCAGCAGGGCTTTTTTCCGCATCTGGTGCGTGTAGGGAAAGTCCCACATGAGTTCGTTGTAGGTGAAGATCCAGGCCATGTTATGCGTCCTTTCCTTTTGGTTTTCCGGATTTTTGGGGGCGTTTTTCCCGTTCTTCCGCATACGTCTCGTCCGGGGAGGGAAAGGTCCGGTTCTGGACGGCTTCCCGGAATCCCGACAGGGCGTTTTCGAAGCTGCTCCTTGCATTTCCGAAGGTCCGGACAAAACGCGGGAGAGGGGCGGGAGTCCAGCCGACCAGGTCATGGAACACGAGGACCTGTCCGTCTGTGTGGGGACCCGCGCCGATGCCGATGGTCGGGACCGGGGACATTCGGGTGATCTCCTGCCCCAGTGTGGCCGGTATGGCTTCGAGGAGCAGGGCGCAGGCTCCGGCTTCGACCAGGGCTTTGGCGTCGCTTACGATCTGCCGGCGACTTTCGGCGTCCCTGCCCTGTACGCGAAAGCCTCCCATCTGGTGGATTCCCATAGGCTTCATGCCGATGTGGCCGATGACCGGAATCATCGACAGGGTCAGTCGGCGCACCAGCCCGGCGATTTCCCGTCCCCCTTCGATCTTGACCGCCTGGGCTCCGGCTTCCTTGACCAGCCGGCCAGCGTTCCGGTGGCCTTCTTCTTCGGAGATCTGGTAGGACAGGAAGGGCATGTCGGATACGAGGAGGGGGCCTTCCAGTCCGTTTTTTACCAGGCGGGTGTGGTAGATCATCTCGTCGATCGTGACGGGCAGGGTGTTCTCCCGGCCCTGGACAACCATCGCAAGGGTATCTCCGACGAGGGCGATGTCGATTCCCGCCGTGGAGAGCAACCGGGCAGTTGGGGCATCGTAGGCGGTGACCATGGTGAGGGGAGGCCCCTGTTTTTTCCTCACGAGGAACTGGTCGACCGTCATGCCGCGGGAAGACATCGTCAGGTGAAGGCCAGGTCGAGAATCCGGGGAATGGTTTCCTCGGCGCCGACCGTCATGATGTGGACCCCGTGAACCAGGGGGCGGATGGCCCGGATGGTTTCGGCGGCGATGGCAATCCCGGTTTCCAGCACCTGCCCCGGAGGACATTTGTCGAGGCGTTCGATCAGCGGCGCCGGAACTGTGATCCCCGGCACATGATCGTTCAGATAGCGGGCCATCTTCGCCGATTTCAGCAGAATGACCCCGGCGATGACCGGGACGCTGAAAGGGGTGGCGAAGCGCATGAACTGCTCCATCTTGTCCGCCGAAAAAACCGCTTGCGTCTGAAAAAAGCGGGATCCCGCGTCGAATTTTTCCTCGAATTTCCGGAACTCGGTCTCCGTCTCTCCTTCGGGAGAACAGGCGGCACCGGGAAGAATGTCGGTCTTGCCGTTCAGGTCCTTTCCGGAGAGATCCGTTCCTCCGTTCAGAAGGGTGATGGCGCGGATCAGTTCCTGTGTGGCAATGTCGAAGACCGGTTTGGCCTCGGGATGGTCTCCCAGTTTCGGAGGGTCTCCGGTCAGGCACAAGACCTGCGCGAGACCCAGGGAAGACATGCCGAGAAGGTCCGACTGGATGGCCAGACGGTTCCGGTCGCGCAACGTGATCTGGACGATCGGATCGAGTCCGATCCCTTTCAGGTGCAGGCCCATGGCCATGGGGCACATGCGCATGACACCCGTCTGGTTGTCCGTCACATTGATTCCGTGGATGCGGTTTCTCAACGGGGACAGCCTGTCGAGGAGCCCGTCGATCCGGGTGCCTTTCGGCGGAGAGCATTCGGCGGTCACCAGGAACTCCCTGGCGTTCAGGGCTTCTCTGAAGGTCATGCGTGTTTCCTCTGGGGTTTGAGGGGGAGTCCTTCCCGGAAGCAGAACGCCCGGATGGTATTGTCCAGCAGGGTGGCGATCGTCATGGGACCGACCCCGCCCGGAACGGGTGTGATCGCGGAAGCGACCGGAAAAACGCTTTCGTAGTCGACATCGCCCACCAGTTTTCCGTCAGCGCCGCGAGAGATTCCGACATCGACCACGACGGCTCCCGGTTTGATGAAATCCGCATCGACCATCCGGGGTTTTCCCATGGCCGCGACCACGATGTCGGCCCGACGGGTCTCTTCCCGAAGGCGGGCGGTCCGGCTGTGGCAGACCGTCACGGTCGCGTCCCGTGACATAAGGAGAAGGGCCATGGGTTTGCCGACGATCAGGCTTCGACCGAGGATGACGGCGTTCTTTCCCGAAATTGCAATGCCGTTGCGATCCAGAAGCGTCAGGATCCCCGTCGGCGTGCAGGGAGTGAGCGTTTCCAGTCCGATGACCATTTTTCCGACATTGACCGGATGGAAGCCGTCGACGTCTTTGGACGGATCGATCCGGTAGAGGACGGCGTCGCGGTCGAGACCGCCCGGCAAGGGAAGCTGGACAAGGATGCCGTCGATGTCCGGATCCTCGTTCAGATCGTCGATCAGAGTCAGGAGCTTTTCCCGCGGGACGTCGGGATCGAGGTTGATGTCCGGGGCGTGGATGCCGACTTTCTTGCAGGCGGCTCTCTTGTTCCGCACGTAGGTTTCGCTTGCGGGGTCCTTTCCGACGAGCACAACGGCCAGGCCGGGAGGACGGCCCCGCAGACGGACCAGTTCCTGAACATGATCTTTTTGTTCTTCGAGAAGCGTCTGGGACAGCTCCCGGCCATTCAGGATAAGGGTGGACAACGTGCTTCCTCCGGGTGTGCGGTTCAGGGAAATTCAGTCCATCTTAATTGGAGTCGGCCATCGGTTCAAGAATATCGGTTTTTAGCGATCCGGTCCGTCGAGCCGGATCAGGGAGAGAAACTCCTGCCGCGTCTTGGCATTCTTGCGAAAAATCCCCCGGACGGCCGAAGTGACGACCGGAACCCCGGGCTTTTTGATCCCCCGCATGGAAAGGCAGAGGTGTTCCGCTTCGATGACCACCATCACCCCTTGCGGGAGGAGAGTCTCGACAATGCGGTCGGCAAGCTGGGTGGTCAGGCGTTCCTGGATCTGGGGGCGACGGGCGTAAAGGTCCACCATCCGTCCCAGATCCGACAGTCCGGTCATTCGTCCGTCCTTCGGGATGTAGGCGATATGGGCCTTTCCGAAGAAAGGCAGAAAATGGTGTTCGCACATCGAATGGAACGGAATGCCGGCGAGCGCGACCATTTCGTCGAATTCCTCTCCCTCGATGAGGGAGAGGGGACGGGAAAGGGCGGGGTCGAGCCCGCGAAACAGGTCCTGGTACAATTCGGCGATCCTGCGAGGTGTCTCTTTCAGTCCGGGGCGAAGGGCGTCTTCGCCGATGCCTTCGAGGATCAGGCGAACGCCCTGTTCAATCTTGTCGGGATCGGGCACAGTGAATGATCTCCTTGTCGGTAATGACGGTGTCGACTAAAATGTCAGTCTCGGCGAGTGGGACCCGGTCGACAATCTGTTCCTGGAAAGCCAGGGCGATTCGCGGGGCGGCCGTATCCCGGAGAAGCCGGTCGTAGTATCCTTTTCCATAGCCGATCCGTCCCCCTGCGCGATCGAAGCCCAGGCCCGGCAACAGGAACAGGTCGACTTCCTCCGGGGGAACGGGGAGGACGAAAGAAGGCTCCCGGATACCGAAAGGTCCCGCGCGCAGGGTTGTTCCGCCTTCAAACCTCACGAGGACCAGTCCAAATTCCCGGACGACCGGCACGACAAGCCGGAATCCGGCGTCCAGAAGAGCGGACGCCAGGGAATGGGTTTCCGGTTCGCTTCCGAACGAGAGAAAGAGGTGAACCGTTTTTGCGGATGAGTTCCGGACCAGGGCGAACGCCTTTTTCCGGATGGCTTCCGATTTTTCCTCGCGCAAGGTCGCAGGGATCCTGTCGCGCAAGTCCCGGAGGCGAATGCGCAGAACGGACTTTTTTTCACGGACGGAGGGTTCTTCCGTCCGATGGGGCGGCTCTTTTCCCCTGTTGTTCATCGATGAAAGGAGCTTCTCCTGATGCAGTCGTGGGGTGTGGGTGTTCTCGCTATCGTCACGATTCTTCTCCTCGCGATGGGAACGGTTCCCGTCGAGGTGGTGGCCGTTGGCGTGCTGGTCGTCCTGGGAGTGACCGGACTGCTTCCGGTTTCCGAGCTTTTCCGGGGATTTTCCGAACCTGCGGTGTTCCTGATCGGATCCCTCTTTGTCCTTTCGGAGGGAATGGCCCGGGCCAAGGTGGTCCGGTGGCTCGCCACCACGCTCACGACCCATATCGGAAAGAGGCCGTTCCTTTTGTCCGCGGCACT
The DNA here is from genome assembly GCA_021826965.1 of Nitrospirota bacterium. Lineage (GTDB taxonomy): Bacteria > Nitrospirota > Leptospirillia > Leptospirillales > Leptospirillaceae > Leptospirillum_A. The sequence continues at coordinate 12,337 of JAKAYA010000038.1, forward strand.
GTATCTTCTGGCAGGAGTGCTTGCCATGTTCCTCAATGATACAGGATCCGTCGCGATCTTTCTCCCACTGGTCGGGGCGCTTGTCGGGGAACTCGGTCTTCCGCTCCGGGGCTTTCTGCTTCCGACGGGATACGTGGCCCTTCTGGGCGGATCGGCAACCCTGATCGGCTCTTCGTCGAATGTGATTGTAGCGGGATTCCTGGAGTCCCGTCACCTCCCGACCTTTCAGATGTTCGATTTTTTCCGGGTGGGAGGCGGTGCCTTTCTGATCGGTCTGGTTTACCTGATTTTCACGCGTCCGCTTTTTCTGGGAAAGATCGGACGCATGACTCTTCCGAAGGAGGCGTCTTCCCGGAAATTCTTTGTCGAAGTCGTTCTGGGAAAAAAATTCGCCTATCTGGGAAAAAATCTGTCGGAAGTTCCGGGTCTTGCAGAGGTGCACGTTCCTTCCCCGGAAGAGCCTTCCCAGACGGGAGCCGGAAGGGGCGAGGGAGAAAAAGACCGATACCGATCTTTCCTCAGGGCCTCCTGGTCTCTGATCCGTCATCCGTCTCCGGAACAATCAGTGCCCTCGGAGGAAGGTGTGTACAGGGGAGGGCCGCTTCGTGAAGGACATCGTCTTCGCCTTTTCGTGACCGTGGCCCAGTTGCAGCGTGTGGCGGAACGGGAAGGCGTCGACCTTTCAAGCTTGTCGTCTCCCTACAGGACGGAAACCGAATTGACGGGAGGAGAGCGGAAAAAAGGTCTGGAGGACGAGGATGTCGTCGTGTGCGAAGCCATCCCGGCCCCCACCGCCGGACTGATCGGACGGCCTCTGTCGGGTCTCTCCTATATGACGGGTCCTGACATCTCGGTGACGGGAATCCATCGGCTCGTGGCTCCTTCGGATCCGTTGTCGCAAACGATCCTGTCCCATGGGGACGTTCTTCTGCTGAAAGGCCATCGGGAATCTTTCGACTGGCTCCGGGACAAGTCTCTCTTTTTGTATCTGGACGAGGTCGAACGGGAAGTCTTCCGCTCGGAAAAGGCCCTCACGGCGCTGGGAATCCTCGTTCTTTTCGTGCTTGCGTCGGTCTTCCACTGGGTGCCGACCGTTCTTGCGGCACTCATGGCAGGGCTCGCGATGGTGGGGGCCGGGATCGTCCGGATGAAGGAAGCGCTCGGGGCCATCGAATGGCGGGTCATTTTCCTGATGGGGAGCATGTTCCCTCTCGGCTGGGCACTGGAACGCTCGCCTTTCGGATCCGTCCTTGTCCACAGCCTGAAGGGGGCGGGTGGCGGACTCGGTCCGGAAGGGGCTCTGATTCTCATCCTGGCCACGACGATGGTGGCGGTCCAGTTTCTCTCCCATACCCTGGTCGCGCTCTTCATGGCCCCCGTCGCCCTGTCGATCGCCGTCGCCCTCCATGTGAGCCCGATGCCGTTTCTCGCAGGGGTTTCTCTGGGTGCGGCAGCGGTTTTTCTCACCCCCTTCTCCCATCCGGTGAACATCATGACCTGGGGGGCGGGAAACTACCAACTGAGAGATTATGTCCGGACCGGAGGAGGACTCCTCCTGCTGACGCTGGCCTGGGGGGTCTTTGAAATCCCCCGCGTCTGGCCGTTCCACCCATAAGTCGAAGGTCGTCAGGCGAAAGGTGTGTCCCGGGAGCGAAGAGAACGATAAAGGGCCCGGACTTCGTTTTCGGTGGAGGTGGTAAGGGACTGGCTCGCGTCCTTCATTTCCTTGGGGGAAAGGTCGGAAGAGGGAGGGGTGAGAGGCTTCGAAAACCGGATGGCGATCCTTCCCGGCCGGGGCCAGATCTTGCCGACGCCGAGGGAGTCGCCGCTTCCCGTCATGGCCGCCGGAACGATCGGGGCCCCCGTCCGGATGGACAACACTCCCAGGCCTCGATGGAAGGATCCGATTTCGCCGTTCCGGGTCCGGGTTCCCTCCGGAAAAAGAACGAGCACGTCGCCGCGCTGAAGGATGCTTTCCGAGAGGGAAATGGCTTTCCGGTCCCCTTCTCCGCGAACGATGGGAAAGCCCCCGAGGTTCAGGAGGAAGGTCCGGAGAAAGAAGGATGTCGTGAAGAGCTCCGCCTTTCCGGGAAACCGGGATTCCCGGGGAACCGCCAGCCCCATCAGGGGAACGTCGAGATGGCTCTGGTGATTGACTGCGACGATGATTCCGCCGGAGGAGGGAAGGTTCTCCAGGCCATCGACGTCCAGCCGAAGATAGGTCTTGCAGAACAGGGAGAAAAACGCCCGGACGCCCTTGTAGAAAGGGCGGTTCCACACGGTGTCGGGAACTTCGATCAGTTGGGAAGCTTTTGCAGAATCCATTTTACGGCATCTTCGATCGTCATGTGAGTATTGTCCAGAAGGAGGGCGCCCTGCGCTTGCGTCAGAGGAGCCAGTGAACGGGAGCTGTCCTGTCTGTCCCGATCCTCCAGGTCTCTCCGGATGGCGTCCAGATCCCCCGGCACGCCTTTTTGCTGCATTTCCGCAAATCGTCTTCTTGCCCGGGTCAGGGCGTCCGCCGTCAGAAAAATCTTGAGTGTGGCATCCGGAAGAATTACGGATCCGATGTCCCTGCCGTCCATGACGACTCCGCCTTTTTTGCCCATGTCCCGCTGGAGATGGAATAGGAACTCCCTCACGCAGGGGATCTGGGAAATCCGGGAAGCGATTCGTCCGGTTTCTTCGCTGCGCAGCAGATCCGTCACGTCCTCGCCGTCGAGCAGTACCCGTGTGGTGTTGTCCTGGACGGAATAGGCGACCTTTCGGTTTTCAAGATGACGGCACACATCGGTTGCCTGCGCCTCGGTCAGCCGGTTTCGTTGGAGCGACAGGGCCACGGTCCGGTAGAGGGCCCCGGTGTCGGCATGAATCCAGCCGAGTTCCCGGGCAAGGGCTTTTGCCAGAGAGGACTTTCCCGAAGCGGAAGGACCGTCGATGGCGATGCTTCCATTTCTCGTCACTCGGTCACCTGGTTGAAAAGGGTGGAAAATCCGGGGAAGGAGGTGGAGACGAAATCCGTTCCACGGATTTGCAGAAATTCCCCTTCGGGCAGTCTCGTGCCGAGGACGGCCATCGCCATGGCGATCCGGTGGTCGTTCAGGCTGTCGACCGATCCTCCCTTCAGGCGGGGTTCGGGGCCCAGCCCTCCGATGGACAGCCCGTCGGGAAACTCTTCGAATGGAACCCCCAATACGGAAAGGGCCGAGACGATTCCCCGGATGCGGTCGGACTCCTTGACCCGAAGTTCGGCTGCCCCCCGGATTGTGGTCGTTCCCCGGGCACACACGGCACAGGCGGCAAGGATGGGAATTTCGTCGATGATGTTCGGGATCCATTCTGGCGGAACATCGATTCCCCGGAGCTCCGAAAAGCCGGCATGAATGCTTCCGTAAGGTTCGGATTCGCTGTCGGGCGGTCCGGCCGGAACGATGTGCAGGGAGCGGGCTTCCATCGCTTCGAGAACCCGGAGAAGACCGGTCCGGGTCGGGTTCAGGCCGACACCGTCGAGGGTCAGGGACGATGCTGGCGTCAAAAGACCCAGAGCGAGAAAGAAGGCCGCCGAGGAAAAGTCTCCCGGAACATGCAGGAGGGTGCCTGTGAGCCTGCCGGGGTGAACGGTGGTCCGGAGATTGTCCCGGGTCACTTTTCCTCCGAACAGCGGAAGAAGGCGTTCCGTATGGTCCCGGGTCTGCAGGGGCTCTTCGACGGTCGTGGAGCCCGCTGCGTTCAGCCCGGCGAGAAGAATGGCAGACTTGACCTGAGCGCTTTTGTGGGTGTTGAAATAGTGGATCCCTTTCAGGGAAGTGCCACGAATGGCCAGAGGGAGACGGCTTCCCTCTCCGGGCCCGTCGATTCTGGCTCCCATCGCGGTCAGCGGATCCACCACCCTTTTCATCGGGCGCTTCCGGAGACTGTCGTCCCCCGTCATGACCGTAAAGAAGGAGGTCGCAGAAAGCACGCCGCACATCAGGCGGGAAGCCGTGCCCGAATTTCCGAAATCGAGAATGGCGTCCGGCTCCATGAGCCCGGCAAAGCCTGGGCTGTCCATATGGACGGAAGAAGGGTCCGGCTGCATGATCCGGACGCCAAGCCGGGAAAAGGCCGAAAGGGTGCAAAGGCAGTCATCTGATGATAAAAATCCCTTTACGGTGGTTTGGCCGGAGGCCATTCCTCCCAGGATGAGCGACCGGTGGGAGATGGACTTGTCTCCGGGGACGCGGACGGAGCCGCCGACCCGACGGCTCCTGCGAACAAGCATGGATCCGTTCTCCGGACCCCCGCGCGTTTCGGTCAGTGCTTCAGGGGTGTCGTTCATCCTTGGCGCGCATTGGAGACCTCGGCGTTTACGCCGGGGAGGAATGCGCCTTCTCCTTTCCGATCGAGTGAATACCCGTATCCGTCGGCCCGCTGGATCAGCCGGCAGTACTTGTGAGAGAT
>JAKAYA010000087.1 GCA_021826965.1 Nitrospirota bacterium
TCCAGGGTCCGGGACTGAGGAAGCATCCCGGAGTGGGTCTTGAACCTGTCGGCAACGGAGCGGGCTGATTACCGCTTACCCTGGTCAACCCAGGCTCGAAATACCTCCTTTCAAGCCTCGCCGTTCACGGCGGGGTGGTTGACATTCCCCACTTGTCGACGGCCGCTTTCAATGGCCCTTCGGGAATTTCCCGAGGCTCGAAGGACCAACCTTTTTCCCACCGTTCGAACGCCTCCTGGAACGCGCGCACCCCGGCAGCCGGGCCCATGGGGTGATCCATGATCCCGGTTCCGGCGTTCAACGCCGCATCCCGACCATAATCGTTCATCAGTCGCGGGAGAATGCCGGGATGTATGCCGGCCGAAGGCACCGGAAGAACGCCGGCTTCCCGCAGCTTCGTGACAATGCGGCTTTCGTCCTCGCCGGAAAAAGCAAGGGATCCGTAACGGGCGGGATACAAGACCGCATCGGCGCCGGCACGGACCGGCAGGGTCCCCAGTCCGACACTCCAGTCCAGACCGTGGCCGGAGGCTCCGGAATAGGCCCCGGAAAACGCCGGATGGACAAACAGAGGCACGCCTACTTCCGGATCGGCAGCCAGCGCTTCCAGAAGGGAATATCCATAAGCCGGTGCGCTCACGAGAAGGGCGTTCGCACCTTCCCGCACCAGCATACGGGCTTTTTCGAGAAGGGTCGAACCGGAACCGGACAGGTTCACGGCATAAAGCATGGCTCCGTTCCCCGGCCGTTTTTCCCGGATCCGGTCCAGGACAGGGCGACAGGCGCGAACCCGGTCGAGAGCCGTACATCCCGGCAGATCCGGCATAATCTCGTCATCCTTGATGATGTCGAGACCCGCGTCGCCGGTTTCCCCCAAGATGGCCGCAAGATCGGCGGGAGAGAGTCCCAGGGAGGGTTTGAAGATCCCCATGAAGAGCGGCCTGTCCCGCACCCCCGTCAAATCCCGGATTCCGCGGAGGCCGAAACGGGGCGAAAGACCCCAGTCTTCCGGCAGGCGAACGTCGATCACCCGGGAATGCCCGGAAAGGGAGTATTTCCCGTAGATCATCGTCAAAAGCGCCCCGACACCCTCCGGAACGTTGATGGCCGGAAACGCCACGTCGGCTTCAACCCCGCCACCCACCGGCCGGACAGCCTTCACCCTTCCCAGGTGCCGGCTCAGATTGTCCGCCCGGAACGCCCATCTCTCGTCCCAGGTGCCGGCTGTCTGCCCGACCGCAATGACCCGCGCTTCCCGCTCCGCATCCGTTCCCGGGCCGAACCGGTATGTCACCACGATGTCATCCATCAGACGGGTCGGGGGGTCTCCGGAGCAAACAGGGAAGGCGTCCCCGTATACACGGGAACCCATCCCGCCGTTCCGGTAAAATAACGTATCGCCTTGATTTTCCGGATCTCTGTCAGCCGGAACCAGTGTTCGAGAAGACGCGGGACGAGAATGAAGTCCCCCTCTTCCACAAGAAGTTCAACCTGGTCTCCGTCCGGAAGAACAAAACCGAAGACGCCTTCCCCGTCGACGACGTAACGCACTTCATCGTCTTCGTGGTAATGAATGGCCCGAAAACGGTCGAGGAGCCCGGAGAGTCCGGGCATTTCCGGAAACACCACGACAAGATCCCGCGTTCTGTACCCATTGGATTCCCGAAGCCGTTCGAAATAGTGGTCCTGTTCGGACAGGATGGCTTCCATCTCCAAGGGTCCGGGCGCATTTTCCTTCAGAAGGACCGCTGTCCGGCCTGTCGACCGGACAGGCCAGTACTCCATCGTAACTCCGCACGAATCGAGGATTTCCTCCATCGTCTCCCTGTCCCGGACCACCGCACCGCTGGAACGCACAAGAGCTGCCATATCACCTATCCGTTTCCGCCGACATCTCCCCGATAGGGAAGTCGACATTCATTGTCAGAGAGATCCCGAATGCGTCTTGAGAAAATTCTTGATGCCATCTTCGCTCGCCTTGATGGCCGACTCTCCCTTGTGCCACCCTGCCGGACAGACCTCTCCGTGCTCTTCGTGAAAATGCAGGGCGTCCACCATCCGGATCGCTTCATCGATGTTTCTTCCGAGCGGCAGATCATTGACCACCATGTGGCGAACCACCCCTTTCCTGTCAATCAGGAACGTCCCACGGAGAGCGACCGATTCGTTCAGCAGAACACCATAAGAACGGGAAATGGATTTGGAAAGATCGGCCACCACCGGAAACCGGACCGGACCGATGCCTCCCTCTTCGATCGACGTCTTTTTCCACGCCAGATGGGTATAGGCTGAATCCACGCTGACGCCGACCACCTTCACGCCTTTCTCCTCAAATGTCCGGAGACGGTGGTCGAACGCGATGATTTCCGTCGGGCAGACAAAGGTGAAGTCGAGAGGCCAGAAAAACACGATTCCGGTCGAACCCGCCAGATATTCGTGCAGGGAAAAGTTTTCATTGATGACGTTATCCGGCATTACCGCCGACGCCGAAAAATCCGGTGCCAACTGACCAATCAAGGGTACCAATCCGGTGCCTCCTATTCATTCATTTATGATTGTTCATGTGATTTTCTGATTCCCGTTTTCGATCCCCGGGACGGTGGAAATGGCCGGTCACAATCTGCCTCTCCCGAAACTCCGGGTTACCGGGTAGCCCGATAGGACATCTCGGCCCTGGATTCTCCGGTCAACGACTTCAGAAAGTTGATCAGATCCTTCTTTTCCGAAGCTTTCAGATGAAGTGGAACAATGAGAGAATCTTTGGCGAAAGAAGTCTTTCCCCCGCCCCGGTTGTAGAAGTCAACCACATCTCCGAGGGTATGCAGTGCTCCATCATGCATATACGGAGCCGTCAGCGCAACGTTCCGGAGAGTGGGCGTCCGGAATTTTCCCTTGTCGGACGGATCGTGCGTCACGGCGTATCGTCCCACATCCACCCGAAGGGGGCCCGTCTGGGGAACTCCCAGATTATGATACCCGAAATCGCTCAGAAGCGCCCCGTTGTGGCAGATCGCACACCGGGCCTTTCCCCGGAACAGGTCAAGTCCGCGCTTTTGTGAGGCCGTGAGAGCGTTCCGGTCGCCCATCAGATAACGGTCATAAGGACTGCCGGGCGTCACAAGAGTCCGTTCGAAAGCCGATATGGCCTGCGCGACATGGTCGATGGTGACCTGCCCCCCATACACCCGGGCAAACCGGATACGGTATTCCCGAATCCGCCGGAGGCGCAGAACGATGGTCCGATAGTCCGGATTCGCCATTTCCACCGGATTCGTGAGGGGACCGATGGCCTGTTCCTCAAGGCTCCCCGCTCGACCGTCCCAAAACTGAAGAGGAAAGTAAGCGGCATTCAGGACCGCCGGGGCATTCCGCCCCCCCTTTTTCCCGCCGACGCCGAAGGAAACCGGCTTCGGATCCGCATATCCGGCAGCCGGGACGTGACAGAAAGCGCAGCTGATCGATCCGTTGACCGACAGACGCGGATCAAAAAACAGGCGCTTTCCCAGCTCTATCTTGTCTTTCGTCATCAGATTGCCCGACGGAACGGGAGGAGCGGGAGGCAGAGGAACCAACGATGAAGCGCGCGAGAGCGACGGAAAAAAAAGGAGCACCGTTGTCAGTGCAAGGGACAAAACACTTCTGGGGCCAAATCTGTTCATCAAATCTCTCCTGAGTTGATCGTTCGTTCTTTCGTCATCTTTCCGCCCCGGGTCTGGCAGGACAGGCAGACCCCCCGAAACTCCAGACGGACGGACTCGATGGTTCCGCGCGACCGGAGGGTTTCGGGAACAGGAACGGCGCCGGTTTCATCTTCACCGACATCGAAAATCGTTCGACACCGAGAACAGGTGAAATGGTGGTGAAATCTCATTTTTCCGTCGTAGCGGAAAACACCGTCCCCGTCCGGAAACTTCCGGACGAGACCGGCCTCCTCGAACGTACCGAGGGTCCGGTATACGGTGTCGCGCGACAAGGACGGCATTTCGTCGGACAGCATCTGATAGACCTCTTCCGCAGACGGATGAACGCCTTCCCCGGTGACGATCCGGTAGATCGCGATCCGGGGCCCCGTCAAACGAAGACCGGCTTTCACCATCGTCTCCCGAATGCGCGCCTGATCTTTTTTTCGTGGACCGGAACCCTTCATCCTTGGCGCGCACTGGAAACCTCGCCCTTCAGGGCGGGGAGGAATGCGCCTTCTCCTCTCTCCTGGAAGTGTTGACAAAATTAAACTTCAAGCTTAGAATATCTTGTAT
>JAKAYA010000088.1 GCA_021826965.1 Nitrospirota bacterium
TCGATGTGGATGATCCGGCTGTCCTGGAACTCGCCGAACAGACCGGCCTGACGGCCTATGATGGCTGTTATCTCTGGGTTTCCCGAACGATGAACGCCGAACTTGTCACACTCGACAAAAAGCTTCGTAACGTCCCTTTCCCTTCCTGACCGCTCTTCTGCACCGGAAACCAGACTGAGTTCCTAATATGTTCAAGTGACATATATCATTCCTGCTGACAACGGACGGGTTCCGGAACGGAAAGGATCCAAGTATCTGTGGCTGTATGCGAAAGAGAATCTTCCCGAAGCGCAGAAAGAACGCTTCGAGGCCCTTCGCTCCCTGAACCTGAAGGTGGGCCGGGCCTGGACGATGAGGGAGGACCTTCGGTCTCTCTGGAAGAGGCCCAAACGTTCTGGAAACGCTGGTTCAGGTGGGCCACTCACAGCCGCCTGAAACCGATGCGGGAGGTGGCTCACCTGATCAAACGCCACCTGGCCAATGTTCTGACGTACATCATGCATCCGATCACCAATGCCGTGAGTGAAGGGTTGAACTCCAAGATCCAGACGATCAAAAAACGGGCCTACGGCTTCCGAAACAAGGACCGTTTCAAGATTGCGATCTACTTTCACTGTGGCGGGTTGAATCTCTACCTCGCCTGATCCCGGACAATCCTGATGGCATCTTTTTTGCTCCATGCGATTTCCGGAAGAACCTCTTTTTCAGGGAGGGTGGCCGGAACTTTACTTCGACAGGTCGTTGTCGACCGTTGTCAATCCACAACAGAGGTTCCAGGATTTTGCGGAGATTCGGCGCCTTATTCTTCGCAAATAGTGCGTAAAATGTTGTGTTTTCGGAGAAAGAAGATTATGATCTACGCATGAGACGCGAAGAATGAAATCCTATATCCATGAGAGGAAGGACTGGCCCAATTTTCATTGGGACAAAGAAAGACTGGAACTTCCGCTTGCGGAGGCCCATTATCACCAGGGTCGGCTCGTCGGACGGATGGAGGAGCTGGGGTTCCCCCTTCGCTCCGAAGCGGAACTCCAAACGCTGACCTCGGATGTCCTGAAGTCCAGCGAAATCGAGGGCGAAGTGCTCGACAGGGAACAGGTCCGTTCTTCGATCGCACGTCGTCTCGGGATGGAAACGGGGGCAAGTGCCCCCGTCGACCGTCACGTCGAAGGTGTCGTCCAGATGATGCTCGACGCCACGCAAAACTATCGGGAAGCATTGACCAGGCAACGTCTCTTCGGTTGGCATGCTGCCCTGTTCCACACTGGCTATAGCGGCATGCAAAAGATCCACGTGGGCTCATGGCGTGATGACCGGTCAGGACCGATGCAGGTGATTTCGGGAGTTTTGGGGCGCGAGCGGGTCCATTACGAAGCCCCGGCCGCCGAAAGAGTCGGGATGGAGATGAGGTTGTTTCTCAAATGGTTCAACGACAAACGGGTTGGAAACGATTTCCTTCTGAAGGCGGCCATCGCCCATCTCTGGTTTGTCAGCATCCATCCGTTTGAGGATGGCAACGGCCGTCTCGCCCGGGCGATCGCCGATATGATGCTCGCTCGTTCCGAGCAGAGTCCGCGGCGTTTCTATAGTATGTCGGCCCAGATCCAGAGCGAAAGAAACGACTACTACGAGATTCTTGAGAAGACCCAACGGGGGAGTCTGGATATCACGCCGTGGTTCGTCTGGTTCCTTGGTTGCCTCGAACGCGCCATCGACGGAGCCAAAGACGTGCTCTCTTCGGTTCTCGAGGTTGCTGATTTCTGGAAAAAACATGCGGGAGAGTCCTTCAACGAACGCCAGTACGACATGCTCAATCGGTTGCTCAAGGGGTTCACCGGAAAACTGACCTCGTCGAAATGGGCGACCCTTTCCGGGTGTTCGCAGGACACGGCGATCCGCGACATCCAGGATCTCGTCCGAAGGGATATCCTGGTAAAAGAGAAGGCGGGAGGCCGGAGTACAAGCTATTCTCTAAACGGTTGACATCGTCCCTGGCTTACCGGAAGACCCGAGGATTCCGTTCCGACACGGTGTCCTCCGAGTCGGAATTGCTGGTCGGGATCCGGCGGAGAAAAGAAGTACCAGGAACGGGTGGAATCCCTCCTGCTCGACCTGGAACATCGGGAATCCGCTCCGGGTCTTGGGATCGATCCTGGGGTCGTGGAGGGGCTGGATGCCCCCTCCACGAGGTTTCCTCTCAGGCATTTTCCCGGAGAGATTTTGCCAAAAGACGGACGGAAGGGGATGTTCGCCCTCCGTCCCGAGGGAAGGGGTTACCGCACCGCCCAGACCAGATCCGGGCGGGAGCCGATGTGAGCGGTCAGGAGTGTGAGCGCCCGGTCGAGCGGGAGAGACAGCGTCTTGCCGGTGGAAAAGCGCCGGATTCTCAAAAATCGTCGGTTTCCTTTCTGGAAGACGCCAAGGATCTGGATTCGTTCCTCTTTGTGAAAGAGCGCTTTCGACAAGACCTCGTCCACCGGTCCCTGGTCAAAGAGGCCATGGTGGAGGAGACGGCCTTTTCCGTCGAAGCTCTGAACGATGACTCCCACGAAGAATTTCGGAGTCCCCAGAAAGCGAAAGACCATCTTTCGGCTTTCGGAAAAGGCCTTCGACCGGGGAATGGGGACATGCACGTCCGGGGTGCCCGTGGTGATCACCAGGGAATGAAGATCGACAGGGGCCGTTTGAGACGCCCGGGAGAGTCCCGGAAGGAGGACAAGAATTCCGGACAGAAACAGTCCGGACAGACGCAAAGAGCGAACGAGGGTCACGAAGAGACTCCTTTGGATGGATCGATGAATGGCGACCGGATGGCGATAACCCCCATCCGCTCTCTCCGGAATTCCGACGGGGTCCGTCCGGAAGAACGTTCCGGAGGGATTGGCCCGACTCCGGAACGGGGAACGATCCGGGTTTTTCGGATCCCCTCAGACATAATGTTCCTGCTGGATATCGAGGGGAGCGAAGACCTCCCGTTCCGCAACGAAAGATGGCCGGGGAGATTTCTCCCGCAGGTCGTCCTGAATCGTATTGTCAATGTGGTTGTAAACATAGAACAGGTTGCTGCGGGGAAACGGACTGATGTTCCCGCCGGATCCATGCAGGATATTGCAGTCGAAAAACACGACCGATCCGGCCGAACCGGTGGCCATATCGATCCCGTACCGGAAAACGAGCTCTCCGAGACTTTCGGGGTCGGGCACACCGTATTCCTGTTTTTGGAGGGACATCCGGTAATGGTTGTCCGGCGTTTTCCCGACGCAGTGGATGAAATGGCGGTGGGATCCCGGAATCAGCATCAGGGGCCCGTTGAAGGGGGTGTTGTCCGTCAACAGGATGGAACAGCTCAGCGCCCGCATGCGGGGCATTCCATCCTCGACATGCCATGTCTCGAAATCCGAATGCCAGGGAAACGGTTCGCCGATGAAGCCGGGCTTGAAGTTGAGACGGGACTGGTGGATATAGACATCTCCTCCCAGAAGGAACCGGGCAATCCCGGCAATGCGTTCGTCGCCCGCCACACGGGAGAAGAGGGCATTGTTCCGGTGAACGGCGAACACCGACCGGACCGCGCCGCTTTCCCGTTCCCGGATCGTTTCTCCGGAATCCCCGGTCCGGGCGTCTTCCCGTATCCGATCGAGTTCGTGCCGGAAAACGGCCACCTCTTCCGAGGAAAACAATCCGGGGAGAACAAGATACCCATTCTGGTCGAACTCCCGGACCCGCTCCGGACCGATCGGGGCGTTTTCCCGGTCGTCCGCATGCACCACCGGGTCCCGACGGTCGTACCAGGCCGGTTCGTTCAGACGGCGAGAGGGATATAGGTCGACGGGATTCTCTCGGATATTCATGGTTCCCTCCTCTCCGAAAATTTGGACAATACGCACTTCCCCTGAGGCAGACCCCGTCATCGGGATGAGCAAGGAGGGTGCCCGAAGGGGGGACAGGATCCGAATGGCTTTGGAAATCAGGGGAAAGTGTTCCGGACCACTGTCTCTCCGGGCCGGTTTTTCCGGAGGGCCTGTTTCAGGAATGAAAGCCGGACGAAACGAAGTGTGCCGAAGGGAAACCGAAGATTCGGCCGGGATCTCCGAAAATCCGGAGAGGGCGGTCGATATGGAAGCTGCCGATGTCCCAGATCATCCTTGGCGCGCACTGGAAACCTCGCCCTTCAGGGCGGGGAGGAGTGCGCCTTCTCCTCTCTCCTGGAAGTGTTGACAAAATTAAAC
>JAKAYA010000039.1 GCA_021826965.1 Nitrospirota bacterium
GAAGACGCCCATACGTCGATCCGTTTGCACCGGAGAGGATGGGAGTCGGCCTATCTGAACCTTCCCCAGGCGGCCGGTCTCGCGACACCGTCCCTGTCCGCCCACATCCGTCAGCGCATCCGCTGGGCCCGGGGGATGATCCAGATCTTCCGGATCGAAAACCCCCTCCTGGCCCGTGGACTGACCTTTGCCCAGAAACTGTGCTACCTGAACGGGATGCTGTTTTTCCTGTCGTCTCTTCCCCGCATCATCTTCCTGACCGCACCCCTCGCCTACCTGTATTTCGGCGTCCGGATCTTCGATGCCGACGCCTATTCGATCGCAAGTTACGCGTTTCCCACCATCGCGCTGTCTCTCCTGGCCAACGCGGCCATCAACGGACGACACCGGCACTCCTTCTGGAACCAGGTATACGAAACGACGCTCGCGCCCTATATCTTTCTCCCGACGCTCCTGGCGATGGTCCGGCCGAGTCTCGGGAGCTTCAACGTCACCGCCAAGGAGGGCCGGATCGAAAAAGAATTTTACGACCGCCGGATCGCCAGACCCTTCATCGTCCTGTGGGTGCTGAACCTGGGGGGTCTCATTTCCGGAATTCTCCGCTATACCGGCGGATTTGGAGAAATTCCCACGATCCTTCTCACCCTTGCCTGGACGGTCCACAACCTCCTTATCATCGGCACGACCCTCGCTGTCGGGTGGGAAAGGACCCAGCGGCGTTTCCGTCCGCGCATCACCGTAAGCTACCCCGTGCGCCTTTCCGGAGGGGACGGACAGGTTCTCTACGGGGAAACGGAGGATATGTCCGACGACGGCGTCCGGATCCGCTTGCTGAAAAGCGCTTCGCTCCGGACCGGAGAGGAGGTCCGGCTGGAAATCCCCTTTCTCGACCGGATTCATGAATTTCCGGCGGAAGTCGTCGGCATGGACGAGTTTTTCGTGCGTCTGAACTTCCATCCCCTGACCCTGGAAGAGGAAAAAAACCGGGTGCTGCTCCTTTATGGAAGAGCGGACGCCTGGGTGCGGCTGGGCCTCTCCGAAAAAGATGACAGCATTCTCAAAAGTCTCTGGGAAGTGGCTGTTTTTGCCTTTGTCGGCCAGATGCGTGCCATCAAAGGCATCTTCTGGTCTTCCGGACCGAAAATCTCTTCCCCGCCCGAATCCTTCGGGAAAGTTTCATGAAGATCCGACGGTTCGCACGAAAGCGGATATTTTTCCGGACCGCTTTTCTCCTGGGACTGATGTCCGGACTCTTTTACACGTCTCCCGCCCCGGCAGCCCCAAACCTTTTCGCTGTCACTCCGGACGGACATTTCCAGGAACGGCTCACCTTCCGGGACCTCCAGATGGAAAAAGACTTCGAGATGGGACCCGACTCGGCCGACCGGAGCTTCCCCGTCGGGATTTCACCGGACAAACTGGTCCGGACGGCGAGCCTTCGACTGGTCTATCGACTCCGCACCTCTCTCTTCCGGAAAGACCGGGACGCATTGGCCGTGGACTGGAACGGCGTCCGGCTGGGAGAGATCCCTTCGGGACCGGACTCTTCCGGTCAGACGCTGGCATTGACTTTTCCTGTGCCGGGCCCCCTCGTGAATACCCGCAATATCGTCCGTCTTCGGGTGATCCGGGATCCGAAGAACCCCTGCGCCTTTTTCGGGTCCGCTCCTTTCATCACCATTCTCCGCAGATCCGCCATCACACTGGGGGGAACCCGGATCGGGGTTCCCCCCCGACTTTCCGACTTGCCGTTTCCGTTCGTTTACCCGGACGCCGCCGGACTTCGACGCATCCCGTTCGTGCTGACGACCGTTGCCCCCGAATCCCTCGAAGCCGCCGGAATCGTCGCATCCTGGCTAGGGGTAAAGGCCCCCTTCCTCCCGCTCCGATTTCCGGTGACCGTGTCCGGATCCCTTTCCCCGTCCTCTCTTCCTCCGGGGCATCTCATTCTCCTGTCTCTCGCGAAAGATCTCCCGCCGGACTGGCTTTCGACGCCGGTCACGGGGCCGTTTCTCCTGATGCGAAGCAACCCCGGAGACCCATTTTCCCGAATCCTCGTGGTGACCGGACAAACGCCCCAAGACCTCCGCTTGGCCGCACTGTCCCTCTCCGAGAACCGGTTTGCGGGCACCGGTGACCGGTTCTATCCGAAAAACGTCGTGACGCCCCCCCGACGGCAACCGGACGATGCTCCCCGCTGGCAGGCAGCGGGAAAAACGCTCCGGTTCGGTTCGCTGGAATCTCCGGAGAATCTGAGGGTCCGCGGAACCGGTTCGGTCCGGATTCCTTTTTCCCTGCCTCCGGACCTGTTTACCTGGAACCACAAATGGATTCGGGCACACATCCGCTTCCTGGTCCGGACGGAAAAGCGGGAAAACCGCTCGAAACTGGATATCTTCCTGAACGACCGTTACCAGGAGTCCCTTTCGCTTCCCGCTGCTGGCGGTATCGTGGAGAGAAGTGCGGAAGTTCCCCTTTCCGTCGACGACCTGACCCCCTTTTCGAACCGTCTGAAATTCAACTTCAACTTCCGGAACTCTTATCCGTCTGTCATTTCCTGTTCCATGGACCAGAACCCCCGTCTGGGAGGAGCGGTCCTTCCGTCCTCTTTTCTCGACCTGCGCCCTTTCTCCCGCTATACGATCCTGCCGGACCTGAAGCTTTTTCCGAACGGAGGCTATCCTTTCACGCGCTATGCCGACTTGTCCGAGACGGGCGTCGTCCTGCCAAATCCTCCAGGTCCTGCGGATATCGGTCTTTTTCTCCACATGATGGCCTCATTCGGTGCACAGACCGGTCTTGCGGCCACGCGAATCCATGTTTCCGGGCCGGAAGACGTCGACACACTCAAAGATCGAAATCTCATTCTTGTCGGAACTTACGGATCGAACCCGCTGCTCCTGCGTCTGACCCAGGCCCTTCCGCACGCTTCCGGAGCGAACCTCGAACGGCTCAAGAGCGAAAACCTTCTCCTGGAAATCCTCCGCTGGAAAAATCCTCCTCCCGCTCACTTCGGTCCGACGGATCTGGTCCGCGAATTCCGGAAGGCCCGGATCCCGTTCGGCGTCCTGATGGAAACCGTCTCTCCCTTCGCCCGGCACCGTGTCGTCCTGTCCGTCATCGGCGTCAGCCAGAAGGGCCTTCAGGCAATGGACAGAATCCTGTTCGATCCCCGCCATTTTCCCGCGATTTTCGGTGACGTCACGGTCGTCGAACCGGACGGTCTCAGCTCTTTCTTTCTGCCTGCATCCTCTTTCTCCATCGGATCGACGGGGCTTGTCGAAGAAACGCGTTTCTGGTTCACCTCTCATCCTGTGGGCATCGTGGCTTCGGTTATTCTCCTGGCTGTTGCGACGGGTCTCCTTCTCCGGATCCTTTTGGAGGAACGCGCAAAAAATCCCGCCGGGCTCCCGGATCGAAAGGAGGTTTCTCCAAAGTGATCCTCTGTCGTCGCCTTCTTTTCGGTCTCTCTCCTTTCGGGATTCGCCTGCGGATTCTTGCCGCATCGCTCCTGGCTCTTTTCTCTCCCGGCCCCGTCTGGGCGACGCCGCCGGACGCCCGGAGCCAACTCGAACAAAAGGCGCACTACTGGATCGCGAACGGGCGCGAAGACCTTGCGGCCGCCGTCTACCGGCAACTCCTGTTTCTCTATCCGAATGACAAAAGGGCGCTGACCGGTCTGATTCAGGCCTATCTCCTGAGCGGTGACACCCGCAAGGCGCGCCCCCTGATCCGGACATTTGGCGACCGCTTCCCCCGAAGTCCTTACCTGCCCGTTTTCCGGCGGGAGGAAATCCTGGGTCCGCGCTGGTCCTCCCGGATCGCCCGGGCCCGGAAGGCCGAAAAGGAGCGGCGATATGCCCGGGCGCAAAGCCTGTTCGCGGCGGCCTTCGGAAACGCCCCTCCCCCGCCTTCCCTGGCGCGGGAATACTTCCACCTCGCCGAAAAAAAACCGGACGGCCGGAAACAGGGATTGTCCGAACTCAAGGCTCTGACGGACCGTTATCCGGACAGCGCGTCCTACCGTCTGGCCTATGGCGAAATCCTCTCCGACCAGGCTTCGACCCGCCGGGAGAGCCTCCGGGTTCTCGCCCCTCTGGCTCTTTCGACTTCGCCAGAAGCGCCTCTGGCGCGGGCCGACTGGAGACAGTCCCTGCTCTGGGCCGGAGACAGTCCGTCGTTCATTCCCGAAATGATGGACTACCGGAAAGCTTTTCCGGATCCCTCCATCGACCGCCTGATTGCCCGGGCCCGGAAACGGTCCCTCGCCGAAGGGCCCCTGCCGGCGAAGGCCTTCACTGCACTTCACCGGGGAAAAGCTCAAGAAGCCCGCGACCGGTTTCGTCTTCTGATCCGGGCCGATCCCGACAACCCCGCTTACTGGATCGGGCTCGCCTCCGCGAATCTGGCTCTCTCCAGGCCGGAGAAGGCTTCCGCGGCGCTGAAAAGAGCGGTCCGGCTCCCCCTGTCTTCCGCCCGCCGGAAGGAGGCCCATTCCCTCGATCGACAAATCCGTTACTGGCGGCTGATCGCGTTCGGAAAAGCGCAGGACCGGGCAGGAAAGCGGTCGAAGGCTGTCCGGTTGTACCGCTCCGCCTGGAAAATCCTGCCCGATCAGACGGCCGCCCCCGACCTTTTGGCGGGACTCGAACTCCGGATGGGTCATCCGGTCCGGGCCCTCGCAACGGCCCGACGGGTTTCCGCTATTCACCCGGGGGACAGGGAATCCCGGATGGTCGTCCTTGGCGCCCTTGAATCCCTGGGCCGATTCCGGGAAGCGGAGAGGACTCTGAATGCCCTTCCCCGGCATCTCCGGAGCAACATGGAGCGTTCCCCATCCTTTCTCGTTCTCGAAGGCACGGTCGATGCCCATGCCGGTCCGGTCGCCCGGGCCGACCGGGAGCTTTCGAAGGCCGGAGAACGGTCCTTTCTCCTGTCGAACCGGGACCAGATCGCCCGGGCCTGGGGCTATGCGACCCTCGGGGAGACCGTTCCGCTGGAAGCCATCCTGAAATCCCTTTCCAACCGCCCGGATCTGTCTTTGGAAGACAGGATCCGGATCCGAAATCTCGAGCGTTTCGACCTAAATCTTGCGATCGACCGTTTTCTCGCCCGGAAAAACGGAAAATCCGCCATGGACCGTATTCGCCTCTTTCTCCGGAAACACCCCGGAGACCGCTTCGCCCTTCGACAAGAGGTCCGTGTGGACACGGCGACCGGCCATCCCCGGAAAGCTTATGCGCTTCTCCGGGGACTTCACCCCGAAAAACGCTTTTCCCAGGCGGTCCTGGATATTGACGTGGCGCTTTCGAGCGGACATCCCGAGACCGCCGGACGATGGATCGACGAGGCGCGGCGGCGTTGGGGAAACCGGGTGGCCCTGATCGTTCTCGAAAGTCGAACCATGGCGGAGTCCGGACATCCTGAAAAAGCCCGGAACACCCTGAAAGACGCCCTGTCGAAATCGCCCCGGTCGTCCCGGCTCCATCTGGCCCTGGCGCAACTCGATCTCCGGGAAAATCGCTTCGGGAAAGCCCGTGATCAAGCAACTCTCGCCCGGAACCTGGCGAGGGAAGAACCGGGAGAGACTTCCCGGACGAACGCCCTCGAGGCAGCGAACACTCTGGCCGCGATTTCCCGTCAGCAGGCGGCCGCTGAAGGAAGCCACTTCGAGTTTCTCCTGGGCGAAACGCTCTTTACCCAGTACACGCAGTATTACTACACCCAGGTCGGGGGCTTCTTTCCGGTCGGAACCCTGGAAGGATCCCATGGCCGGGAACCGGTGTACCTGCACGCGTTCGTCCAGGGAAACGCCTTCACATTCCAGTATCATCCGACCCCCTCCTCCACGACATTTCTCTCCCAGTCGTATATCGGAACAACGCCGGCTCTGGGGCTTCGCATCCCGACCTTCTTCGGCAGCGTCGAAGCCGATGCCGGATGGGGATTTGCTCTCCACGACCAGACGCTGACACCGCCCCAAGTGGTGTCCGGGCTGTTTCTCCAGGGGGATCTGTCCGCCGGCGTCGCGGGAGGGAACCTCGACTTCTTTGCGAACTACACGGGGTATATCGACTATACGTACTTCCAGTCCCGATACCTCCACCCGGCCTGGGAAAATCCGGAAAAATCCGTATCTCTGGCCGCGGGCCCCGAGTTCATTGTCCAGGGGAACTCCCAGTACAGCGCCTTTCAGGGCGGGATTGCCCTCCGGTTCGGGATCGCCCCCCTCGATTCGACCGTTCTCGTGGACGGAGGTGCCCTCGGTTCTTCGGCCTTTGGAGGGATCGGAGGATACGAAGGATTTTCGTGGTATTTTTACTACTGATGATATTGAGGATGGATCGAAAAGGACCCCCAGGGAACGGAGGAGAAAAAACCGTGAGCCAGTCGCCGGATCTCGAGCGTATCAAAGCGCATTTTCAGACGACGGACGATGCAAGCGTCCCTTATGTCGAGTTCCGGCAGGAGACACGAAAGCTCTCCCCCTCCGGCACAGGGGCCCGGACCGTCCGGTTTGCTCCTCCGCCGAGAATAACGTCCCTCCCCCCGGGGGATGCGCTGGCAACTCAGCCCGCCCCCGGAGAATGGACGGCCCTGGACCGGGCGATCGGCAGGAGGCCGTCCCCGAGACAACCCGAACAGCACTGGCCATGCGTGCTCGTCACCGGTCCCGCCGGAGGGACAGGGAAGACACTCCTTCTGGCTTCCCTCGCCGCCCGGTGGTCCCTGTCGGGACGGCCGGTCGTCCTTCTCGATCTGACCTCCTCCAGCTTTCTCGCGTTTCTGTTCCTGGGGATCAAAAAGACCGAATCGGTCCGGACGGGAAAAATCTGGACGACCTATGGGCGGCCGGGGGAGACCCTTCCCCTTCTGTCGATCCGGTTCCAGTCTCCGTTGTTCGGAGCCGGGGGTCCCGAATGTGCGTTTTCGGATCTCTATCATGAGATCCGAATGGAGGTACCGGCGCTTCTTCCCCGCCCTTCGCATTCCCTGCCCCTGATCCTGGTCGACCTCCCGCTCTCGCCTCCTGCGCTGATCGAGGAAGCCACCGGGATGTCCCCGCTCGTCCTCCTTCCCCTCCTTCCGGAGATCCCGTCCCTTCTGGCGGCCAAGGAGATGGAGAACTTTTTCGAACGGACCGAGGCCGAAAAAGGCCTCTACACGGAGCGCTACTACATCCTGAACCGTCTGGACGAGACCCGTTCCTTCCACCAGAATCTGGCCGGCCGCTTTCAATGGCTTCTCGGTTCGCGGCTTTGCCCGGTCACCATCCCCGACAACCCGTCGATGGAGGACCGTCTGGCAAAGGGGCAAAGCTTTCTCGACATACCGGACGAAAATGTCTCCTTGCTCCTGTGCGACAGGATTGCCCGGTGGGCTCTGGACAAGGCGGACCTGTTGGCCCGTCAGGAAAAGACCCGGGCGGGATAGACCGGGACAGGAAGAATTAGGAGGAAGAGTCGCGCTGCACGGTCGTACGCACGAAGCCTCACCCCTCGTCAAGCATCCACCGGAAAACCGGACTCCCTTCAGGGCTTTGACGAAGCTCCCGGTTTGCCGGGCGGACGAAGAGGGGCCCGGGACGGCTTGAGGGTCAACGACATGCCGAGGATCTTCCCCGCTTCCACGCGAATTCGCATCCGGACCGGCCTGTATCCGTCCAGCAGGAGGACAAGACGGCGGTTCGGACCAGCCGGAACGTCTGCATTCAGCGGAGTCCGTCCGAGATCGATTCCTTCGAACAGCACCCGGGCCCCCGGAGGCGTCGTCCGGAGAACAAGACGGGAAGCCAGAGGAGAAATCTGTGGTCGCGACAGCCCTGGGATTCCCGGAAAGGCCGGTGTCGTCGGCCCCGAAGAATGGCCGGGAGAGGGAGACGGAAGCGGCGAGGTCGGAAGCGGCGTCGTCGGCGCCGAAGGCGACAGAGGGGGAGGGACGACGGACATGCCCCCCTGACCGAGCTCCGCAGAATGCGCCGGAGCCGAAAAAACCGCCGTCAGTATGCAGAGGAAACCCGCGAGCGTTTTTCTCCGTTTCATGGTTCTGCCCTCCCGGCCGATCCCGGTGGGCCTGCCTCCTCTCAGAAGATCCCCGTCCCGTCTTCCCGAAAAAGGTACCACATTCCTCAGGACTTTCGGACTCCCCTTTTCCGGGTCCTCACCCTTCGCATTCACACCCAATCTCCGGTCGATAAAATCAAAAAATAGGTTGACGAAATTTGCTCACCTTTTTTGTTTTTGCGAGAGAATTTTGATATCGTTCATTCATAGATTCCTCTGTTATCCGTACTCTCCGGGCCGGGGAAAAAATCGGTACCGGCCGACGGCGCGCCTTTCGTCCGATACGGACCGGAATCGACCTGGGCGAGCGCCCCTCCCGAAAGGAGTCCGGCATTGCGGATTTTGAAAGACGTCGTCCGGCTTTTCTCCGTCCTCCGTCATATCGGCTTCCGTGTGCCCGCTCTTTTCCTCGTCCTCCTGGCCGTCTATTTTTTCCTCTCCGCCGAAACGTTCCGGCTCAACCAGAAAATCACGCAGACGACCCGATTTTCGGATTCCCTGTCTTCCCTGGAAAACGTCACCAACCTCTTTCTCCTGAACACCTTTTCCCCCAAAATCGTTTTTCCCTTCCCCTCCGTTTCCTATCGCCAGGGACTCCTGATCCAGGGCCGCGCCGTGTTGAGGACGATGCAGGACAATGCCTCCTTCCTCTCCACGGAAGACCGAAGGCTTCTCGACAAAGCGGGCGCCCTGTTCGACCGTCTCCGGGAAAACTTCGTCAACGCATTGCCCGTCGAGGCCCTGGTCCGGGAGGACCGGCAGCTGGTCCTTCTATTTGCCCGGCTGTCCGGGCGCTCCAGCGAAAGCCGCATTCTCCTTCTGCAAAAGATCCTTCTGCTCAATTTTCTGCGAGGAAGTCTTCTTCTGGCGGTTCTGGGCGGAGGAGGCTTCTTTTTCTTCCGGAAGATGGGAACGTTCCAGAAAACCTCCCGGCAGAACCGTTTCTACCAGGCGATTTCCCGCATCGATCGGCTCATCCTTTCCCTGCCCGATATCGAAACGCTTCTCTCCGAAACCTGCCGGATCGTCGTCGAAGAAGGAGGCGTTTCCCTGGCCCGGTTCATCGCCCGGAACGACGACACTCCGGAAGGGCATCTTCTGGCCAAGTTCGGACATGCCTCCAAGGAATTCGACCGGTTCAATGTCTCGAGCGATCCGTCCCGTCCCGAAGGCAAAGGGCTGTGGGGAACGACGATCCGGTCCGAAAGCCCGGTGGTCTGGAACACCATTGTGGAAAATCTTGAGGAGGAAGAACTCCGGGCCCTCTATCTCCAGTCGGGGATTGCCTCCAGTGCCGGTTTTCCGGTCCGTCGGGGCGGAATCCTTTTCGGAGCCCTGCTGGTCCACTCCGGCGAACCATTCTTTTTCGACCCGGACCTCGTCGAACTGATCGGAACCCTTGTCGAAAATCTTTCGTTCGCCATCGACAACCGCGATCGGGAGAACGAACGATTGCGCCGGGAGAGCGAATACACGCATCTCTCCCTCTTCGATCCGCTGACGGATCTCCCCAACCGGCGGCTTTTCCAGGATCGCGCCGGCCAGTCGATCGAACGCTATCGGCGAGGAAGGGAGCCGTTCGCCCTGGGGATCCTGGATCTCGACGGATTCAAGCAGGTCAACGACCGATTGGGTCATCCGGCCGGAGACCGTCTTCTCTCCCGGGTTTCCGAACGTCTCCAGGGCGTGTTGAGGACAACCGATACTCTGGCACGGCTCGGCGGAGACGAGTTCGGCATCCTCCTGACCGCTCTCGATAAAAACGGAAACGCCGACCTCTTCGACCGGATCATCCGTTCCCTTTCGAATCCTTTTTCTCTGGGAGAAGAGACCGTCACGATCGGCGCAAGTCTCGGGATCACGATCGTGCCGCCGGACGACGGCGACTTCGAAGCCCTGCTCAAACATGCCGACATCGCCCTCTACCAGGTCAAGGAGCACGGCAAGAACAACTGGCAGACCTTTTCGCCCGACATGGCGCAATCGCTGGAAGAGCACCACAGGACACAGGTGGAACTTGCGGTTTCCCTGAGGGAGAATCGGTTCACATACCACTATCAGCCTCAGGCGGAACTGCGCTCCGGCAGGATTGTGGGCGTGGAAGCCCTTCTGCGCTGGAATCATCCCGAAAGGGGCCTTCAGGAAGCGGGAAGCTTCATGCAGACACTGGAGGACTGCGAAACAATTCTCGAGGTGGAACGGCGGGGCCTCGACGAAATTCTCCTCCAGTCGCGAACATGGGCAAAAAAAGGCTTCTCTCCCCGCATCCGGATGAACATCTCCTGCCGGAATCTCCTGTCCGGAAAATTTCCGGACACTCTCCGCACCGCCTTTGAAAGATACCCGGATGTCTCCCCGTCCGTTCTGGAACTGGACATCTCGGACACGAAACTCTTCCGGGACATCCGGAAAGTCAAAGCGGTCGTGAACGCCTGCCGGACGATCGGCGTCTCCCTCAGCCTCGGAAACATCGGAACCGAGCAAAGCTCCCTCGCGACCATGCAGACGCTGGGCGTCGACCGGATCACCATCCCCCGGAGTTTTGTCCGGAACCTCGGAAAAAGCGCCAACGACATGGCCATCATCGCAAGTCTGATCACCTCCGCCCGACTGATGCTGGTCGATGCCATCGGAGAAGGGATCGAAACCGAGCGGGAAGGTCTTCTCCTGCTCCAGTGGGGATGCCAGGTCGGTCAGGGAATCGCCATTTCTCCCCCGAGGCCTCCGGACGACCTTCCGGAATGGGCCCGGAGCTATCGGAACTATCCATCCTGGAGCGAATGGAAGAACCCCCCGTGGGGCCTGACGGACTACTCCCTCCTCATGGCGAAGGAAGCCGCCCATGTTTTTTATGCCAATTTCCTGGCCGGTATCGAGACTCCCGGAGAATCCCGGCCGGAATGGACCGACTCCCACCGCTGCATGCAGGGGCGATGGATCGACGGCGACGGGGAAACGATCTATGGCCGCACCCGGGAATTCCGGCGATACCGGAAGATGCACGAACATCTCCACGCGCTTGTCCGGGAAGCGCTGGCCGCCCGGGACAATGCCGACTGGACCCGCCTGGATGTCCTGAAAGAACAGATCCGCAAGGCGAACAAAATTCTCGTCGGGCATATCGAACATCTGCAATGCATGGGAGTTCTGGGAACAGTCAATAATCCCCCGATGTTCCCGCCGGAAGACACGGCCAGGACTCCCTGAACCGTCCGGTGCTCTGCCGGAAAGGCTCCTCCGTTTTCCGGATTCGGCATTTTCCGTGTTTCCCTGGCCGGAATCCGGACGATTTCTTATGCTCCCTCTAACTATTCCTTATTCGATCCGCGACGGTCCCGCGCGCCATAATACTCCCATATCAAACAACCCATCCGGCACGCTCCTCCGGTCCAGGGATGTGAGCGGCCTTCTGGCGACAGGTCAAGGAGAATCTTCCGGTGAGAATTGCGATTGTCGGACCAGTCCTCTGTTCTCTCCTCTTCAGCTTCGTTTCGATACCTCTTCCCGCGCGGGCCGAGAGCCTCATGGACTGGGGGAAGCACATCGCCGAAGCCGGCAACGGAGATCCCGGAAACACGGCCTGCATGGAATGCCACCGTCTGAAAGGCGGCGGGATGCCCTCCATCGGGTCTCCGCGGATCGCCGGCCAGACACGTCAATACATTGCCCGGGAGATCCGGGAGGTCCAGAAAGGAAAACGGTACGGACCCGTCATGGCCGGTGTCGTCGAAAATCTTTCCGAACACGACATCGACGCCGTGGCCCTGTATTACTCGCGTGCCCGCACTCCGAAGGCGCGGGAGACCGAACCCCCTTCTTCCGCCCGTGTGGCTCTCGGAAAGAAGATCGCCCACCGGGGGATCTGGAAGAAAAACATCCCGGCCTGCGTACAGTGCCATGGCGTGAACGGGAGCGGGGTTCCTCCGCTGTTCCCGTACATCGCCGGCCAGAATCGCACCTATCTGATGCGCCAGCTCATCGCCTATGCGTTTCTCGAAAGGAAGGACGATCCCCAGGGACTCATGCGGGGAATCGCCCGGCGTCTGAGCGCCGGGGAACGAAAGGCCGTGGCGGAATATTTTTCCAGCCTGAATCCCCCTCAGGCGAATGGCCGCTAAACCCTAAGGAGGCGATCATGCGTCAGAAGAACGAAGCGGCCCGACGGATTTTCCGCATTCTCCTGCTGCTCGCGGCGTTCGGCCCGGCTTTCATCACGGCGCGTGCGATGGCGGCGGAATCGAACGTTCTCTTCTCTCCCCCTCCGGAGGAATCGATCCCCCAAGGAGGCTTCGGGGACCTGATCCGTCACGGCGAGAAGATCTTCACCCGGACCGCCAAATACGCCGGTCGATACACGGGAAACAGGCTTTCGTGCGAAAGTTGCCATCTGGACCGCGGAAGGAAAGCCTATTCGGCGCCTTTATGGGGCGCCTACGTCCTGTATCCGCGCTACCGGAAGAAAAACCACAAGGTGAACAGCCTCGCGGAACGCATCCAGGGATGTTTCCGGTTTTCCATGAACGGATCGGCCACTCCGGTGGACGGTCGTACCATCAAATCCCTGATCGCCTACAGCTTCTGGATGTCCCGGGGAGCTCCCGTGGGTGTAAACCTGAAAGGCAGCCGGATGGTGTCCCTCCCGAAGCCGGAAAAGGCCCCTGACCCGCTGCGGGGAAAGAAAGTTTATGTCGCCCGGTGCGCTCTCTGTCATGGACTTGGCGGACAGGGACGGGTTTCGCGGGGAGAGATCGCCTTTCCGCCCGTCTGGGGTCCCGGCTCCTACAACAAGGGAGCAGGGTTCTACAAGGTGGCCAAACTGGCCGGTTTCATCAAGATGAACATGCCTTTGTCGAAGGGAACAACGCTTCCGGACCAGATGGCCTGGGACGTGGCCGCCTATATCGACAGCCAGCCACGCCCGGACAAACCGGCACCGAAATGAATCCCGGATCCGGTTTCCTGAAGGCTTTTTCCCCTTCCCCCACAGGGAATCTTGCAAGGAGAGGTGCATATTGAAGCGGTACCGAGCGATTCTCATCCGGGGGGTCCTGGCCGTAACGCTGCTCTTCGGAGCCATTCCCGGCATCCGCCAAGCGGGAGGAGCAACCTTTTTCTCTCCTCCCCACCCGGGAGATTACCCGAAAGGCCCGCTGGGAGACCTGGTGAAGCGCGGAGAAGCGATCTTCACCCAGACCGGCAAATACGCCGGACGATACACGGGAAACAGTCTGACTTGCGCGAGCTGTCATCTGGAGGCCGGACGAAAACCCTATGCGGCTCCCATGTGGGCGGCGTATGTCCATTATCCGCGCTTCGACAGCCAAAAGCGGGAGATGATCCAGCTGAACGACCGGATACGCCAGTGCTTCCGCAAGAGTCTGGACGGAACACCGCCGCCCGCCGGCGGAGAGACGCTGCGGGCCCTCAACGCCTATATCTTCTGGCTAGCCAAGGGCGCGCCCGTCGGTCTCCCGCTCCAAGGGCAAGGCCTTCGATCCATCAAGAAACCGGCACCGGACTCCGGTCTTTTCAGCGGCCCCCGGCAACTGAGAGCGCCGGACAGACGGAAAGGAATGTCCCTCTATGCAAACCGCTGCGCCTCCTGCCACGGGATGGCCGGCCAGGGGGTTGCGGAACATGGAGGCTCTCCCGTCTGGGGACCCCGATCCTATCCGGTGGAGTCCGGGTTCCATTCGGTCCGGAAACTGGCCGAATTTCTGAAATCGAACATGCCTCCCGACGGTCCGGGACTTCTCACCGACCAGGAATCCTGGGACATTGCGGCCTACATCGACAGCCAGCCTCGTCCCCGATTATCGGACAGTCGGCGGACTGAAGAATCGCCACCATAAGATCCGGGAATCGAGCCCCGGAACCCAACAGAAGATCCTTAGGACCTGTTCGGTAATTACCATTACATTTACGCTTCAAGAAGCCCTATAAATAGGGCAACTATCACAATGCCTATGACTCACTTATTTCCGAACGGGCCCTTATTCCGGGTTTCGCTCGAATCCCGACAGATCCGTACTTGTCCACCGCTTCGATGAGAAAATGGACCAGATCGTCTTCCGGCAGCCAGTCTCCAGCCTGTCCGGAAGCAACGAAAATTCTGGTTGTGGACCTCGTTCATGTAGAGTTGAGTGAAATGTCCGTGGGTTTATTGTAAGACAGGCTCAAGAATTGAACTTTTTGCGGCTTTCCTTGACTTTTGTGAAAGCGGGTGTAAAAAGAAAACAGGAGAAACAAACAGTAGAATTGGCCAGAGAGTCTGCCCTCAATCCTCCGATGCGAGCTTTTCTTCCGGTACGAACCTTTCTCATTCCCTTTTCCATGTTGAGCAATTGCTTTCGGCCACCTTACTGAAGATGGATATTGAATCCGGGTGCGAAGAGAGACGATTGCCCCGGGGGTTTTCAGAAAGGATGGGGAAATTTTCATGGAAACCCAGCGGAGAGACCGCACTTACATCTTGAAAAAAGCGTACAACCTCGGCAGGACGGCGTTGGTGGATCCCGTTCCCGAGTTGTGGGACGAAAACGTGGGGCGCGCCTCACGGGCAGAAACGATGAAGATCTATTTCGAAGGTCTGTCGGAGCAACTTCAGTCAGAATATGAAGGGGCTTCGGGAGAGCATGTGACACCTGATTTCCGGATCGAAATCCTCAATGAAATGGAAAGAGGATTCGAAAAACTGATGGACGAACAGCCAGGTTACCATCAGGTCAGCAAGGAAAGTGTCACCCCTGAGATCCGGGCAGAGATCCTGGAAGTGATGGAAAAGGTGTTCGAGGCCATGGTCGCCGAAAGGCTCCACAGCCATCCGGATCAGGGGGAGGAGGAGAAGGACATCTGGATCGAAAAGGAAGATGCCCTGAAATTCGTGAAGGAGATATTCGAACAGCTGAAGTACAAGCCTGTCTCGTAGCCGGGTGTCCGGTGGGCCCCCGGTCATGGCGGAAAAGATCGGGACAGGATCTTTTCCGCCTTTTCATTCCGTGAAGAGGACCGGTCCGACATCCCCCCAACCCGGCAAGGAGCAAAAACCTCTCAAGCGGGCGCAGGAGCGTCAAGAAGAGGAGATGCGGAACCGGATCTGGATGATGAGGAGGACAACAACCTTGATCTCCTGTTATCCGGTGAGTTTGGCGCTTGCTTTGGAGCCAAAAGCGAACTGGAAAGCTCGCTTGCGGATCGATGTGTTTTTGGAACAACCCCTGTACGATCCTTTCCGACATACTGCAAAGACAGATGCCGAATCATTTCGCGAAACCCGTCCGGGAGTGCGGCTGCCCCAGGGAGGTCCGACCGGGACAAGTCCATCTTTCGGCTCAAACGGATCTTCGTTTGGTCGAGAGGGTCCGGAAAATGGATGAATAAGGACAATCCGGAAGAGGCCCTGACCTTTTCCCGTTCCATCCAAGGGAGGAACCGTTTCATGAAAAAGTCCGGGATGACTGAGCCATGGGAATCTCAAGAGTCTCCCCGACGCGGCCTGTCCGGGTTTCCGCTGTCGACCCAGGCGGCCCCGGTTGGGGGTCCAGTTTCGGACTGTACTATCGTCCGGCCGGCCGGACGGCGATGCGGGAATTAGGCATCGAAGGCATCCATTCTGGACCGAGTCTCCGCTCATTGGAACAAAATTGAATTTTCAGGAGTCGAATTTTGCTAGATTGGCTTATACATTGGAGCGGGATACGGGATTCGAACCCGAGACTTTCAGCTTGGGAAGCTGGCCAAATAGACTTTCTACCATCATAAATCCTTTATTTTCCTGCATATCGTATTACGTCATATGTCATGATATTACGTCCGAGTGTGCCAAAATTGTGCCAGATTTCTCTTGACACAAAAATCTATTTTCTTTATCTTTCCATGGGAAATGCGGCTATGTTCCAGTAAACGAATGAAGTCGACCTGGAGCCACAATCGCCTGAAGGATCGCCCGGGAGAAAGAGACAGAGGGGATTTTCAACTCCAGGAATCGTCTCCACCCCAGATAGCTCGGAAGGTATTTGGTGGCGACGCCGTGGAACCGTTCCAGCCATTCCTTCAAGCGGCTGTGGTAGGCATTGACGTTCTGGATGTGGAAGACCCCCTTGAGAACCCGTTTCCCGTGGGCCGCATAGACTGTCCGGTGGGAGATTCCGGTGTCCCGGGCCAGGGTGAAATACGACGGAAGCCCGTCGTGACAGAGAACGGCGTCCTTGTCCAGAATGGGAACCAGACTCCGTTTGAGGGTCTGGGCCGTGACTGCTGGCAGGATGCTGTCGGTGGTCACGGCCCCGCGGTCCCGGGCCACCAGCACGGGTACCCAGTGTTCC
>JAKAYA010000089.1 GCA_021826965.1 Nitrospirota bacterium
GGTGAACAGCCTGAAGGGTGTCTCCAGCCGATTGATCCGGAAGAAAAAATACCCCCGCATTCAGAAAAACCTGTGGGGAGGGTCGCTCTGGTCCCCCAGCTACTTTGCCGGAAGCTGTGGCGGCGCTTCCATCGAAATCATTCGCCAATACATCGAACAGCAGCAAACCCCTCACTGAAAGTCAAAATTCCAGGACGGCTTTGCCGTCCGCGCTATCCTTCCCCGGCATGAATGCCGAGGTTTGCCGCGCGACTCGATCAATGAGCAGGCGAGGGACTTCCAGCGTCGACAGGAGCCCGTCATTTCAGTAGACACGAAGAAGAAGCTGGTGGGCGAGTTCAAAAATAGAGGGCAGGAATGGCAACAGCAAGGGAGCTCGGTGGGGGACAACGGTCAAGATTTTCCCGACCCGGCTCTGGGGAAGTCGAACCCCTATGGCGTGTACGACCAGAATGCCAGCGTCGGCAAAGATCACGACACGACCGAATTCGCCGTAGAAAGCATCCGGCGCTGCTGGAACAAGAAGGGGAAAGCGGACGGTTTTTTTGATCCGGATACCAATCTCTACGAAAAGGTCCTCCGTATCCGTGATGAGGAGTTGGCTTCCGTCAATCTGATCCGTCATGCTCTCCCGAATCCCCTCCTCCCGATCGTTCAATCAGGAAATCGTGCAATTCTGCGACAGGGACAGCCAGGCATTCGCGGGACAGTCGGATCCGGTGTCCACCGAACGTCACCAGGACGATCTGGCTCACGTGAGGGAAGAGCTTTTTAAAGCTATCAGGGAGTCTGGTTGCCTGTGTCGCCTGCAGGCTCATCTTGGCATCCAGTGCAATGGTGTCGCCAGAATCCGTGACGATCAGGAAATCGATTTCCTCGCCCTCTTTGGTACGCCACAGATGGATATGCCAGTCTTTCCCGTAATTCTGAATGAATTTCAGGATTTCCGAAAACACCAGTGTTTCGAACAATGCCCCTGCCTGGGGACTCGTCAACAGCGGTGTACGCTCCTGCCAACCCTGCAAGCGAACCGCAAGTCCCGTGTCCATGAAATAAAGTTTGGGGTTTTTCGTCAATCGCTTGTTGAGATTGCTTGCGTAAGGCTTCAAATATTGGACCAAAGCCGTGCGCTCAAGAAGACTGATCCACTCCTTGACGGTCACTCCTTGAATCCCGCTGTCCCGGGCCATATTGGCATAATCCAGCAACATGCCTGTTCGCGCGGCCAACAGACCGAGCACGATCCCGAAGGCTGCCTGCTTTTGTACACCGGCGCTTAAAACAATGTCTTTTTCGATAGAACTGCGAATGTAGTCGTTGAGATAGGCAACGGTCGACAAAGACCTGTCGATGTAAAGTTCCGGCCACCCTCCCTGAAAAAGAATGTCCGTCAGGTCGGCATCGGGGAACGCTTTTTTGATCTCGTGGACGGTGAGTGTGTTCAAATGGAAATAACGGATCCGTCCCGACAGACTTTCCTTGATGTTTTTATCCATCAACAGCAGATTCGAACCTGTCATCCGGAAGAGGACGGGGACCGGTCGGCCGGTCTCGAGGCGCTGTCTCCTTTGTTCGTCGACGTAGCGTTTGATTTCCGGAAACAGCTGGGGAACATACTGGACTTCATCAAGCAGAACAGGTGGTTTGAACTGCTCCAGAAACAGTCCCGGATCCCGATTGGCCAACGTCCGCAACTGCAGATCATCGAAGGTGACCTCCTTGAAAGAGGATCCCGCAAGACGGGACAGAAGCGTGCTTTTGCCACACTGACGCGGTCCTGTCAGGAACAACACCGGAGCATGGCTGTCGGACAGCCTCGATGTGATGTCGCGCGGAATGTACATTTGTCAAATGTAAGCTATGAACTCATAATTGTCAAAACCCGGAGAAGCGACCATCAGAGGGGAGATTGAACGAAGGAGGATCTTGCAAAGCCCCAAGCTCCATTGAATTTTTTGCAAATCTCCATGGAAGGCGTGTCGAACGAGACGAAGGGCCGATCCGGAAGAATCGGGATCGGCTTCTTCTCGAGAAATCCAGGCCTGTCTTTCCAGCTGTCTTGATTTTATTAATTATTGTATATACGATTAAGTAATGGAATACGAATGGGACGAGACAAAACGGCAGGCCAACCTCGAAAAACATGGAGCGGACTTTCTTCTGGTAAAAACGTTTGATTGGGAAACGGCGATCGATGTGATCGATGATCGAAAAGATTATGGAGAATCGAGAAGAGTGGCGATCGGTCGCATCGACTTCCGCTTGTACGTCTTGGTCTATACAAGAAGGCTCCACGTTTGCCGGATCATCAGCTTGAGGAAAGCCAATATTCGAGAGAGGGACTATTATGAGAACGAAGCGAAAACCAGACCACATTAAACAGGAGGACTGGGATGCGGTGGACTCCCCGGAATTGACCGACGAGATGCTGCAACGCATGCGGCCTGCATCCGAAGTCGTCCCGGAGATGGTCGAGGCTTACCGGCGTTCCCGTGGCCGACCCCCGAAAGAGGTCACGAAAGTGGCGATGACCGTCCGGTTTGACGCCGACATCGTGGAGGCCTTCCGCGCAAAAGGCCGGGGATGGCAGACGCGGATGAACGACGCCTTGCGGTCCTGGCTCCGGGAACATCCAACGGCCTGACAAGGGCGGAAACGACCGGAATCCCGTCATCCCGGACCCCGAATCACACAATAAACACGCGACCTCCGGAAGTTTTTCCGAACGCCCCTTCCGCTCAGAGAGGGGCCTTCTCTTTCTTATCTTGCCCCCTGGAGCCCGATGTCTCCGAAACCGCCTGGCCGGTTTTCCGGTGCATGTGGACGCTGACGATCTCGGGCACCCCCGTCGGTCGCGCCCGTCGGGGGGGGGAAGGCTCCGGACTCTGGATGTTCCAGAGGCTCGCCCGTTCCGGCTCCCGGATGTGCCGGTCGATGGGGGAAGACGGAGCGGTCGATCTCGGACAGCACGGAACCGGGCGTCGGTGGCAGCGCCTTTCCGGGATTCGTGCCGGGACGGTCGCATTTCTCGATTCTTCGGCGACGGGGGAGGTCGGGCCGATGCGGGCCGACAATTGTGTCTTGAGGAGGAAGGCGTTGATACCCGTCCGGCTTCGGGACATTGTGGAGGAAATGGGATTCCCGTCGGAAGAATCGTCGCTCTGGCTCGAACGGAGCACGGGAACGAGCCTCCGGGTGTCGGACTTCGCCTTTCGCCGGGCGGAAGACGAAGCTTCGGAAGAGACCGCTGAACGAGAGGATGGCGAAGCGGAAGAGGTGGAATGGGCCCGGAAGATCCTGTCGGAGGAAGAGGATTTTGCGGCGCTTCCGTCCCGGTGGGATATCCACGAATACCGCATCATGGAAGATTTCATCGCCTCGTTGGACGACGACAGACGACGCGAAGATCTTTTCCGGGCGATTCGTGGAAAAGGCGCCTTCCGGTTTTTCAAGGACCGGATCGCCGATCTCGGTCTTTTGGAGGACGGGTTCCGGTACCGGGACGGGGGTCTTCGGCGGATCGCGATCGAATGGTGCGCGGAGAACGGGATCGGCTGGCAGGAAGAATGATCTTCCGGAATGCCGGGAAAAGGATTTCCGGAAGCGGAAGTGGAAGGAGACACCACTCGGACACGGTGTCCTCTGAGTCGGATCTGCTGGTCGGGATCCGGCGGAGGAAAGAGGTCCCCGGACCGAAGGAAGCCGGACTGGCCTTCTCCCCGGAACATCCGGAATTCGCTCCGGGTCTCCGGATCGATCCGAAACCATAGCGGACATGCGAAAGACCTTGGGGCTTCGCCGTCGCACTTTTGGACCGGAAGGGGAAATTCAACGTTCTCTGTCCCGGGAGACGGGCAAGATGACGTTGTTGTCCGGAAGAATCCTCTTGGGATTCGCAGCCGTTTGTTTCCTGTCTGCCGATCCCCCTTTGTTTCGCCAGCCTTGACATGTCTCCCCTGTCATCCCCATAATAGACTAAGTTTAATGAACTTAGTCTATTATGGGGAAATGCGATGAAAACCGTCAACATTCACGAAGCCAAAACGCATCTTTCCCGTCTGATCGAAGAAGCGGCCAGGGGTGACTCCTTTATCATCGCCAAA
>JAKAYA010000009.1 GCA_021826965.1 Nitrospirota bacterium
AGCGGGATTTTTCAAAATTGAGGTCTTTGAGTTCCGCCTTGGCGAGTGTGCGGTAGTCGACCGGAGTGATGTAGCCGAACTCGGGCATATCCAGTTTTTTCAAGAGGACGACGATCCGCTTTTCGAGGTACTCGGCCCGTTGAAGAAGGATCTCCCGTCCGTGGGTGTCCGGGGTCGGTTCGAAGAACCCGTTGTCGGTGCAGCGACCGGATCCGGACGTCCGGGGATCGGTGAAGCACTGAAGCCGGTCCAGATGGAGAAGGGTCCGGTGGAAAACCTGTCCGTCCACCTGAAGGTCATGGATGAGGATGTTGCGGTTTCGGATCATGTCGCTGATCAGGGTGCCGAGGGAAAAAACCAGGGCGGCGATACTGACGATCAGCGTGATGATGCCGGTATCCCCGGGAACCAAAAGGGGTCGTGCCGGAGCTGGTTCGAGGTCGTTCCGGCCCGATCGGTGAGAGGGCGGAAGGAAACGGAACGGAAAAGGCCGTTTCCCGATTTTTTTTCCCGGGAAAGGATCTGCAGGATGATGCGAAAAGGGTTCCGTTCCGGACGAAATCCTTTTCGCATCATCCTGTCCATGTTCTTTTTCTGTGCACCGGCTTTTCACGAATTCCGGTTCCCCGACCGTCCGGGAGGCGGGGCGAACGGCGTGTAGCTGACGGAGGGGATCGCCTGCTTGGGCTGTGGAAAAAGCCGCATGAACAGATATACGTCATCCGGAACGTCGGTGGAGACCGGGAGGTCGAACGAGAGGAGTTCTTCGTAGGTCAGGGGATAATCGTGGGTAAAGTGCCCGCTGGACAGGACGCCTGCCAGCTGTCGGGCTTTTTCGGCCGGCATGCGTTTCGTCAGGAGGCGTTCGAGCGAATGGTTCAGCTGAAGGATTGCTTTTTCCGCGATATCGGCCATGATCAGGGTCTTGTCGTCGATGTCGTTTCTGTTTTTCTGTTCGACGACCCGCAGGATCGAGGCCGCGGGAAATTCGCCCAGCTGGGGGTCGACCGGTCCCAGCATGGCGTTTTCGTCCATGACGATCCGGCTTGCGGACAGGGCGATCAGGGTCCCGCCCGACATGGCGAAATGCGGGACGAACACGGTGACCGGCGCCTTCCGGTTCGACAGGGCGTGTGCGATCTGGGTCGAGGCCAGGACAAGTCCGCCCGGCGTATGGAGAATCAGGTCGATGGGAGTGTCCGGATCCGTCATCTTGATGGCCCGGAGGATCTCCTCCGAATCTTCGATATTGATATAGCGCAGCACGGGGAAGCCGAACAGGCTCATGGTCTCCTGCCGGTGGACCATGGCGATGACCTTGGTGCCCCGGATGGTCTCGAGATGCCGGAGGGCCCGCTCCCGGGCCATTTCCAGGAACTTCCGGGCCAGGATCGGCTGCATCATGGTCATCAGGAAGAAGAGCCAGATCAGATTGCCTATGGACATCGAATCCTCAAAGAGTGGTGAAGCCTTGCTCCGGTCCAGATCGTATCGGCACCGATCTTTGTCAGGACTTTACGTTCCCGGACCGTTCCGGTAGGATTCGGACTATACCAGATCTCCCGGCTTTCCGGGAACACCCGACCTTTACCCTGCCGGAGAATGCCATGCCCTCTGACCCGAAAATCGACCGATCCCGGATGTGCCAAGCCGTCAAGATGTTCCCGCGGTTTCCTTTTTCATTTTTTGTCGCGATGGTCGTTTTGTTCCTGTTTGCGCGAACGATACCGGCCAGGGCGGATCAGCCTTTCAGCTGGCAGAGCGTGTCGTTCGACGGCGGTCCGGCCTTTCTCCTGGGCGGATCGGTCACGGGATTCTTGAACGGCAAGCCGGTAGCGTCGACGAACCTTCTGGATCTCGAAAACAGCGGCATGATGTTCCACGTGCGCTGGGGATCCTATGTCCTTCCTCATCTGGGTCTTCGGTTTTCGGTGGGGTATGAGACCTTCTCCGCCAACCGGGGGTTTTCCGGGCTTTCGGGCATGCCGCTCACGGCGGGGGCCACGGTGCCGTTGTGGGACCCCCGGTCGGAAAACCATACGGTCATCCCCTACCTCGCCGCGGATTTGGGCCCTTCCTTCAACAGTCTTTCCACGAATGCGGGCAACGCCGGGACGGTTTCTTTCACGGCGGACGCCGGAGCCGGGGTCATGGTCCGGTTGAACCGACGCGTCTCTCTCTACGGAGAAGCCGTCGGGACGTATGTCGACAGTCCGATTTCCACCCGGGGGCTCGCCAATAGTGCTTCCAACCTGTCCAGTGGCCCCCTCTGGTTTTTGCCTGTGGTCTTCGGCGTGACCTACGAGTTCCGGACACCCGGAGAAGCGCCCGCTTCCTGACCGTCCTGACCATTCGGGGCGATTTCCCACCCGGCGGCGGTCAAGCGTCGACCGGCGGGGGTTCGCGCGAGATAGCCTTCCTTCAGCAGATAGGGTTCGACGACGTCGATCAGCGTGTCCGGATCCATCTGGAGCGTGGCCGCCATGGCCTCGATTCCTACCGGTCCCCCGTTGTAGACGACCCGGATCGTGTCGATGAACCGGCGGTCGATCCGGTTCAGACCCCGGTCGTCGATGCCTTCCATCCGAAGGGCCCGGTGAGCGACGTCCCGGGTGATGACCGGATGGCCGTTGACCTGGGAAAAGTCCCGCACCCGTTTTAAAAGACGGTTGGCGATGCGCGGGGTTCCTCTCGAGCGTCTTCCGATCTCCAGGGAGCCTTCGGGATCGATGCCGATTTCGAGAATTCCGGCGGAGCGTTCGAGGATCCGGGCCAGTTCGGCAGGCTGGTAAAAGTCGAGATCCCTCTGGATGCCGAAGCGGTCGCGCAAGGGGGCGGAGAGAAGTCCGGCGCGTGTGGTGGCTCCCACCAGGGTGAACGGCGGGATCCTGTGCCGAAAGGTCCGGGCAGCGGCTCCCCGGTCGAAGACGACGTCGATTGCGAAATCTTCCATGGCGGAATAGAGGATCTCTTCGACCGGACGGGGAAGCCGGTGGATCTCATCGATGAAAAGAAGGGTTCCCGGGGCGAGCCTGGTCAGGATGCCGACCAGGTCCCCTCCTTTTTCCAGGGCCGGTCCCGAGGACGCCAGGAAGGAAACGCCGAGTGCCCGGGCGACCAGAGCGGCAAGAGTGGTTTTGCCAAGCCCCGGTGGCCCGTGCAAAAGGACGTGGTCGAGCGTGTCCTGACGGAGAAGCGCCGCCTGGATCGCCACTTTCAGACTGTCGATCACGTCCTGCTGTCCGACGTAGTGGTCGAAGGTCCGGGGACGCAAAAGGTTCGCTTCGGGGATCTCCTCGGGAAATTCTTGCGCGGTCAGGAGATCGGGTTCATTGGGCTCCAACCCGGTAGACCTCCTGGAAAAGCTCTTCCATGCTGGCGATGGACGGTTGCCTCTTTATCGCTTCGGACACGAGGCGCTGGGCCTCCTGGGGAGAATGGCCGAATTGCCGGACGAGAACGTCCTGGACGTTTCGGGCGACGCTTGCCGGGGATTCCCGTTCGCCGTCCAGGGAAGAGGACATCCGGGCGACGCTTTCCTCGATCCACTCGACATGTCCCCGGAGTTCCCCCAGGATTTTTCGCGCGGTTTTTTCCCCGACCCCCTTCAACCCCTTGAGGCGAGCGGCGTCGTTGTCCCGGACGATGGTGAGGAAGTCTCCGACCGGAATGGCCAGAAGGCGCAAGGCGGACAGGGGGCCCAGCCCGGGAACCTTCCGCAGCTGATTGAAGAGCGTCTGTTCGTCCGGTTCGGGAAAGCCCGCCAGAAGAGGGGCTTCCAGGTGTTCGTTCCAGAAATGCTGGATCAGCAGATCCAGTTCCGACCCTTCGTGACGGGCCCGGAGTTTCTGGTGGGAATATGGGGACAGGTGGACCCGGTAGCCGATGCTGCCGGCGCGGAGAATGACGGATTCCTCCTCCCATTCGACCGGGATTCCCCAGAGGCGGGCGATCATGGGGGCACCATCCGGGAGTATCCCAGAAACGCGAGTCCCATGGCGTCTCCTTCATGCGTGGAGCCGATCCGGAGGTCCGATCCGAGCCAGACGGAGAGAGACCTCTGGACGGATTCCTTGGAGGCGGCTCCGGTTCCTGTTATCCGGTGCTTGAGTTCCCGCGGAGGAATCGGAAGGAGCGGAACGCCGTGACGGTCGGCCAGAAGAGCGACGATGCCGACGACGGGCCCCAGCATCAGGCCGGCCCCCGGGGAGGAACGGCGGCTGAAGTGATCTTCGAGCGCGATGCCCAGGACGGAGTGACGGGACAGGATCTCGTCCAGACGGTCGTAAAGAAGGCCGATTCTTCGGCTGACAGGAAGAGAGGATTCGGTCCGTACGGTCCCCTGCGCGAGGACGCACAGACGCTCGAGCGAAGGGCCTTCAAGGACGGCAAAGCCCGTGGCGGCGAGCCCGGGGTCGACCCCCAGCACGGCGTGCCGGGGGCGTTCCCGAATCCGGGGAGAGGCATCACGGAGAGAGGGAGACATAGCTGTGATGACCATCCCGGAGAACCGTCAGAAGGACGTTTTCGCTCTTGCCAATGTGTCTGGCCACACGGATGTATGCGTGAACGCTGGTTACGGCGTGACGGTTGATCTCCTGGATCACGTCGCCCCGCTTCAGTCCGCTGGCTTCGGCGAGACTTCCCGGCGCAATCGCGCTGATCACGACACCTCGTGTGTTTTCGGGAAGGTTCAGTTGTCCGCGGATATCATGGTCCAGGTCCATCACCATGATCCCGTTCAGGACGTTGTCGAAATGGGAGGGGCTTTTTTCCGGAGCCGCTCCGCCCATCATGGACAGCTTGGCCGGGAGTTCTCCGACCCGGACGGTGATGTTGCGTCGCCGTCCGTCCCGGATGATGGAAAGAACGGCATCCGTTCCGGGAGAAATTTGCGAGACGCGAAGACGCAGGTCATTGGCATCCAGGACATTCTGCCCGTTGAGGCCGAGAATGACGTCCCCGCGTTTCATGCCCGCCTTTTTGGCCGGACTGTCGGCCAGGACATCGCTGACCAGGACGCCTCGATGTCCCGGAAGCCGAAACTGCTTGGCGATAACGGGGGTCACGTTCTGGATCGACACGCCGAGCCATCCCCGGACGACCTTCCCCTTGGTCATGAGGTCCTTCAGAACCCGGCGCACCATGTCCACCGGAATGGCGAATCCGATCCCTTCGTACCCGCCGTTGGTGGTGTAGATCGCCGTGTTCATGCCGATGACTTCACCCTTCAGGTTGATGAGGGGGCCTCCGGAATTGCCGGGATTGATGGCCGCGTCGGTCTGGATGAAGTTTTCATACTGTTCGATTCCCATGTTGCTTCGCTTGAGGGCGGACACGATTCCCATGGTAATGGACTGGGTCAATCCGAAGGGGGACCCCATCGCCAGGACGATGGTGCCGACCTCCACGTCGCGGGAAGCTCCCCACTGGATGACCGGAAGGTCGTGCCGGGGATGGATCCGGATGACCGCCACGTCGGTCATCGGATCCTTTCCGACCACTTTCGCCCTGTAGGTTGATTTGTCCAAAAGGACGACGGTGACTTTTGTGGCGTGCTTGATGACGTGATAGTTCGTGACGATGTACCCGTCCTTCGAAATGATGAATCCGGAACCCAGGCTCCGTTCGACATGCTTCTGCGGCGGGCCTCCGTGGTTGAAAGGGGTACCGAAGAACTGCCGGAAAAAGGGATCGTTGAAGATGGGGTTCTGATGGGTGGTGATCAGGGACGTCGTGGAAATGTTCACAACGGAGGGAATGACTGCCTTGGAGACCGTCACAAACGTCTTCTGGAGCGCGAGACCGGCTTCGATATCCTTTTTGTGGATGACGGGCGGATCCGGAGACGGGTCCGCCATCGCGTCCACGTTTTTTCGGACCTGGGACGAGAGGGGAAGGACGACCGAGATGATCAGGGCCATGACACCGATGAAAAATCTTTTGAGGATCTGGGTCTTCATGAAGTCGTTTCTCCTTGAGGTGGAAGGACTCCTGTCCCTGCCGGGGCCCGGTGGCATCCGGATGCGTCAGGAGGGACGGGGATGCGCCAGAGTTTTTTGAACGATATCGAGCACTTCCTGTTTTTTGAAGGGCTTGGGAATCAGGTCGACGGCTCCGGACGACAGGGCCTCGACCCAGAGATGCTCGTCTCCGAAAGCGGTCAGAAGAACAACGGGCAGATCCGGGTGAAGGTCCTGGACGATTTTCAAAAGGTCCATTCCGGTTTTTCCGGGCATCTTGATGTCGGTGAGGATAAGAGAGATCGAGTCCGTTTCCAGGCGTTCGAGCGCTTCTTCGCAGGATTGTGCGACGGAAACCCCGAATCCGCCTCTTTTCAGGATTTCCTCCAGAAGGTCGAGAGCAACCACGTCGTCTTCGACGACGAGGACCTTCCGTCTGGTTCTTTCAGCCGGTGTGAACGCCAAGTCTTTCGGGGAGGCAACCATGATGGAACCTACCACAATTAGGAATCCTGTTCAAGCAAACGGGTGAATTTTTCCGGGGAAAGGCGGACGAAGGGGATTGTCAGGACAAAGTGTCCGCCGGGACCTTCGCCCAGACGAACGTCTCCACCCAGATCATCGATGATTTTCCGGCAGATCGCAAGACCGAGACCGGTCCCATGGGGTTTCGTCGTGAAAAACGGCTCGAAGATGCGGTCCCGGCCTTCCGGAGGAATCCCCGGACCGGAATCCTGCACATGAAGCGTCAACGAACCCGACTCTTCGACACACCGGATGCGGATGGTTCCTCCGGCTCCGGTGGCGTCCAGGGCGTTTTCCAGAAAATTGATGAGGATGCTCTGCAGCCCCTCGAGGTCCGAGTCGATTCGCGGGCAGGGGTCCGGAAAATCGGTTTCGACATGAATCCGGGACTTTTCCAGCCGCGGTGACAGGAGCTTCAGGATGTCCGATACGAGGTCGGAGACCCGGACCGGTTCGGCGTGGGTCCGTTCGCGCCGGCTCAACATGAGAAGCTTCCGGATAACGTTGATCATCCGGTCGATCTGACCCTGCACGACGAGAAGGTGTTTCGAAATTTCCGGTGAAAGCCCCTTTTCCTCGAGCGCCAGTTCGATGTGACCCGAGATCGAATGAAGGGGATTCCCGAGCTCGTGGGCAACGATGGCCAGGCCTTCGCCGATGGCGGCCATCCGTTCCATTTCCGAAAGCTTCCGCTGCAGGTAGAACTTTTCCTTTCCGGCCTGTTCCAGAGAGTCGTTTTTCCGGACGAGCTCGCGGGTGGCTTCTTCGATCCGCCGGGTCAGGGAGCTGTTCAGTTCCTTGACTTGAGTCAGGAGAATCTGGTTTTCCCGGGTCCGGTCGGACAGCATGCCGACCATCTGGTTGAAGGAGGAAGCGAGATCGTAGGCTTCCCGGGACGCTTCGAGAACAGGTCCTTCTTCCAGGCGTCCTTCACCGACTTGCATCATCGCTTCGGAAATCTGGTGGACAGGGTTCAGGACCAGCGCCCGGACGGCGATGGATAAGATGGCGGCGAGAGCCAGAAACCCGATGAAAAGAAGGATCAGGGTGCGTTCGAGTTCGTTTCGGACCAGGGTGTTGGCTTCGTAAAGAGAGATGCCCACGCCGACAGTGCCCAGTCGCTGTTTCTGGTGGAAGAACGGGACGACGACATACAGAAAATTCCGGGTGCCGTTCGATTCCCGCAAGCTGAGCCATTCCCGCTGTCCGGCATGGACGAGCGCATGGGCTTTCAGTTCCTCCGGACCGAGCGGAACCCCTGAACTTGAGACCAGTCTCGGAAGGCCCTCATGACGGGTCATGAGATCCAGCCGGATGACATTGTGCCGGATCGCCATCAGGACCTGCATTTCCCGGCGTATGGTGGTGATCTCGCCGACGAGAGCCCGTGCCTGGGGGCCTGTTTTTCCGATTTCTCCTCCGACGAAGCGGTCCGCCTCATGCCGCATGTCGACACCGAAAGCGAATTCCTGGCCGATCAGGCGCCCTTCGTCCCGGAGGGAACCGATCACGTTTCGTTTGATCAGAAGGGTGTCCCAGACGGCGAAGGCCCCCATCAGGCAGACAATGAGGAGGCCGATCAGAAGAATCATCAGGGACTGGATGCGGATATATTTCATGACGGATCGCCGCCTCGGGAATCAGGGAACATGAAAACCCCGCAGGGGTTGGTCGGTTGTTCAGTGCCGGTGGCTGGACGGAGAGGGAAGACTGGAGTAATCGAGCCGGTCCGAGACATAGTTCGCCGCCGACCGGAGAAGCCATTCCTTCTCGTCATCGCTCAGTTTCCGTCGGACGCGTGCGGGGGAGCCCAGGATCAGGGAGCCGGGTTCGACCACCGTCTGTTCGGTCACGAGAGAGCCGGCACCGATAATGACGTCGTCTCCGATCGTGGCCCCGTCCATTATGATGGACCCCATGCCGACGAGAATCCTGTTTCCGAGCGTGCACCCGTGCAGGACCACGCGGTGGCCGACGGTCACGTCGTCCCCGATGGTCAGCGGAAAGGTTTTTCGTGTAACGTGCAGGACGCTGAGATCCTGCACGTTCGTTCGGGCGCCAATCCGGATCCGGTGAACGTCTCCCCGGACGACGGCGGAAAACCAGATGCTGGATTCGGGACCGATCGAAACGTCTCCGATCACCTGGGCGGATTCGGCGATCCAGACGGAGGGATCGATCTTCGGGAGATGGCCCTTGTAAGGGAGAATCACGGAATCCCCTTTCGCATGGACGATAGAAAGCCGGACCAAATCAGGCTATCATATTCCGTCTGGTTTTGTGGAGAAAAGTTGAAGTTTTGTCGTCCACCCTGCGTTCCGGAAAGGAAATGTGCAAGTGACAGAAAAGATCCGGGCGGTTCTGTTCGATTTCAACGGAGTGATCATCGACGATGAGCGCGTCCATCTCGAACTTTTTCAGGAAATTCTGGCACGTTATGGAATGGATCTCGACGAAGACCTTTATTGGCGGGAGTTCTTGGGAATGGACGACCGGGGAGCTTTTTCTGGAGCCTGGGAACATGCCTCCGGACAACCTCCCGATGAATCGCGCCTTTCCGGGATGA
The DNA here is from genome assembly GCA_021826965.1 of Nitrospirota bacterium. GTDB lineage: Bacteria > Nitrospirota > Leptospirillia > Leptospirillales > Leptospirillaceae > Leptospirillum_A. The sequence continues at coordinate 9,055 of JAKAYA010000009.1, forward strand.
TCCGGGAAAAGTCGGACTTGTACCGGAAAAGACTTGAGGGGGGGCTGCCACTCTATGACGGGGCCGTATCGTTAATACGCGGGCTGTCGGAATCCTTGCCGCTCGGGATCGTTTCCGGCGCCTTGCGGGAAGAAATCCGGCGAACCCTTCAGATTGCCGGACTGGAGAAATCGTTCGGCTTTATCGTGAGTGCGGAAGACACGCTTCGCGGAAAGCCGGACCCCGAAGGTTACCGGATCGGCTTCGAACAGTTGAAAAAGTCCGGTTTCTCCGGAGCGTCAGGGGATGTGCTGGTGATCGAGGATTCCGTCCAGGGAATCGAGGCGGCCCGGACGGCGGGGATGAAGACCTTTGCGGTCGGGCACACTTATCCACTTTCTTCCCTGTCTCTGGCCGACCGGGTGTTCGGGCACATCCGGGAAATCCGTCCCGAGGACATTCTGTCCCTGCCCTCCGTCTGACAAAGCCGGATTCCCCTCATGAGATTTTTGAGGGATTTGCGTGTGTGACGGAAATCACAGGAAATGCCGGATCGCCGTCATGGATTTTTCCTCGCGGCAGAAACACAATAGGGCGGGAAAATGCCTGTTCCGGCAATGTTGCCGGAACAGGGAGTCCCCCGGGCATTCGTCCGGAAAAGATTTCCGGCGGGGGACGAGTCATCCGTATCTTCATCAGATTTATTTTCGAAGGAGAATTGAAGGATGTGTCTTAGGGGCAGGTCTTCCCAATGGTTCAATCGGACCCTGTTTGTTATCGGGGCGGTCCTGGTTTCGGCTCTTTTTCATGTCTCGCCGGGGCGGGCGGACGATTCCCAGGTCGTTCCCGTAACGTCGTCCTCCACGGCCTCCACGGATGGTGCGTCATCTTCGGGCAGCAGCTCTTCCTATGTGGATCTCAAGCATCTTGGCGCGGGGTTGTCCTGGGCTCCGGTAGAGATTCCCGGAGGAGCAACGACCGAGACTTCGGTCGGTTATGCCGGTGTCCGCTACTGGTTCAATCGTTCGTTCGGGCTTGACGCCGGCCTGGGATTCGGTTTTTCCGAGATTTCGCCGGGAACGGATTTTCTCACGACGCTTCATGTGGAGCCGATGGTCGCGTTTATGGAAACAAGCCATACCATCCTTTACGGCAATCTGGACCTCATGCCCGGGATCGTGTCCGGCAACGCTTCGACCTTCGCTCTCCAGATCTCGGCCGGTATCGGTATCGAGCACGCGTTGGAAGACATGCCAAAACTGGCCCTGTACGGCCAGTGGGATCCGTTTTCCCTGAATCTTTACGGGCCGGGAGGAAACAATCCGACCGAAGTGGGACTCGGGTTCCTCGGAAGTGTCATGAATGTCGATATCGGCTTCCGGTATTATTTCTGAGAAAGTCGGTAGCTGCCTTCCGGGAATGCTTCCGGAGGGCGGCTACCTTCCTCATTTTTTTGGCATCTATCCATCGAGCCGTGTCGCGGTAACAATCCTCCGGATTCGGTGAGAACCTCTCTGAAGTCGTTTCCTCATGCTGTACCTTGAACATGGTCTTCCCGAATGAAATCAAAGATTCGTACGACTCGCTGAAGTCCGGCCGTAAACGATTGCGAAAGTTGTCCGGAAGCAGTCCGATCGGAACCTCTTCGGCCTGGCGCAGCCGAAAGGAGGTCGGATTGAAAGAAAGAATTGACTTCTCCGTTTTCAATGCATATAATCCGGGGCATTTACTCTCAATTTTTTTCTGCTCCAGAAGGCTCTCATGATCATGACATAACGCCCGTTTTGCGCGGCGAGAATGATTCGCAAATCACGTTCATCACAGGACCGGTCACCTGGATGCAGGGGCTGGGCAAGGGGGAGTTATGAGGTTGCTGTCTAGACGGTTTCGTCACGAACAAATCAACCGGTCCATGGGTGTTTTTCGGAAATCGGCGGCTGCAATCGCCGGAATGGCTTTCCTGGCAACGATCGGGGCGGCTTTGCCCGTCATCTCTCATGCGGCTCCGACGACAAAAGGCTGGGTTTTCCGGGATACACTGGGTGTGAGTGTGCCTTTCAACGGCCTTGCGTTTGTTTCTCCGACGGAAGGTTGGGTGACCGGTGCTTCCGGTACGATCCTCCACACGACGGACGGGGGAAAGAACTGGATAGCGCAGAGTTCGGGAACAACCCACTGGCTGCAGTCGGTTTCGTTCGTGGACGGGTCCCATGGCTGGATCGCCGGAAATGATGGTACGATTCTGGCGACCTCGGACGGAGGACAAACCTGGTCTGCTCAGGAATCCGGAGTCAAGTTCGATCTCTACACGATCACTTTCCTGAACTCCCGGGAGGGCTGGGCCGGAGGATTTGCCGGCACGCTGCTCCATACGACGGATGGCGGAGCGACCTGGGAAAAGGTTTCAACCGGAACGGCCCAGTGGATCATGAATATTTTCTTCCTCAAGTCCAACCCCCAGAATGGTTGGGCCGTGGGCCAGGACGGTCTGGTCCTTGTCACGACGGACGGGGGCGCGACCTGGAAGAAGAAGAACAACTCGATTGCCAAGGATCTCTACGGGGTTTATTTCCGCGATGCGAACAACGGATGGGCGGTGGGGACCCACGGGGTCATCCAGTTTACCGCAAACGGCGGGGACTCCTGGACGATCCAGAACGGTCTTGGCCGGGGTCCGCTGGGCCGGGGTGTGGAAGGCCGGGAACGGGAACTGAACGATCTTCATGCCGTGTCCTTTATCGATGAGAAAACCGGTTACGCTGTGGGCGTGCTGGGTCTTGTCCTGAAAACCGAGGACGCGGGCAATCACTGGAAAATCGTTCCGTGCGGAACGGGTCTGGATCTCTATAATATTGCCTTTCCGTCTTCCTCGAACGGCTGGATCGTGGGTGTGGGTGGCATGATTCTCCACAAGGGAAGCTGACCGGACCATTTTGAGAGGCCGAAGGCGGCCGGCTTCCCGACGGACGGGAGCCGGCCTTTTTTGTCCGGGTGAAGACTGAAACCCGAATCCGGACTGTGATAGGATGTCTGCATGATCAACTTTATTCCTCTGACCTTTTTTGGTCTGATCGCGATCGTCGGCGGGGCCTTTTTCGTTCACGGCTTCCTGAACCGGCAAAAAATCTTCCAGTTCTTCCGGGTCTTTTCGGCCAGTCTTCAGGGTGAGGCCGGCCGGGATCATTTCGCCGCCTATCCCTGGATGCGGGGACGCTGGAAGGAAAGGGATCTGCGCATCTTTTTCCATACTTCCGAAAATCACACCGTCAGCGTACTGAATCTGGTTATCGACATGGAAATGCGCTCTTCCCGGAAGTTCGTTCTTCTTCAGAAGGACGGTTTCCGAAAGCCCAAGCCGGACCAGCTCCAGAAACTGGAAGAAGAGGTCGGTCCGCTGATTGAAGGTGTCGATATCCCGTTCGATGTCCGCTCTCCCGAAGGGGAGACCGTTAGGGATCTCTTTTCCGATGGCAGCCTCCGGAAAATCCTGTCCGAAATGACCGGCTATAACCAGATTCTGGTCTGGGATGGCCGGATCATGGCCTCCCGGCAGTTCGACGGCGTGGATGAAGTGACCCCGGAAAGGCTGGGGCAGGCAGTATCATTGCTCGAACGTCTCTCGATCCCCCTGGAGATGGAGGAGAAGGTTGCCGTCTCCTGAGAAACATGTGGGCATCCTGCTGTTGAAGAGTCCGGAATGGTCCGTCTTCCAGTCGGTCGTCCATCTGTCCGTCGCTTTTCTGGACGAGGAGGCCCGGTTGACCTTGTTCGTTATGGACGATGCTGTCCTGGGTCTCTATCCTCGCCATCCGGGGAAACCTCTGTCCTATCCCCTTTATCCGATCGTCGAAAAAGGCGGGACCGTTCTGGTCTGTCAGTCGACGGCGGAACCGCGAGGCCTTACGGCGGACCGCCTGCCCCAGGGTGTCCGCTTTGAGACCCAGGTTCGTCTGGGTCGACTCGCGGACGAAGTGGACATCTTCCTTCCTTTCGTTTAGCGTTTTCGGATCGGACCCGACCGTCTCCGAAACAGACCGCAATGGAGCTTTTTCTCATGTCAGGAAAAAAACGGGTGCTTTTTCTGTTCGAGGATTCCCCGGCGTCGAGTCTTCGCTTTTTTGAAGGAATGCGGATGGCGCTTGGCTTTTCGGTGACCCATCACGGCATGGAGGTCCTTCTTCTGGGAAACGCCATCCGTGCCGTCCGTTCTTTCCGGCCCGAAGAGATCGGGCTTCCCCGCGAAATGCTGGAGTTCTTTCCCCTCTTTGTCGATCTGGGAGTGCGAATGTTCGTGGACGCCCGGCGGCTGGAGGAAGAAGGTCTCACGCAGATGCTCCCCCCTTTTCTTACGCCGCTCGACCCCGCCGGGATTCGTGAGAAAATTCGGGAGGCGGACCTCGTCATCCCCTTCTCCAGGACGCCGGGGGAGAGTCGATGAAAGGAACGCTCTTTCTTGTGGGATGCTGTCCTGCGCCGGACTGGTTCATGGCCTTGTACGAGGACTGTCTCAAGAACGCACCGGCGGAACATGTGTCCGTCTTGTTGTGGGGGGAAGGAGTTTACAATCCCTCCGATCGCTTTCCTCAAGCGCTCGTCATCCGGCGGGATGCGGAAGGGCGTGGACTGGTTCCCGGAGACCGGGCCCTGACAGACGGAGAGGCGGCCCGGACAATCCTCCAGGCCGCTCGCGTCGTGACCTGCTCCTGATGAGGAGCCTGGTGAGCCGGCTTCCTTTCGTCCTTCCGGATCGCCGCCCGGGACTCCAGCGGGTTCTGGGGTTTTCCGGTGTCCTTTTCTTTTCTCTTCTTGTCGTTCTCTCTCTTCTTCCTTCCGCCTGGACGGGACTTGATCCCGTCGCGCAGGACACACGTTTCGTGCTTGCCCCGCCGGGAACATCCGGACATTTGCTGGGATGCGATTTTCTTGGAAGGGACAATCTTTCCCGCCTTGTGTCGGGCTCGACGGTCTCTCTTTTCATCGGGGTGTGCGTCGGCCTTTTCTCCACTCTGATCGGTGCTTTCTGGGGTCTTCTTTCGGGTTATCGCGGCGGGATGTTCGATACGGTGCTCATGCGTCTTCTGGAAGTCTGGTACGCCCTGCCCGAGCTTTTGATCGCCACGATCCTGATGCTGGCGCTCGGCCACGGAATCTTTGCGGTGGTCGTGGCCTTGAGCATCGGCGGGTGGATGGGGGTGGCCCGGGTGGTGCGGGGAGAAACTCTCAAAATCCGCGAACAGGCCTACCTCGAAGCCGCGCGCTCGATCGGCGCTTCCCCGCTCCGTCTTGTTTTTCGGCATTTCTTGCCCAATCTTCTTCCCGTTCTTTTCGTCCTTCTCCTGTTCCGGATCCCGGGAGGGATCCTGGGAGAGTCCACTTTGAGCTTCCTGGGGCTGGGTCTCTCGCCTCCGGCGTCCAGTTGGGGAACGCTCGTCAACGAAGGGTGGAAAGCGTTGCCGCTGACACCCTGGATCCTGGCGTTTCCGGCCGTCCTGATCGTCCTGGCGCTCCTGGCTTTCCAGTGGTTCGGGGAATCCCTTGGCAAAAGGTGGCTCGGATGAATCGGCTCGTCCGGCGATTTTTCGCGTCGATCCTCCTGGTCTGGGCGGTCTTCACGCTGACGTTTTTCCTGTCGCGCTGGGCGCCCGGAAGTCCTTTCCAGGGTGAACGCAAACTCCCTCCGGAGATCATGCGATCCATTCTGTCCTACTACCATCTGGATCGCCCTCTTTCCGTCCAGTACTGGGAGGCCCTGAAGAAGACCGCGACCGGCGACTGGGGCAGTTCGTTCAAAAACCCGGGGATCCGTGTCTCCGACGTCATCGGCCAAGCTCTCCCGGTCTCGCTGACGCTGGGAGGAGTGGCTCTCCTGGAATCCCTGATCGTGGCATTGGTATTGGGGACATGGATGGCTCTCGCACGGGAGCCTGTGAAAGGGATCCTCCGCGCTCTTTCCGCCCTCGAAGTGGCGCTCCCCTCGTTTTTGCTGGCGGCCCTCCTGATCGATTTGTTCTCGGTCAGACTGGGGCTTCTGCCGCCCGCCCTCTGGAATGGCTGGCGTTCCGTCCTGCTTCCTTCCTTCGCAATGGCCATCGCTCCCTCCGGTTATCTGGCGCGCCTTTTCGCCACGAGTCTCGAGGAAACGATCAGGAGCCCGCACTATCAGGCGGCCCGGGGACGGGGCATCCGTCCGTTCAGGTTGCTTCTGTCGCATGGGTGGCTGTTGTCCCTGAACGCTGTCGTGTCGATTCTTGGTCCTGTTTCGGCCTCGTTTCTGACTGGATCGTTCGTCGTCGAGTCGCTGTTTGCCATCCCGGGGATCGGTCGGGTTTTCGTCCTGTCCGTCACAAACAGGGACTATCCCCTGATCATGGGAACGACGCTCGTCTATACGATGTTTCTGGTGGGGATGACGCTTCTGGGGGATTTGATCGGCGAATGGATCGACCCCCGGGTCCGGGCGCTCTGACCGGACCCGGGAGGCAAGGTCATTCCCGGAGTTCTTCCTGGAACGGCAACCAGTCCGACGGTTTTGTTCCGGCCAGCAGGGCAGTCAGTTCCCGGGGGAACTCCTTCTCGGGCAGTCGGGACAGAAGGGTGTGAAAGGCTTTTTCCGTGGAGTCCGGATGGAGGGAGAGGTATTCCTGGATTCGGCGGGCGCATCGGAACAGGGCGATGGACAGGGGAGAGCCCCAGCGGGACCTGGAGGAGCGTCCCGACGGAGAGGTCCCGAGACCGAAAAGCTCCAGTCCCCGAAGGAAAAGAAGCTTCCTTTTCCGGTTGGAATGTTCGGCGATGTCGGGCAGGGGAGAATGGTTTTCCGCCTTGGCGATGTCGACGAGGTCGAGAGCGTAGATCCAGAAGGCCAGGGCATCCCTGTCGTCCAGGTCGAGCTTGAGGCGGTCGGACAGCTCTTCCACCTGGGCGGAGATTTTCTGCATGAAGCCGAAGGGTTCCTTCCGGAGCCGTTCGAAAACGCGGGACAGGACGAGAACCTCGGTTTCCGAAAGGGTGCTGTAGAGCCCCACCCATTCGAGAAGGGAAAAACGCCCTCCCACGAGCTGGTTCAGAGTGGCGACCGGGGAGGAGAACAGCCGGGCGGCCCGGGCCGCGATTTCGGATGTGGCGATCAGGTCCACCTCCGTGTGCCCGCCCATGCCTACGGCGCTGACCCCGGCGTGGATCCGGACGACGGCGGTTCCCGGAAGGGAATCTCCGGAAGGGGGGAGTGGAGCCTTTTCAAAAATTTCGACCAGACGACTTCCCAGAACGAGTCCTCCCCGCTCCGGCGTTTCGGGAAGCAGGAGAAACAGCTGGTCGGAAGACGAGCTGAAATGAAAGTCCGTGTTCCTCAGATGAGGTTCGAAAAATCGGGAGAGGGAATCCGCTCCCTTGTAGGCCATCCGTTCCGGCATCCCTTTGGGATGGGTGATTTCGATCATGAGAAGAGTCAGGTCCCGCCCGTACCGGAAGGCCCGCAAAATCTCGCGGGCGACATCCTGGGGGAAGTTCCGGTGGCTTCGGTGCCCGGCGGAAGACGGGAAGGGGGAGCGGGAGGAGCTGGTCTTTTTCTTGTGTCGTGGCATGAGTCCTCCTCGGGAGCGGACGGGGTCGGTTCGGTCGGAATGGGAAACGAACGCATTTCATTATGAGACGATAACGTCCGTTTGAAAAGACTTATGATGGGATAAGACAAGGAAATACGAGAGAAAGGGAGGCAATGTGAACGAAGCGAAAAAGAACCTTCACGGACTGTCGGAAGCCAGTCCCGTCACGCGGGCCATTCACGGCGTCCGTCACCCGGACCCCTGGCGCGCCCTGAATCCTCCGCTTTACCAGACGTCGACCTTCACCTTTCCCGACATGGAAACGGTGGACCGGGTCCTGACGGGAGAAGAAGAGGGCTTTGTCTATTCCCGGGGCGGAAACCCCACCGTCGCCCGCTTTGAAGAGGTTGTCACCCTCCTTGAAAAAGGGGACGCCTCCCGGGCCTTCGCTTCCGGCATGGGAGCCATCTCCGCCACGATCGTCCATCTTTCCCGGGGGAGAAAGGCCGTTCATCTCCCGATAACCATCTATAGCGGGACGCGGGCGTTCGTCCGGAAGTTTCTGGAGCCCTGGGGAATTCCCGTCCGGTGGTTCGATCCCCGTCCGGCGGACTGGCTGGAGAAACTGGATGGGGTCCTCGAACCGGATGCGGCCTGCGTTTTTCTGGAAACGCCCACCAACCCCACGATGGATGTCCTCGACCTCCGGCGCCTGTCGTCGCTCTGCCGGTCGAAGGACGTTCCCGTCGTCGTCGACAACACCTTTGCCACGCCCGTATTGCAGAATCCGCTGACACTGGGTTGCGACCTGGTCATCCACAGCGCGACCAAATATCTGGGCGGGCACGGGGATCTTCTGGGAGGGGTGGTGACCGGGGACGCCGAAAGGATCGCCGCCATCCGGGGAGAGGAAGGAAGCTTCCTGGGGTCGACTCTCTCCCCCTTCAACGCCTGGCTTTTGCTCCGGGGAATCAAGACGCTCCATCTCCGCATGGAAAAGCATACGGAGAACGCCCGGGCGGTGGCGAGTTTTCTTGCAGGGCATCCAAAAATCCGGCGGGTGCATTATCCCGGACTGCCCTTCCACCCCGGATATGCGGTCGCCCGAAGTCAGATGGTCGCTCCCGGCGGAATGCTCTCGTTCGAGCTTGCGGACGTCCGGGGAGCCCGGGAAGTTTGCGACCGGCTGTCCCTGATCCGGATCGGGGTGAGCCTGGGCGATCCGGAAAGCCTGATCGAACATCCCTGGTCGATGAGTCATCGGTGGATCGACGAAGAGGAGCGGCGTGCGGTTGGGGTGACTCCCGGGTTCTTGCGGATGTCGGTCGGACTCGAATCCTGGGAAGACCTGGTGAGGGATCTCGACCGGGCTCTGGGATAGGTCGGACCCGGAATCACCGCCCTGTCGCCCCCCACCCGAACACGAGCCACTCTCCGGTTGCTCCCAGAGCCAGGAAAAGGAGGAGGAGCGCCAGGTTGAGACCGGCGAGAAAGGCGCTCCGGACCTCCGTCCGGAAACCGAAGAAGCGCCAGGACAAGCCCCCCACCGCACACAGGCCCAACGCTTCGTGAACAGCCCCCGGCCAGAAAAAGATGCCGGGGAATGTCCGGGGTCTGTCCCATGCGAGCGCTATCCACCCCGTGCCGATCGCGATGAGCCCGAGTACGAAGATCCCCTCCCGAATCCTCCCTTCCATTCCTAAAGCGATCTCCTGCCCCCAAAGCCTGTTTTCCCGCAAAAGCCAGAAAAGGGCGAACCCCAGCGTGAAATGAACGACGACCGGATGCAGGTGAGCGGGGGTCATGGAAGGAATCCGTTCCAGAATGTTGGACAATTTTGTATTTTATCGAACAAATAAAACTCCATTTTTGTAAGATCCTCTTCCCCCGAAAAGGGATTTTTGGACCTGGAATGGATGGAAACGGCCGTCCTCCCGGATTTTCATCTCTGGCATCGAACTTGATAATACATGGCGACCCCGCGGCAAACCGTCCGGTCCCGCAGGGTTTTTCTGGCTTCCCCCCGGAACAGTGCCGTTCCGATCTCTCGCCGTCCGAGAAAGCTCAAACCATCATTCAACGTGTTCCCTCTTTTGGCAAGAGCCCCGGTTTGTCCCGGGGAAGCGTCGTCTTTTGTGCGACGGCTTCCCGCCGGTGGCTTTGCCCGGCCCTTCCGGGCCGGGTCCGACATCTTTCGTTGCACTGGCACACTTTTATCCAAGGAGAAGACATGAGATCAATACGGGGATCTTCCCGAACAACCCTGAAACCCTGGCTGGGTGTCTCGCTGGCGCTGGTGCTGTCGTCCGGTCTGGCTCTCGGTCCGCTGACCTCCCTGGCCCGGGCGGATTCCTCCGGCTTCCTGACGGCCCCCGCAAGCCCCGTGTCCCCCTCGACTCCGACTTCTTCGTCCGGAGGGTCCGGCAATTCTCAAACGACCGGGCAGTCATCGTCCGCACCGCAGGTGGCCGATTCCGGTACGCCGGCCCCCGCGGCGACCCCCGCTCCGGCGACCACGCCGACACCGCTTCCGGATATGCTGATCCCCTCGGCGAACATCCATTTCAAGGGCTTCATCGATACCTATGCGCAGTACAACCCGACCGATGCCAGTTATTCGAACTTCCGGGCCTACGACTTCGGCGCCAATTCCTTCAACATCAACATGGCCCAGCTGAAAATCTGGCGGCCCGACGACGACGGCATCGGGTTCGTGCTCCGGACAGACTTCGGTCCCGGCGCCATGGCCAGCGGTCAGAATTTTTATCCGGGGTTCTTCGGAACACACGGCACGTCGAATGGCACCACCGGAACCATGCCCTGGTCGATGTTCTGGCTGGAGGAAGCTTACATCAATCTTTGGATTCCGGATACCAACAAGGAACTCGAAATGGACGCCGGGCAGTTCCAGACGCTGGCGAACTTCGAAGTGATCCAGCCCACCGGTAACTGGATGGCCTCCCTGGGATACACCTTCTTCCTGGGGGCCTATACCCACACCGGCGTGCGCTTCCATTACGCCCCCAACGGCAGCAACAACATCTACTTCGGCGTAAACAACGGATGGAACACGAGCTTCCAGAACAACCAGGGAAGCGACTTTCAGGACTTCGAACTGAACTACACGGGAAACCCGATCTCCTGGCTGAACCTGAACTTTACGGGATTGTTTGGGCCACAGGTCCGGAATCTTTATCCTGGATTTGGAAATGCCGGTCTCTTTGGTGCTCCGGGAGCCTCGGAAAACGGTACAAACGCCAATGTTCCCACCTGGAGAAACTACGGCGCCTTCGTCGTGGAGATCGGTCCCATCGATCATCTCTGGTTCGTGACCGACGATTCCTACGGCTGGCAGGCTGAAGGGGCAGCGGTCAACGGATCCACGACCCCCAACGCGCCGGCCACCTGGTATTCGAGCGAGAACTTCCTGCGCTACGACATCAACGACACGATGGACGTGGTGGCACGCTACGAAGTCTACTACGACCTGAACGGCTTCATGACCGGCACCGGGGTTCCCACGGCGATCAACGACGAGTCGATCGATTTTCAGTGGAACTTTATGCCCAATGTCATGAGCCGCATCGAATACCGCCACGACAACGCCAATCAGGCACTTTTTAATTCGAATACATATGGACTTGCTACTGGTTCTTCGAGTGGGGGCAATCATGGTCCGGCGATCTTCAGCATGGATACCTTCGAAGTCGAACTGACCTACATGTTCTAGTTCCAGAAACACGCAAGGCCCCGGAAGGCCGGCTTTGCCGGTTTTTCCGGGGATTCTCCGGGAATTTTCCGGGCAACATTGGTGGAATCATCGGGTTCTCATACAGGCCTTTTATCCAAGGAGTTCTTTCATGAAACCTCAACTGTTGGGTCGATCGGGTCTGGGACTGGCGGGAGGGATTGTCGCCCTCCTCGCCGGGGCCGGTCCCGCTTTTGCCGCGGCCGGGCCTACGCCGGCGGCCATCGCGGCCGATACGATCTGGACCGTGGTTGCCGCGGTCCTGGTCATGTTCATGCAAGCCGGATTCGCCTTTCTCGAAGCCGGACTGACCCGGGCCAAGAACGCCGGCCATATCGCGGTCAAGAACCTGGTCATCTACGCCATTTCGTCCCTGGTGTTCTGGGCGGTGGGATTCGCCATCTGCTTCGGCACCGGAAACTCCATCATCGGGACATCCGGGTGGGGGCTCGACGTGGCGGACAAGGACATCAACACCGTGTTCGGATCGCTGTCCTTCAGCGACGTGCCGCTGGCCGCCAAGTACCTGTTTGAAGTCGTCTTCTGCGCGGTGAGTCTCGCCATCGTCTGGGGCGGGATGGCGGAGCGTACGAAGTTCTCGGTCTACATCATCTTCGGCGTGATTTTTTCCGCTGTGATTTATCCGGTGGTCGGCCACTGGATCTGGGGCGGCGGCTGGCTGTCGACCCTGGGGATGCAGGATTTTGCGGGTTCCACTGTGGTGCACCTTCAGGGAGCCGCGGCGGCCTTTGCCGGGGCGCTTCTTCTGGGGCCCCGTATCGGCAAATACGGGAAAGACGGGAAATCGAACGCCATTCCGGGTCACAACATTCCCTTTGTGGTGCTGGGCACGCTGATTCTCTGGCTCGGATGGTTCGGATTCAATCCCGGATCGACCCTGATGGCGACCACGCCGTCTGTCGGCTACTTTGCTTATATCGCCATGACCACCAACCTGGCTGCCGCGGCCGGGGCTCTGGCGGCGATGTTTACGGCCTGGCGGGTTCTCGGTGCTCCGGACATGAGTATGGTTGCCAACGGCGCCATCGCGGCCCTGGTGGCGATTACCGCGAGCTGCGCCTTTGTGGATCCCTGGGCTTCCGTCGTCATCGGTGCGGTGGCCGGCATCATCGCAGTGCTGGGTGTCCTTTTTATCGACAAGCTCCATATCGACGACCCGGTGGGCGCCGTTTCGGTCCATGGCATGGCCGGTATCTGGGGAACGCTGTCGAACGGACTGTTTGCGACCCCGGACCGGGTGAAGCTTCTGGCCGTCGGTTCTCCTGGCCTTTTGTACGGCGGCGGAATCCATCAGTTGATGGTCCAGGCCGAGGGGGTCAGCGCGGCGTTTGCCTATGTGTTTTTGACCTCGCTGGCGGTCTTTTATGTGTTGAAGGTGACGATCGGCATCCGCGTGAGCGCTTCGGACGAACTCGAAGGGCTCGATTTCGCCGAGCACAAAATGTGGGGCTACCCGGAGATGTTCAGTCCATCGTTCTCGGGCGGGGAAGCCTATGTGGAAGGGGCGGCCGCGTCGCACAAGGGCGGGGTTTCCGGAGCTCCCGTCGCCCGGCCGGCGCCGTAGGATCGACATTGTAATCCAGGACCCGGCGCGGGAGCGCCGGGATCATGTCAAATCAGGGAGACGTTCATGAAAAAAATCGAGGCAATCGTCAAGCCCCACAAGCTGGAGGCCGTCAAGGAGGCGGTCACGGCTCTGGGTGTCTTCGGCATGACGGTGACCGAAGTGAAGGGGTACGGCCGGCAAAAGGGGCATACCGAGCAATACCGCGGGGCGGAAATTCTCGTGGAGTTTCTCCCCAAGATGAAAATCGAGATCGTTGTTCCGGACGCCCGGGTCCCGGGCGTCACGGACGCCATCCGGCGGGCGGCGATGACGAACAGCATCGGGGACGGAAAGATTTTTATCCAGAGCATCGAAGGCGCGATCCGGATTCGCACGGGCGAAACCGGGGAAGAGGCGATATAGGGGATCCCATCTGGCGGAAGGCCTCCTTGGGCTTCCGCCTTTATCCATATTTTCAGGGAGAATGCAGATGGCAGGAAACTGGCTCAACTCGGGAGACAATGCCTGGCAGCTGACGGCGGCGACGATCGTCGGTATCCAGAGCGTCCCGGGACTGGTTGTCCTCTACGGAGGCATCGTCAAGAAAAAATGGGCGGTCAATTCCGCGTTCATGGCCCTTTACGCCTTTGCGGCCGTTCTGGTCGCCTGGGTCCTCTGGGGGTACAATATGGGGTTTGGTCCCCAATGGTTTCCGTTTCTCGGGACCCCATCGCCGGCGCTTTCGGACATGTTTGAACTGTCCCAGGCATCCATTCCGGCAGCGAAGGCCACGGCCAATTTTCCGATGGCCACCATGGTGTTTTTCCAGTTCGTGTTTGCCGCCATCACCCTGATCATTCTGGCCGGATCGGTGCTGGGACGGATGAGTTTCAAGGCCTGGATGCTTTTCGTACCGCTCTGGCTCACGGGTTCCTATGTCATTGGCGCTTTCAGCCTGTGGGGTGGGGGCTGGCTGTCCCAGATGGGTGTCATCGATTATTCCGGCGGATACGTTATCCATCTTTCGGCCGGATTTGCCGGTCTGGTAGCCGCCTGGGTCGTGGGGCCGCGCCTGTCCCGCGATCGGGCGAGCTTTCTGCCGAACAACATTCTTCTCACCCTGGTCGGAGCCGGCCTCTTGTGGCTCGGCTGGGACGGGTTCAACGGCGGTGACCCCTATGCCGCCAACGCGGACGCCGGCGTCGCGGTCCTGAACACCAACGTCGCCACCGCGGTGAGTCTGATTGTCTGGACCCTGCTCGACGTGATGTACTTCGGGAAACCTTCGGTGATCGGAGCGATTCAGGGCATGATCACGGGACTTGTCGCCATTACGCCGGCGGCGGGCGTGGTGAGCGGTCTGGGCGCCATCATCATCGGTGTCGCATCCGGCATTATCCCGTGGATCTCGATGAACATCGTCGGCAAGAAACTGTCGTTGTTCAAGAAGGTGGACGATACGCTGGGTGTGTTTCATACCCATGGAGTCGCCGGACTTCTCGGTGGCGTCATGACGGGCATCCTGGCCACGCCGGCCCTGTGTCAGGCCTTCGGTCTGTCCAACCCGGGCGGTTGGCTCTACGGAAATTTCCACCAGGTCGTGCTACAGCTCATCGGCGCCGGATTCATCATCGTGCTGAATGTCGTGGTGACCTATGTCATCCTGAAGCTGATCTCGTTCGTCACGCCGCTCCGGATGGACGAAAAGGTTCTCGAGATCGGCGACGACGCGGTTCACGGGGAAGAAGCGTACGCTTTTTATGGCGAAGGAGACCGAAAACCCGTCCTGGGAGACTGACGGGATGTCCGGGAAGAAAAAGCGTTTTTCCGGAGAGGTCGGAACGTGCAAAAGGGGGCCCTGTCGGCCCCCTTTTTTATGCCTTTTCCGGAACGCTTCCCCGGATCGAAAAGTTCAGGGAAAGGGCATTGGCCACAACGGTGACGGAAGAAAGAGCCATGGCGAGACCGCTGTAATACGGGGGGACGAAGACGTGAAAAAATGGATAGAGGATCCCTCCGGCCAGAGGAATACCCAGAATGTTGTAGAGAAAGGCCCAGCCCAGGTTCTGCCGGATCTTGGACATGGTCCGGACGGATGCCCGATGGGCATCTTCAAGGCGGACGAGACTGTTTCCCAGGAGAAGAACGTCTCCGTTTTCCCGGGTCAGGGCGGTGGCGCTCGCCATGGCGATGCCGACCGATGCCTGGGCGAGGGCTCCCGCGTCGTTGATGCCGTCTCCGGCCATGGCAACCGTTCTTCCGTCCTCTTCCCATCGCCGGATCAGGGTGCGCTTTTCTTCCGGCGAAAGCCCGGCGTGAACGCGGTCGACGGGAATGCCGGCATGGATGGCGACCCGACGGGCTTCGTCTTCCCGGTCTCCCGTCAGAAGATGAATTTCCAGTCCCAGCCGGTCGAAATAGCGAAGAACCTGCGCCGCCTCCGGCCGGACTTTGTCGGTCAGGGAAAAGGTTCCGGCGAGGACACCGTTTTCCGCCACGCCCACCAGAATGCCCGAAGACGAATCGGCGGAGAGGTCATCGGTTCCGGCGACGCCTTCCTCCCGGAGAAAAGCGGGGCTTCCGACGTGGAGTGCCCTCTCCCCCTTCGCGGGCCAACGGGCGATCAGGCCTTTTCCCGGGAGTTCCTGTACGGAAGGGTTCCCTTCCGGAGAAAACCCCCGATCCGACAGAAAAGTCCCGATGGCCTGGCTCACCGGATGCGATGATTGAAGGACGGCCGCCTGGATATGCCCCTGAATCTCTTTTTCGCGACCTGTCGAAACAGCGTCGGGAGCCGGGGTCCAGACAACGTCGGAAAAGGTTCCTTCCGTGAGGGTTCCGGTCTTGTCGAGAGCCAGAAGGTCGATCCGGGAAAGCGTTTCGATGGCTTGCCCTTTGCGGAAGAGGATTCCCAGCCGAAGCGCCCGGGCGGTTCCGACCAGGATCGCCGTCGGCGTCGCAAGCCCCAGGGCGCAGGGGCACGCGACGACAAGAACGCCTATCAGGGCCATGAGTGCCAGCCGAGAGTCGCCCGTCGACAGTCGGAACACGAGAAAGGACAGGAGGGCGATCGCGATGACGGACGGGACGAAGATCGCGGAGATCCGGTCGGCCAGTCTCTGGACGGGAGGACGGTCGCTCTGGGCTTCCTGCACCATCGACAGAATCCGGAAGAGGACGGTGTCTTTCCCGGTTCCCGTGACGTGAAGTCGAAAAGGCGATCCGGCGTTGGTGGCTCCCCCGATCATCTCTTCTCCCGCTGTTTTCCGGACGGGAAGGGACTCTCCTGTCACGAGAGACAGGTCGACCCATGCCTCGGGATCCAAAAGGATTCCGTCGGCCGGAAGATGTTCTCCCCGGGGGACGAGGGCGGTCGAACCTTCCGTGAGTTCTCCGAGAGGGATCGATCGGGTGGTGTTGTCCGGAAGGACGAGGATCGCCGTATCCGGCAGGAGGGACACCGTCTGGGTCAGAAGGCTTCTGGCCCGGGCCTTCACCCAGGCTTCCAGGACCTTTCCCGTCCGGATGAAGACGAGGAGAAGGGCCTGGGTCATGACCATGTCGTCCGGGGCGATGCCGATCGCGTGGAAAAGAGTATCGAAAAGGGCCGCCGTCGTTCCAAGGGCGACCAGGGTATCCATGTTGGCGGTTTTTTGTTTCAGGCCGGCGAAAGCTCCCCGGTAAAAGGTCCATCCTCCTGCCGTCTGGAGAAGGAGCGCCAGGAGAAGTACCCATCCGGTCTTTGCCCTTCCATGGAGGAAAAGAAGGATGCCGGACAGGGCGACAGTGAGAAGAAGGCCGTTAAGTTCCTTCCTGTATTCCGCCCGGACCGCCTCCGCGTCCGGCAGGAGGGGTGTGTACCCCGTTTCCCGGACGACAGAGAAAATGCGGTCGAGGGAGGTCTTTCGGGGGTCGAACGTCAGGTCGCAGCTTTCCGTGGCCAGATTGACGTTGGCCCGTCCCACCCCCGGTTGTCTGCGGAGAGCCTTTTCGATGGTGAAGACGCAAGTGGCGCAGTGCATCCCTTCGACGCGAAAAGAAGCCCTCTCCAGGGGGCCGGCCGGAGAAGAAGCGTCGGCAGCCGGAGGACCCCCGCCGGATTCCGCCGGCGCGGCAGGGCCGGCCGGCGATCGAGTCGCGGGGTCGTTCTCTTCGGAGGCTTCGTATCCGGCCTCCGAAACGGCGGCGCGCACCTGATCGAAAGGGAGCGGAGAGGAGGATTCGATCGTGGCGGAGTTGTTTTCGAGGCGGACGTCGACTCCGGTCACGCCCGGCAGTGCGGAAAGAGCCCGGGTGACGTGCCGCACACAGTTCTGGCATGTCATTCCGGAAATGCGATAACGATGAGTGACGGGCATGGTTTTACCTCTTTTCGGTGTGGGAGAAGGTGACAGGACTCCGGGAATGTACCATCATCCTTGTGCATTATTATGGAAGGACTCCCGTGTTCGGGCAACTGATCGATTGAAAAAGGCGGAAATGAGGTATGGAAAAGGCTTTTGCAACAATTTTGGGGGAGATTCGGGAAGACGGGGGAGGGTTTTATGCCCTGTGGAAGGGGGTACGGATATACTCCGTGTTCCAGGGTGTTTATGGTCTGGCCCAGCGGCGTCCTGTCGGGTTTGAAGCCCTGATCCGGGGTCGACGTCCCGATGGATCGGTGATGAATCCGGCGGATCTTCTTGCCGGAGCATCGGGTCTCGAGGAACTGGTGACTCTCGATCGTCTCTTTCGGGCGGTGCATTTGCACAATTTCGTCCGCTTCCGGGTTCGGGGCGTCTGGATCTTCCTGAATGTCCATCCGGAGGTGGCCATCCATGGACGGTCCCACGGAGCGTTTTTCGGGCATCTTCTCTCCTATCTCGGCCTTTCGCCCTGGGAGGTCGTGATCGAAATTCTGGAAGCCGGTATCGGCGAACGCTCCGATCTTTTGGAGGCCTCCCGGTATTACCGTTCGATGGGATGCCTGATCGCCGTGGACGACTTCGGCGCCGGACATTCGAACTTCGACCGGATCTGGATGCTTCGGCCGGAAATCGTCAAGCTCGACCGGATGATGATCGCCCAGGCGACCCGCAACACCGACCTTCGGAGGGTGTTTCCGGAAATCGTCTCCCTCATCCGCTCTTCCGGTTCCCTGGTTCTGGCGGAAGGCGTGGAGACTCCGGAAGAGGGAAGCATGATCCTCGAGACCGAGATCGATCTCGTCCAGGGCTTTCTCTTCGGACTTCCCCGCACCCAAATCGGTCTTGCTCCCTCCCCCGCCCTCGACACGGCCATGGAAGAGATCCGGTTTCACCGGTCGGAGAGGACGGACGACCGGGATCTGGAATATCTCTGTCGGGGGCTTCTGGGCGTTTCCCGGGAATTCCGGACGGACAATGCCGTTTTGTCCGACGCGCTGGTCCGGTCGCTCTTCGGGCTCGATTCCCGTCTGATCCGCATTTTTGTTCTGGACGGATCGGGTTGCCAGATCGGGGAGAATCTCTCCCGATCCCGGATGACCGACAAGGGAGACCCGCGTTTTCTGCCGCTGGTGGAAACCCGGCAGGCCGACTGGTCCCGACGGGCTTACTTCCGGGAGGCCATGCGTCGTCCGGGGGAAGTGGTGGTCTCGACTCCGTACCTGTCGACCACGGGGGCGCATCTGTGCCGGACTCTGGCGATCTGCATCGGAGACCGGAACGGCGCCCGGATCCTGTGTCTGGATCTCGACATGACAGGTCCTCGGGAATAACGGGAGCTTTCCTGTCAGGCGAGCTTTTTATTCCCCCTCGGGCTCGGGGACGGACCGGCCGGTGACCCGCTCGTATTCGGGAAGTTCGGCATCCGTCAGGGGCTTGCTTCCGTGAATCATGGAGGACAGGATGTCCGACCGGAACGTCACTTCATGCAGCACGATGCCAAAGAGGTGGCCGGCGATGAACCCCAGAAGAACGTACATGCACACGGCGTGAATGTTCGAAAGGATTGCGTTCAGCGTGTGGTGGAGGGGATCCGGGAGCGATTTCAGGGACGGCAGGGGCCAGAACCCCCATTTGACCGAGGACCAGAGAACGCCCGATACGATCTGGACGGGAATCACGACGGTCAGAAGAGGAAGATAGAGAAACCGGGCCAATTGATTGTGTCCGGGGTCGGCGGGCGGAAGAAGTTTTCCCGCGGAGTCTCGGGGAGGCGAAAGGTGATGGAGGATTTCCTCCCGGAGGGTCTGGACCAGTCCCCGTCCCTTGAATGCGGGAACGATTTCCCGGAACCGGCTTGAGGGGTCCCCTTTGAAAAGCAGGTAAAACCTCCCCAGAAACAGAAGGATGAAAGCATATCCCAGGTAGATATGGGCTTTCTGGAACAGGGCCGTTGTCGGGCGGGAAAGCCCGAGCTCCTTGTGCCAGTCGAACAAAAGGTAGCTTTCAAACAAGAGGAGAACGATGAGGAGATTGGTCCAGTGCCAGAGCCGGAGCCGGATTTCCCAGATGGGGAGGTATCGGACCTTTCGGCTGGTCAAAGATGGTGGGATATTCATCCAGGGCTCCTTGAAAAAGTTCGGGACAGACGTACCCTGTCATTCTAGCGGTTCGGCGCGGGAATGGGGAAGAGGATATCTTGATGTGGGGGCGTGACAGAGATTCTAGAGGTGGATGCCCAGAGAGACGGGCACGAAGAAGAACGGATTGGCGCTTCGGGCTGCTCCCAGGGGCTGGACGATCGCGGCGTAATCGGCTTCGATCTGGATCATGAAGAGGTTCAGGCCGATCCCGGCCTGAACGTAGGGAGAACCGCTGGTTCCCACAAAGACGTTTTGCGCGTTCTGGCCGTTGACCGCGACGCCTCCGTCCGCCGCCAGGTAGACGAACGTCCGGGTGTCTCCCAGAAGACGCACTTCCACTCCAAGCGTCACAGGAAGAACCTGGAAGGAGGCCTGGCCCGGTTGGCCCGGAAAGTTCAGGAGGCCGACTTCGAGTCGAAGCCCGAAGTTGGTGGTGAGCCAGCCGTTGATCTCCAGTCCACCCCCGTAACCGTTTCCGACCAGATTGGCGAGCTGGAGGCGTCCGGGGACCTCCGGGAATCCAAGGGGGTCATCGAGGACGGGAAAAGGCCGTATGCCCAGAACGGTCACTCCGGTGCCCGGAACCGGCGCGGTTGGCTGATCCGGTTCGGGAGGACAGGGATGGGAGAAAAAGTCCCAGATCGTGTGGCCGCCCGACTCGAGGCTATAAAGAGGATCGCAGCTGTCTCCGTCGGCCCGGGCCTTCGCATTTCCGAAGAAAACCGTTCCCAGGACGAGGAGAACGGCACCCAGGACAGTCCAATTGTTTTTCGGCACGCCTTCCCCTAGTAGCGGGAACCGTCCCTTTCCCGGCGTCGACCATGGTGGCTCAGGCGTTCGAGTAGTGCCCGGGGATTCCGGAGATTGGAGGAACGGTTCCAGAGACGGTTGAACGTTCTCCGGAACTCTTCGGCCAGTCGGCGGTCGTTCGACAGGAAGAGGTTGTTGTCCTGCTGCCACCGGCCCCGGTGACAAGTCCGGGGATGACGTCGGCAACCGTAGGCCCCTTCCCCTGGAGGAGACCAGTTGGCCGACCCGGTCCGGAGGATCCGTCCGTCCACCAGGTAAGCCTTCAGATGCATGATGTTCCGGCTGGAATTCCGCTTGATCCGGATACGGATGCGGGGGGATTGCCGAAGAAGCCAGAGACTCCGGTCATTTTTGTCCCGAATCTGCATGCGGTCCCGGTAAAGGCGGATTTTGACCCCCTTTCCGGCCATTCTGGCCAGAGTCCGGGCGATCTCCCGGTCGGTGAAAGCATACATGGCGATATCGATGGAGTGCCTGGCCATGGACAAGGCCCGGATGTCGATCTTTTCCAGGTTTTCCCGCGGCGAATAATGCTCTCCGTAGGGAAGGGAGGCGGCTTGTGTCGACGGAGACCCGGACAGCAAAACGCAAAGGGCCAGGAAGACTCCGGAAAGAAGGATTCCCGCCCGTATTCGACCTCCTTCGGAAGAGTTTCGCCCCTTGTGCGGGGCTTCTTGGCGGTTCGGCCGGGCTTGTTCCTCGCGGCGGTTCGGATTAAGATAATCGGGATTGGTGAGAAAGCCTTGAACCACGCGTCTTTTCTCCTCTCTGTTTCCGGCCGGCAAACCTCAATGAGCGAGGATGTTCCGATGAGTGATACTGTCGCCTGTTCCACCTGTCATGCCATCAACCGACTGGTTCCGGGACGCTCTCTCGAGGAGGCCCGTTGCGGGAAATGCGGCAATCCTCTCGCACAGGAATCGGGACCGGTGATCGTGACGGACGACACGTTCGAGCACCGGGTCGTCAAATCTTCCCTGCCGGTTCTGGTCGACCTCTGGGCTCCCTGGTGCGGACCCTGCCGGTCGATCGCCCCCGTTCTCGAGGATCTGGCCCGAAAGTACCACGGGCGACTTCTCGTTGCCAAACTCAACGTGGACGAAAACCCCTACACCGCCCGCCAGATGGAGGCAATGAGCATTCCTCTCCTGCTGTTCATGAAGGACGGACGGGTTCTCCAGCGGCTGGTGGGCGCTTATCCTGCGACGGAGATCGAGAAGGCCGTCCGGGTCCTGGTCGGAGAAAACGTCCCCCATCCCTGAACCCCGAACCTTATTGAAAGGATTCCCGTCAGCATGTCCTCCTGCGAACAGACCCTGTACCAGCTTCCCCGGGATGTCCGTCCCGTCCACTACGATCTCCTTCTCGTCCCCGATCTCGACCGGATGACCTTCACCGGAACGGTCTCGATCGAAGTCGAGATTTACAGGGACACGCTGGAGTTCGTCCTGAACGCCCGGGACCTCCGGATCCACGAGGCCCGGGCGTTTTCCGGCGGAACGGATTCTCCGCTCGAAATCCGGCTCGATCCCGAATACGAACGGTTGATCCTCCGGGGAGACCGCCTGTTCGGCGCCGAATCCCGAGCCGTTCTCTTTCTGTCGTTTTCGGGAGAGATCGGGGACCTTCTGGCGGGGCTCTACAAGAGCCAGTTCCGTCATCCGGACGGCACGGCCGGCGTCCTGGTGACGACCCAGTTCGAAGCGACCGACGCCCGACGGGCCTTCCCGTGCTGGGACGAGCCTTCGTTCAAGGCGACCTTCCGGATGACTGTCCGGATCGGCCCCGGCCATGTCGCCCTGTCAAATATGCCGGTCGAACGGGAGTTTTCCGGTCCCGACGGCTCGAAGGAAGTCGCCTTTGCCGTTACGCCCCGGATGTCCACATACCTTCTCCATCTCACGGTCGGTCCGCTGGAACGTGTCACCGGAGAAACGGCCAACGGGGTTGCCGTCTCGGTCTGGACGACACCCGGCCACTCTGCGGAAGGGGTCTTTGCACGGGATGTGGCTCTTCGCCTCCTGCCCTGGTTCGACGAGTATTTCGGGATTCCCTATCCCCTGCCCAAAATGGATCTGGTCGCGATTCCGGACTTCGCGGCCGGAGCGATGGAAAACTGGGGGATCCTCACCTATCGGGAAACGGCCCTTCTTCTGCCTCCGGGGGCCTCTTCGGCGAGAACCATGCAGCGGGTGGCGATTGTGGTGGCTCATGAAATGGCCCACCAGTGGTTCGGCGACCTCGTGACGATGGCCTGGTGGGACGATTTGTGGCTGAACGAAGGTTTCGCCTCGTGGATGGAGGTCAAGGCCGTCGACCACCTGTTCCCCGAGTGGAACATGTGGGACATTTTCCTGGCGGAGGACATGTCCGAGGGTCTCGAACTCGACGGGCTGGCCCGTTCTCACCCGATCGAGGTTCCCGTCGCCAATCCCCACGAAATCAACGAGATTTTCGATGCGATCTCCTACGTGAAAGGCGGCAGCCTGATCCGGATGCTGGAGCAGTTCATCGGTGAAGACACCTTCCGCCGGGGGATATCGTCCTATCTGAAACGGTATTCCTACCAGAACGCCTCGACCCGGGACCTCTGGACAGTCCTTGGCCAGGCCTCCGGCCAGGACATCCGTTCGGTCATGGAGGGCTGGACCCGGAGCATGGGATACCCGGTCATTCTTCCCGGCGCGGACGGAACCGTCGTCCAGAGGCCGTTCTTCAACCATCCCGTGGCGATGGAGCGCTCCCGGAGGGAACCCGACGGACGCGTCTGGCCGGTCATGCTGTTTCTCTCCAGCGGGAAGGAGCATCGGCCCTGGCTTCTGAAAGGGGAAAAGGCCAGCCTTCCGCCCCCACCGGAGGGGCGGACGTGGGAAAGCCTGAACACGGGGCATACCGGCTTTTTCCGGGTGCTCGAGGACGAGCGTTCGCGATCCCTCCGGCGGGAAGCGATCCGGGCGGGGACGATTCCGGTCGCCGACCGTCTCGGGTTCGCGAATGATCTGTTCGCACTCGGCCGGGCCGGCCTTCTGCCTTTGTCCGAATACCTCGGGACGCTTCCCGTCTACCGTCAGGAAGACCGGTATATCGTCTGGGCCGATATTGCCTCGCATCTGGGCTGGCTCCAGGGTCTTCTGGCCTTTTCCGATGGCTGGGAGATTTTCGATCCGTTCGTCGTTTTCCTGATGACGGACGCGTTCCGGAAAACGGGCTGGGAAGTGTCTCCCGACGACTCCCACCAGAAGAGACTTTTGCGGTCTCTTCTCCTGTCCGGACTGGGTCTTCACGGGGACACTCCGACATCCGAACGGTGCGGGCAGCTCTTTTCAGAACGGGTTCGTCGTCCGGACGCGATACACCCGGATTTGCGCCTCGCCATTTACCGGACGGTGGCTTCTTCCGGGGATCCGGACCTGCACCGGACGTTCCGGTCCCTGGCGGAGGAGGCGGAAAGCCAGGAAGAGAAGAACCGCCTCTATTCGGCCATGGCCGCCTTCCGTCGTCCGGACTGCCTCCGGACGACCCTGGAGTTTGCGGTCTCGTCCGCCGTCCGGATCCAGGACACGGTGAGCATCGTTTCCCAGGTCGGGGCCAACTCCTGGGGAGAGGATGTGGCGTGGGACTTCTTTCGGGAGAACTTCGACCTGTTCCGAAAACGCTATGAAGCCGGCGGGTTCGCCCTGCAGCGACTCGTCAAGGGGGTCAGTGAAGGTTTCCGGACAAGGGAGAGGAAGGAGGAGGTCGCCGGCTTTTTCTCTTCCCATCCGCTCGACGGCGCCCGGCGCGCGATCGAGCAGGTCCTCGAAACGATCGATCTCCGGGCAAGCGTCCTCGCGCTTCAGGGGGATTCCCTCCGGAAAGCGCTGGCGTCTCAGGACCTTCTGAAAGCCCAGTGAGATCCTCTCGCTCTCTATCCAACGAAGACCGACGGTTTCTGGAAATGGGAATGGATGTAGGTTTCGATCAGAAGATCGACGAGCGTCCGGGGATCCGCATGGGTGACGATCCGGGACCCGGTTGATTTCTGGATCTGACGGACGATGTCCGGAAGAATTTTCGTGATTCCTCCCGTGCCTTCGAGAACGCCGATCAGCTTGCCTTCGTCGTAGGCGATGGAAAACTCTCCGAGCGTGCCGGAGTGTCCGCCGATAATCACGATCACGTCGCTGGAACGGATGTTGATGACTTCCCGGCCCATGAGCCCCGACCCCGTAAAGATAATCATGTCGAACAGGTCGTTGGGCGAATTGTACCGGTCGAGGTGTTCCTGCTCGGACAGGGCGGGCGAAATGCCGATGGACAGCCCTCCGACCGACTTGAATCCCCGGGACGCTTCGTAGGGGTAGCCGGGACAGGCCCCCGTGATCAGCCCGAGCTTTCTCTCGGCCACCGCCTGTCCGAGCCGGTAGGCGGTCTGTCGCTGTTCGTCGGGCAGATCCCCGGAAGCCGATCCCATGACGCCGACGGTAAAGGTTCGCCCTTCGGTGCGGGCGTATCGACCGGGATCCCGGTCGAAAGTCCGCGCGCATTCCGGTTCGTGGAAATAGTGCAGATGTCCCTCGTGGATCCGGACGGCCGCGGCACCTTTCAGCTGGAGGATGGGCGTGTTGCAGACAGGATCGATGGTCATGGAAATCTCCCGGAAAAGGGGTGGAGGATTGGAAAGACATCATATTGGAGGAAAACATGCTCCCGTTCAAGCCGGATGAAGGGCCGGTCGTCGTAAGGGCTTTCGCCGTCTTTCTTCTGGCCGGTGTCCTGGAGGTGGGAGGAGGGTTCGGTGTCTGGAAGTGGTTCCGGGAAGGAAGCCCTCTGGGATGGGGGCTTGCCGGGATGGCGGTCCTGGCGCTCTATGGGGTGGCGGCGGCTCTTTCTCCCCTGGAATTCGGCCGGGCTTACGCCGCTTACGGGGGAGTTTTTGTCGTCCTGTCCATCGCCTGGGGCGCGGCGTTCGACGGGTTTCGTCCGGATGCCCGGGACTGGACCGGCGCACTTCTGATCCTGACCGGGATTGTGTTTATGGTCTGGGGACGAAAAGGATGAGCGCGAATCCGTCCGGATCGCCTTCCGGCTCCGGTGAAAAGACGAAGACGGAGTTGTCCGGGCAAATCTTCCGGCTGGCTTCTGCATTTTCTCCCTCCGGGGACCAGGAACGGGCGATCGACGTCCTGTCCGAAGGCGTTCTGTCGGGAAAGGCCCATCAGACCCTGCTGGGAGTCACCGGGTCCGGGAAGACCTTCACGATGGCCAACGTCATCGAGCGCGTCCAGAAACCTTCCCTGATCCTTGCGCCGAACAAGACTCTCGCCGCCCAGCTCTACCGGGAGTTCAAGGCGTTTTTCCCTGACAACCGGGTGGAGTATTTCGTCAGCTATTACGACTATTATCAGCCTGAAGCGTATATTCCCTCCACCGACACCTATATCGAAAAGGATTCGGCGGTCAACGACCTCATCGACCGCATGCGTCATTCCGCGACATCCTCCCTTCTGGAAAGGCGGGATACGGTCGTCGTGGCGTCGGTATCCTGTATTTACGGGCTGGGGTCTCCGGAGTCCTACCAGAAGATGCACCTCTACCTGGAGAGAGGCCAGATTCTGTCCCGGGAAAAGCTGATCGAGCGGCTGGTCACGATCCAGTATCAGAGAAACGACATCGAGTTGACCCGGGGAACCTTCCGGGTCCGGGGAGACGTGGTCGATATCATTCCGGCCTCCTATGAAGACCGCGCAATCCGGGTGGAGCTGTTTGGAGACGAAATCGAGAGGATCCGGGAAATGGACCCCCTGACCGGTCACGAACTGGCCGTCATCCCTTCGGTCATCATTTATCCGGGAACCCACTACGTCCTGCCTCCGGACGAACTCGACCGGGCGATGGCCGGCATCGAAGAGGAGCTGCACCTCCGTATCCGGGAGTTCCGGCAGTCCGGGAAACTTCTGGAAGCCCAAAGGATCGAGCAGAGAACTCTGTTCGACCTCGAAATGATTCGGGAAATCGGATATTGCCACGGAATCGAAAACTACTCGCGCCACCTGTCGGGACGAAAGGCGGGAGATCCGCCGCCGACGCTCTTCGACTATTTTCCGCGGGACTTTCTGGTGATCGTCGACGAAAGCCATGTCGCCATCCCCCAGGTGGGAGGCATGTACCACGGAGATTATTCCCGGAAAAAAAGCCTGGTGGAGTATGGCTTTCGTCTCCCGTCCGCATTTGACAACCGACCCCTCAAATTTTTCGAGTTCGAGCAGACGATCCCCCAGTCCCTCTATGTTTCGGCGACGCCGGGCCCCTACGAGCTCCGGATGTCGGACGGGGTGACGGTGGAGCAGATCATCCGGCCGACAGGCCTGTGTGATCCGGAGATCGAAGTGGTTCCCGCCACCCACCAGGTGGACCACCTTCTGGGAGAGATCCGCCCGACGGTGGAGAGGGGAGACAGGGTCCTGGTCACGACCCTGACGAAGAAGATGGCGGAAAACCTGACGGAGTACCTCCAGGAGAGACAGGTTCGCGTCCGGTACCTGCATTCCGAGATCGACACGCTGGAACGGATGGAAATTCTGCGCGACCTTCGAAAAGGGGAGTTCGACGTTCTGGTGGGCATCAACCTGTTGCGCGAAGGTCTGGATTTGCCGGAAGTGTCTCTGGTGGCGATTCTGGACGCCGACCGGGAAGGATTTCTCCGCTCCAGGCGGTCCCTGATCCAGACGGCGGGCCGTGCGGCCCGAAACGTCCGGGGCCGGGTCATCTTCTACGCGGACCAGGTGACCGGATCCATGATGGAGGCGATCGAGGAAACCCGACGCCGGCGGGAGATCCAGCTCGCCTACAATCGGGAAAAGGGAATCGTTCCCCGCGGGATCCAGAAGGAAATTCACGAAAGCCTTTATGCGGTGTCCGAAGGCGACTATGTCGATGTGACCCTTGTGGAGGGCGTTCGTTCACGAATGGAGGAGAAAGGAGGGGAAGCGCTCCCGGATGCCGAAATCCGGAAGCTGATGGAAAAAGCCGCTTCGGATCTCGAATTCGAGAAGGCCGCTCACTATCGGGACATCCTCCGTGCCCGGGGCCGGGATCCGGACGGAAAGAACGTGACCGTCGGAAAACCGGGAAGGCGCAAGAGGCGGTCCGGCCCCGCGTGACCGGTCAGGAGCTCTGGTAGACGTAGTACCCCATGATCATTCCGAGGATATTCAGAAGATTGATGTGGAACTCGAGCCCGAACGTCAGGTCGAAGAGCACGAGGCTGATGGTGACGGGATGCATCGATCCGACGGTCACCTGGGACAGGAAGACATGCGCGAGGGGGCCGGAAGGGACAAATACATTGAAGATCGACGTCAGGATGGACCCCAGTGCCGCTCCCAGAAAAATAAAAAGAAACAGAAGCATCATGCCTTTTTTGCTCTGTGCCAACCCTCCGTCCTTTCCCTTTTGTCCGTCGTTGCCTTTACCGTGTTCCTCTTTTGCCGGATCCGGACCCTAATCTACCGGGAGCTGTGGACGAAATCAAATTTTGCCCGATAGAAGCGGAATCCGGCAACTTTTTTCGGCCTTCCCGAAAGGTCCTCTTTCGGCTTCTGCTCAGGCTTCTCCTCCAAAAAACGTCCCACAGGGGATTCACGACGGAAGAAGTTTTCTTGCGACCCGGAAGCGGACATCTTGACGGCGAATAAACATTATGAAATTATAATATTCATGAATGCTAATATTATAAAACCTCGGACGACCTCTCTCAAATACGCTTCGGGCGCGCGTTGTCTGCGCATTCTCGGACATCCGGTGCGCCTGTGTTTGCTGAAAATGCTTTTCGAGAGGGAGTGGAGCGTGAACGAGATGGCCCGGGAGCTCGAAGTCAGCCAGTCGAACCTGTCCCAGCACTTGACGCTCCTGAAAGACCGGGGAATTATCGCCTCCCGGCGCGAGGGGCATCAGGTTTTCTACGGGATTGTGGACCGTCGGGTGTTCCAGTTTCTCGAACTCATGGACGAACTGTTCTGCCGGGACAGACGGTCTGACGGGGAGGGGGACCGATGAAAACGAGACTGCGAGGAGGCGGGGCGAAAAGTCCGGGCGAATGCCTCTTCATCTGTGGCGTCCTGTTTGTGTTGGGGATTCTTCTCGGGATCCCGGAGAGAGTCGGGGCGCTGACCCTCGGTCAGTCCATCGATCTTGCCCTGGGAAACAATCCGTCCCGGAAAACGTCCAGACTGCAGGAAAAGCTTGCCAGAAGCCAGAAAATCGCGGCGTGGGGGTCCTATCTCCCCTCCCTTGCCGTGAGTGAAACATACATCAATACCAACAATCCCCTGACCGCCTTCGGCATTCTCCTGAACGAAGGAATCGTGAGCCAATCGACACTGTCGAATATCAACAATCTGGACAACCCGTCCTATACCCAGACGTTCGGTTTCGCGGCCACCGTATCGGAAACGATTTTCGACGGAGGGAGGCGGTTCTACGGGGCCCGGGCGGCCGCCGGGGCCGAAACCCGGAGCCGGGATCTCTCCCGCTGGAAAAAAGAGACCCTGATTTTCGACGTGACGAGAGCCTATCTGGGCATTCTTCTTGCCGATCGCCGGGTTCGTGTAGTCGCCGAAGAGCTCGGGGCTGCCGATGCCGACGAAAAAACGGCCCGGGAGCAATGGAAGAGGGGAGGGTTGTTGCGTTCGGATTATCTGCGGGCGAAGGTCCATGCCACCCGTCTGGGAGTCGAGCTTCTGAAGGCCCGGCGCGACGCGCGGCTCTCCCGTCTGGAATTGTCCCGTCTGTTGGGCCGGACGGTCCTTCCCGGCGAATCGCTCGAACCGCCGGTCCGTCTTTTCGATGCTTCCATCACTCTTCTGAGTGAGCTGTCCCGAAAGGGAGAGGCGGCACTGGTGGACCAGGCCCTGCGCCAGCGCCCCGACTATCAGGCTGTAACCCAGGAAGTGGAGGTTCGGGACCGCCAGGTGCACCAGGCCCTGTCCGGATTTTTGCCGCAGGTGACTGCCCAGGGGATCTACAACGAGTACAACGAAGGGCTGAGCGCCTGGGGAAAGCAGTCCTATACCGCTCTCGGACAGGTCAGCTGGAACCTTCTGAACGGTCTTGGTGACATGGAAGGTCGCCAGCAGGCGAAGCTCCGGCTTCGGATGGCCCTCTACAGAAAAGAGGATCTGACCCGACGCCTTCGTTATGAAGTTTCGCGAAGCCTGACGACGGCACTGGTGGCACGGGAAGCCCTGACGGCCGACCGACAGGCGGTTCTCCAGGCCCGGGAGGCTCTCCATATCGTCCGGGCGCGTTACAAGGTCGGCCTGGTGGATGTCGTTCGTCTCCTCCGGTCCGAAGCCCGTTACCACGACGTCCGTCTTCAGGAGCTGGCCGACCGCTATCGTCTGGAGGAATCCCTGTCCAACCTCTTGTGGGTGACAGGAGGCCTTCATCGGAATCTGCCCATTTTCGACTGAACATCCGGGTCGGGGCGAACCCTCCCGACCCGTCAACACAGGGGAAGAAATCATGTTGCCCAGAATCGGGTGGTTCACTTTCGGGGTTGTTGCCAGCGTGATGGCGGGAGGTCTTTCCGCCTGTCACAGTCCGGGCGGGGAAAAGACGTCGTTGAAAATCGCGCCGGTGACGGTCGAAACGGTGTTGGTCCGGCCGACGGGCGGCCTTCGGGAAGGACAGGTGTCGGCCGTGGTTCGAGCCCGGCACGAGGCTCTGATCCGGAGCCGGGTGTCCGGACGGGTTCTGGCGATTCCCGTCGCGCTCGGCGGGTTCGTCCACAAAGGGGATGTGCTGATCCGCCTGTCGGACCGCTCCCAGGAGGCGGCCGTCCGGGCGGCGGACGCCACGCTTCAGGAAGCGCGAAGCAGCTTCGGCCGGATCGATGCGCTTTACCACAGTTCGAGCGCGACCCGGGCCGAGTGGGATCGGGCCCGAAGGATTCTGGCCGTGGCCCTGGCAGGGGATCAGCGCGCTCATTCCATCCTGGGATGGAGTGCAATCCGGGCCCCGTTTTCCGGCCGTATTTCCCGGAAACGGGTCCGGGTCGGCGATTCCGTTGTGCCGGGTGCCCCCCTGATCGCCGTCATCGAGTCTGGTGCGATGGAAGTCAAGGCCCAGATTCCGTCGTCCTGGGCAGAGGCGATTCATCCGGGTGAACAGGCGAACCTGGAGATCGGAAATCCTCTCCGGCGCATTCCGGTCCGGATCCGGGAGATCGCCGCCGGAACGGATCCCCTGAGCCATACCGTTCGTATCCGTGCGAGCATCGAGTCCGCGGATGCCGGGGAGGTTCGGGCCGGAACGTTCGGCACCTTGTCCGTTCCGATCGGAACGGCGTCGCGGATCCTGATCCCCGGGTCGGCACTCCTGAACCAGGATGGTCTCCGGGAGGTTTTCGTAGTGGAAGACGGACGGGCTTATCTTCAATATGTCCGGACAGGCAAACGTCTCGACGGACAGGTGCAGATCCTGTCCGGTCTCTCCGGAGGAGAAACGGTGGTGGTGCATCCGGAAGGCCGTCTTGTAAACGGAACGCCGGTTCGGGTGAAAGGCGCCGCATGAAGCTCTCTTCCGGAAAAAGCGAAAGCGAAGGCGAAGGACAGGGCTCTTTCCGGCCGGGAATTTCCGGAAAGCTGGCAAAGCGTTTCCTGCATTCGCGCCTGACGCCCATTTTCGTGATTGTTTCCCTCCTTTTGGGAGGGCTCGCCGTTCTGGAAACGCCCCGCGAAGAAGACCCCCAGATCCGGGTGCCGGTCATCGATCTTTTTCTGCGATACCCGGGGGCCTCTCCGAAGGAAATGGAACGGAACGCCACGGCGCCTCTCGAACGGCACCTGAGCCGCATCAAGGGAGTCAAGAGCGTCTACTCCGCCTCCCGTCGCGGTTCTGCCGTCGTGACGGTCCGGTTCCATGTCGGCCAGTCGATGGGGCCAAGCCTCGTCAAGGTCTATGCGGAAGTGATGAAGAGCCGGGCCTATCTGCCCGCCGGTGTCGGACCGGTCATTGTCCGGTCGAAAGACGTGAACAGCGTGCCGGTTCTGGCCGTTACCCTGTATTCGTCCACGGAATCGGACTACCTCCTCCGACGGCTGGGTCGGCGGATCGCCGCGAGTTTCAAGCGGTTGCCGGGAACCAGCGATGTCCGGGTGACCGGCGGGCGGGAACGCATGGTCCGGATCCGCCTGGATCCGGCCGCCCTCCGGGCGCACCACCTGACCGTGCTGGATGTCCAGAAGGCGCTGGTTTCCTCAAACTCCAGTCTGTCCCTGGGAAGCTTCGACAGGAACAACGTGTCTTTCCGGGTTGCCCTCCGGGGAACGCTGGAACGCGTGGAACAGATCCGGAATCTTGTGGTCGGCGTGTTCGGGAAAAGTGACGTGCGCCTGTCGGAAGTCGCCCGGGTGACCGACGGTCCGGGGCCGGTGAGGCATTATGTCTGGATGGGAAGGGGGCCGGCCGAAAAGGACCCCGGTCGTTACAGCGCTGTGACCGTTTCGGTGGCCAAGAAAAAGGGCGTGAACGCGGTCACGGTTTCCAGGAAGCTCCTGAGAAAGATGAACGACCTGTCGAAGACGCTTCTTCCGAAGGACGTCCGGTGGTCGGTGACGCGCAACTACGGACACACCGCGGATGAAAAGGCCGACGACCTGCTGAAACATCTTCTCGTGGCAACCGTATCCGTCATCCTTCTGATCGGGGTGATCCTGGGGATCCGCGAGACGGGAGTCGTCGCGGTGGCAATCCCGGTGACCCTGGCGCTTACGCTTTTCTTTTCGATGATGATCGGCTATACCGTCAACAGGGTGACCCTTTTTGCCCTGATTTTCTCCATCGGCATCCTGGTGGACGACGGAATCGTGGTCGTCGAAAACATCTACCGGCATTTTCACCTGACCCATGGCCGGACCGACCGGGAGATCTTGAGCGAACGGGCGATCTTCGCCGTGAATGAGGTCGGGAATCCCACGATCCTGGCGACGCTCACGGTGATCGCTGCGCTTTTGCCCATGGCGTTCGTAAGCGGTCTGATGGGGCCCTATATGCGGCCGATTCCGGTCAACGCCTCTCTGGCTATGACCGGCTCCCTTCTGGTCGCGCTGATCGTCACGCCTTACCTCGCGATCCGGCTGATTCGTCCGGGTGGCCACCATAATCCGGTGAGCGCGCGCTTCGACGCGGGGGCCCGGCATCTCTACCATCGCCTGATGAAGCCGCTTCTGGCATCCCGCTGGCGCCAGAACATTTTCCTGGGGACGGTGGTCCTTCTGACAGCGGGGGTCATGGGCTTTTTTTACGAGCGGACCCTGCTCCTGAAGATGCTGCCTTTCGATAACAAAAGCGAAATCGATGTGGTGATCGACATGCCGGCCGGCACGACGCTGGAAGGCACTGCGGCGGCGGCCCGGGAGATTGAAAGGGTTGTCCTCGAAAATCCCTGGGTGCGGATGGATCAGGTGTATGTCGGCACCGCCGCTCCGTTCGATTTCAACGGGCTGGTGCGCCATTACTACCTGCGCGCGGGAAAACGGGTCGGCGAAGTGCACGTGAACCTCCTTCCGAAGAGCCGGCGTCCGGTCCAGAGCCACCGGATCGCCGAACAGATCGAACGGTCCCTCGGTCCCGTCGCCGCCCGGACCGGTGCCCGCATCAAGGTTGTCGAGGTGCCTCCGGGGCCGCCCGTCTTCGCTCCGATTACCGCGGAAGTCTATGGCCCGGACCGCCGCCACATTGACGACGAAGCCCGTCGTCTGGAGGGGATTTTCCGGACGATGCCCGGGGTCGTGGACGTGGATACTTCGCTCGACGCTCCCCAGACGCTTTATCGTCTCCGGGTCAACCAGGAAAAGGCGGCGCTTTCGGGTGTTTCGACCGAGGCCATCGCCCGTTCCCTGGAAATCGGCCTTCACGCGGTGGGCGGGGTTCTCCACACCGATTCGGGAAAGGGATATGTCCCGATCCGGATGGAGTACCCGCGCGCGGTCCGGTCGAATATTCACAACCTGAACACCATCCTGGTGCGGGGGCGGGGCGGCGCGCTGATTCCGGTGAGCAGCCTGGTGCGCGTCGAGCGGACGTATGCCGGGGAAACCCTGTACCGGAAGAACCTGCGTCCGGTGGCTTACGTGGTGGGAAACACGATCGGTCCGGACCGGAGTCCGGTATACGCGGCGGTGGACCTGTCCCGGAAAATGGAAGCCCAGGCCCGGTCGGAAGGTCGGCAAGTCCGGACCTATTTCTGGGGATACCCTTTTTCCGAGAAGGACGTTTCGGTCCGGTGGGGAGGCGAATGGCAGGTCACATATGTCACCTTTCGGGATATGGGCCTGGCTTTTGCCGCGGCGATCGTCCTGATCTATCTTCTGGTCGTTGCGGAATTCGAGAGCTTCGTGACGCCGCTTATTATCATGAGCCCGATCCCCCTGGCCCTGATCGGGGTCATCCCCGGTCATCTTCTTCTGGGTTCGAACTTTACGGCGACGTCGATGATCGGGTTCATCGCCCTGGGAGGGATCATGGTCAGGAACTCGATTCTTCTGGTGGATTTTCTGCATGGAAAACGGGCGGAAGGTGTCCCGCTGCATCAGGCGATTCTGGAAAGCGGGGCCGTCCGGACCCGTCCGATTCTTCTTACGGCCCTGGCTCTGGTTGTCGGATCCTTCGTGATTCTGGACGATCCGATTTTCCGGGGAATGGCGATCTCCCTTCTTTCGGGATCGGTCGTTTCCACTTTGCTGACTCTCTTTGTCGTTCCGCTTCTGATCGAGCGGATCGAAGGTCCGTCCTGGCACCGGGCAGCTCCGTCGGGTCTCCCGGAAGGCGGATGAAGGAAGCCGTTCCTCCCGGAAGGCGCGGGACGGTGTTTTTGAATCGGTACGATTTTTCTTGAAAAATAAAAGAAGGAGACGCGTGATGATGAGTGTCGAACGGATCGTTCGGGGATTTGCGGGAACCTTCATTCTTGTGAGCCTGGTTCTGGCCCATTACGAATCGACCAAATGGCTGTGGATGACCGCCTTTGTGGGAGTCAACCTGCTGCAGTCCTCCCTGACGCGCTGGTGCCTGCTCGAAAGGATCTTGAGGCGGGTCCTGAAGGACCGTCCGGCGCAGGGGTCCTGCGGGACAGTCTGAAGGCGGCCTTGCCCTCTTGTTTCGGGAGGTCAGAAATGAAAAGGATGGTAGTCGGAAGGGTCGGTCCTCTCGGACCGGATTCCCTTCGTCTGGAAGAAGCACCACTGCCTTCACCCGGACCCGGCGAGGTACTGGTGCGGGTGGAGGCCTGCGGGGTGTGCCGGACCGATCTTCACGTCGTGGAGGGGGATCTTCCGGAAAGCGTTCCCGGCATTGTTCCGGGACACGAAGTCGTGGGACGGGTCGATGTGGCCGGTCCCAGGGTTTCGGGGCTCTCCCCGGGACAGAGGGTCGGTGTGGCCTGGCTCTACCGCTCCTGCGGCCGATGCCGGTATTGCCGGAAAGGAGCCGAAAACCTGTGTGTTTCGCCCAGGTTCACCGGGTACCACCAGCCGGGCGGGTACGCGGAAGCCCTGGTCGCTGACGCCGCGTTCGTCTACCCCCTTCCGGAGGGGATCCCGGCCGAACGTCTCGCCCCGCTCCTGTGCGCCGGCATTATCGGATACCGGGCCTTTTCCCGTCTGGATCTTCCCCGGGGAGCTCATCTGGGTCTCTACGGATTCGGGGCATCGGCCCACCTGGTCCTCCAGATGGCCCGGAACCAGCAGATGCGGGTATCGGTCGGAAGCCGGGGAGAACGCCATCGTGCGTTTGCCCGAACCCTGGGGGCCGACTGGGTGGGCGGTCCGGCAGACACCCCGGAAGAACCTCTGGACGGTGCGATCCTCTTCGCGCCTGCGGGTCCGCTTGTTTTGCCGATTCTCGAGCGTCTCGACCGCGGAGGACGTCTTCTGATCGCAGGAATCCACTTGTCGGACATCCCTTCAATGGTTTATCAGGAGTGTCTGTTTTTTGAAAAATCCCTGGGATCGGTGACGGCAAATACCCGTGAGGACGGGAGGAAACTTCTGGCATGGGCTTCGGGAGGGGGAATCGTTCCCCGGACGACGGTCTATCCGCTGGAAGACGCCTTGCGCGCTCTCGTCGACCTGAAGGAAGACCGGATCGAAGGAGCCGCCGTTCTGTCTGTGGGAAGGTGAGAGAGGCGGACGCTCTCTTGGGGAAAGCGCCCGCCGGCTTCGTTTCTCGAGACGCGATTCACTGAACGGTGACGGTCACCCGGCTCTTGGGTCCGAGGAGGTGGTGGTGACGCGTGGCCGCCTTCAGGACGATCACGTGCTTGCCCTTGGGGATGTCCATCCGGATCGGGTTGGCGTGCGTGGGTTTGTAGAGGGTCCCGTCAACGTAGACGTGCACGTGGTTGGCCCGGGGCCCCTTGTGATAGATGTACCGGAGCATGAAAGGGTCATGAACGACCGCTCCGCTCTTCGGAGAAGTGATTTTCACGGACGTCTTTTCGGCGGACCAGGCCGCGCCGGTCCCGAGCAGGGACATTGCCGCCAGTGCCATTCCCGCAACCAGTGCACCAGTTTTTCGGATGCTCATCGGACACTCCTTCCTGAGATGTTTCAGATGATGGACGCGCCTTTCAGGCGACGTCCGGACCCGTGTGACCGTCCGGAGGGACCTTGTGCTCCGGACGGCGCACAACGACCCTTCGGCGAGGATTCCGGTTCGTACCCAATTCTACCACCTGATGTTCAGCGTGACGGTATCATCATGCGGGATTCCGGATCCCCTTGTCGAGTCCCGATACGCATTTGCAAGCCGTGGCGTCTCTTTGGACACATCTGTCTGCAAAAAGGATGAAGACGACGAATGCCCGGAACAGTCCGGCCCCTTGAGGCAAAGCGGTCCGTGCGGGTGTATGATGAAAAGGGATGCCCCTGAAACTGCGAAACGGAAGGAGGAAGACGATGGACAACAGTTCCTACGACATGTTGAAGGCGGCTCTTGCGGAAATCGGGACCGATCTCGAGACGGAGAGGTTCGTTCCCGAAGCGCGCTGGCTCAAGCTTGAACGGGAAATCGAAGACAGGACAACGTCCGGCGGTCTATCCCCGGAGGAATCGATCGACCTGCGGCAACTTCTGGACGAGCTCCGGCTGGAACACGATCTTCGGATGAATCCCGGAACATTGGGGAGCTGAGGCGATGAACAAGCAAAAACACATGAATGGCAGGCATTCTGCCGGAGGGATCCTCCTGGCAGGAACGCTCGTGCTCATGGCAGGGTGCCAGAGCACGCCGGCGATCCCTTACGTCCCGCCGAAAGAGACCGGTGTCGTCTTTCCGGCGCCTCCCGCCGATACGCTGCGGGACCTGGTCGACCGGATGGGAAAACATCTCGAAGACATTCTGGACCGGACATCCGGCGGGGAACTCGGTCTGTATGTGGCGGTCGTCAAGTACACGGATTCCGGGGGGGTCGCGCATTCCCTCGGTCGGATCCTCGCGCTGAAGCTGGGTGAGAGACTGGCCCGCACCGGTCGCTACCATGTGATCGACCCGGGTCGGATCCACCAGGCCCTCCGGTCGGAGGCGATCAACCAGGGGATCGTCGACACCCGGTCGGTCTTGCGGGCGACGCGGAAGGCGGGAGCGGACCGTCTGGTTCTGGGGAACTACACCGATCTGGGTCCGCAGCTCGAACTGAGCACCCGCGTCATCCGGGTGTCGGACGGATTTGTCCTGGGCCAGTTCTCGGAAACGGTCGAGCGGGGACCGGCGATCATGAACCTGATTCACGTGGGGCCCTGACGTTTCAGGGGGATACAGGAAGGAGAGGACAATGCGGACCGGCAACAGCGGTTTTCATTCGGGCGAGGCCCGGACGAAAGAAGAGGGAGTCTTTGGACGAGGGGCCGGAGGGGTTCTTCTTCTTTTGTTGCTTTTGTGGCTTCCGGGGTGCATCGTGTCGATCAACCCCGGACAGGCGGGGGTTTTCTGGGACATTTCCCACGGGACCGACACATCCCAGGTCTACCGGGAAGGCGTCCAGATCATCGCCCCCTGGAACGAGATGTACATCTATGATCTGAGGACGCAGGAAGCCCGCATCCGGCTGCATGTCCTTTCGCTTAACGGACTTCCCATCGGGATGGACTCCTCGGTGATCTATCGGGTCGAACCCCAGACTCTCCCCACGTTGCAGGAAACCGTGGGTCCCGATTATTATCATGTCCTGATCGCTCCTTATGTCCGGAGTGAAGCCCGGAAGATCGTCGGCCGATACACGCCTTCCCAGATTTACTCGAACCAGCGGGAGCTGATCGAAAAGGAAATTCTCAAGAACTTGAAAGAGAAGCTGCGGCCTTATCCGATCCAGATCACGGGCTTTCTGATCCGGAACGTCCGTCTGCCGGAGGTCATCCGGGTGGCGATCGAGCGGAAGCTGACCGAAGAGCAGAACTACCAGCGGATGGAGTATGTTCTGGACGTGGCGCGGAAAAAAGCCCAGGAAAAGCGGATCGAAGCCCAGGGCATTCAGGCGTTTCAGAAAATCGTCCAGAGCAATCTGACGCGCGAGTATCTGATATGGAAAGGGATCCGCGCGACCGAACGTCTGGCGAAAAGCCCCAACGCGAAGATCGTCATCATCGGCGGCGGAAAGAACGGCCTGCCGGTCATTCTGAACGCCGGGTCGAAATAGATTTCAAGGCAGGAGAAACAGAAACATCCGGGAACGGCCGGCCCGGTCGACCGTCCCCGATGTCCAGATGAGGAGGAATTTCAGTGAGCGATGGGTTGAAGGCCGGAGACAGGGCCCCGGAATTTACGCTGGAAGCGGAGGGATTTTCCCGTTCTCCGGTCCGTCTGTCCGATTTTCGGGGAAAGAAAGTGGTCCTTTATTTCTATCCGAAGGACGATACGCCGGGCTGTACGCGGGAAGCGTGCGACTTTCGGGACAACATGAGCGATTTGTCCGGGAAAGGGGTTGTCGTCCTGGGGGTGTCGAAGGACAGCCTCGAGAGCCATGCGAAATTCCGGAAAAAATACGACCTGACGTTTCCTCTTCTGGCCGATGCGACGGGCGAAGTCTCGGAAGCCTACGGGGTGATCAAGGAAAAGAACCTGTACGGCCGGAAATCGGTGGGAATCGAGCGCACGACATTTCTGATCGACGGCGAGGGAGTCATCCGCAAGATCTATCCGAAAGTCAAGGTTGATGGCCATGTCGGAAAGATCGCGGAGGATCTTTCCCGGATCTGAGAATCTCCGGTTGCGGAGCCGGAATTTGCTTTGGGAGGGCCAGAAATAGCCATTTCTGGCCCTTTTCCGTTTGACCGTCCATTGGATGGATGTTATACTCGAGACTGACAGGTAGTCCGGGGGGACATCCGGTAGCCGGATCCCGTTCCTCCGATGTCAAAACCGCGATCTTTCGGGAGGGTCGAGTGATATGTCACGGAAACCTGAAGACGAAGGAAGAAACGCGGAGCCATTCGTGACTCCCAGAGACGCCCGGACGGACGGTCATGCAGAACCGGAAGTCGAACGTCTGCACCAGCGCATCCGCCTTCTCGAGCGCCATGTCGAGGAGCAGTCCGAATTTCAGAGCCTTCTCGAGACGGCGGCAGCCATGAACAGAAAACTCGAAGAAACGCTCCGGAAAGCCCGCGACGAAATCCGGGTCCTGAAGGACGAAATCGCCAAACTCACCTCTCCTCCCAATACTTTCGCCACGCTGGACACTCTCTACCCGGATCGCTCCGAAGCGGACGTCTACCTGTCCGGTCGAAAGATGCGCGTCCAGACGGCCACGGGGCTCGACCTCTCCCGCCTGTCCCCCGGCGAGCCGGTCCTCCTGAACGAAGCCTTCAACATCATCGGCCCCGCGCCGAGCGAACAGCAGGGCGAGATCGTTTACGTGAAGGAGATCCTGGATTCCGGCCGGATCATCGTCAGCGGCGAATCGGGGGTGGACCGGGCGGCTTTGCTGTCCCGCTCTCTTCCCGCCGCAAGTCTCGCGGTCGGAGACCACGTCATGATCGACGCCAGAAGCGGCATCATTCTGGAAAAGCTGCCCAAGAGCGAAGTGGGGCAGGTTGTTCTCGAGGAGATTCCGGACGTCACCTTTGAAGACATCGGCGGTCTCGACGAAGAGCTCGAGATTGTCCGGGACGCCGTCGAACTTCCGTTTCTCTATCCGGACCTTTTCAAGGAATACCATCTGCCGGCCCCGAAGGGAGTTCTCCTGTACGGACCGCCCGGATGCGGGAAGACGCTGATTGCCAAGGCCGTGGCAAATTCCGTCGGCCGGCGGATGGAGCAGGTTCACGGACAGGACGCACGATCCTACTTCCTGCACGTCAAGGGTCCGGAACTTTTGAACAAGTATGTCGGAGAATCGGAACGCCAGATCCGGGAAGTGTTTGCCCGGGCCCGGGAAAAAGCCCGCGAAGGGGTTCCGGTCATCGTCTTTTTCGACGAGATGGATTCCCTGTTCCGCACGCGCGGGTCCGGAGTCTCCTCGGACATGGAAAGCACCATCGTCCCTCAGTTTTTGGCCGAGATCGACGGGGTGGAGCGGCTTCGGAACGTCATTGTCATCGGAGCGTCGAACCGGCAGGATCTGATTGATCCGGCCATCCTTCGCCCGGGACGCCTTGATGTCCGGGTCCGGATCGACCGTCCGAACGAAGCCAAGGCCAAGATGATCTTTTCCAAATATTTCCGGGCCGCGATTCCCCTTTCCAGAGAGATCCTGTCCCAGGCCTCGCAGGACCGCCAGAAAGCGGTGGAATCCCTTATCGACCAGGCCGTGAGCCGGATGTACGCCCAGACGGACGAAAACCGTTTTCTGGAGGTGACCTACGCCAACGGCGAGAAGGAGGTCCTGTACTTCAAGGACTTCGCGAGCGGCGCCATGATCGAGGGGATCATGGCCCGGGCGAAAAAGGAAGCCATCAAGCGCGAGATCCGGGATCCCGCTTCCCGGGGTCTTCAGCTGGAGGACATCCTTCAGGGCATCCGGCGGGAATATCAGGAAAACGAAGACCTTCCGAACACCACGAATCCGGACGACTGGGCCCGGATCGCCGGAAGGAAGAGCGAGCGCATCTCCCACGTCAAGACTCTGGCGGGCCGCTCGCCAAAGGCCCGGCCCATTGAAACGGTGCCTGCAGGCCATTACCTCTAGAGTGCGGGAGGAGCTGTGACACAAGGGTCGAACGACCGGATCGCCGGCATCG
Organism: Nitrospirota bacterium; assembly: GCA_021826965.1. Lineage (GTDB taxonomy): Bacteria > Nitrospirota > Leptospirillia > Leptospirillales > Leptospirillaceae > Leptospirillum_A. Next base: position 49,466 of record JAKAYA010000009.1, read on the forward strand.
TCGGCACGGAAGTCGAGTACGGCTTGTCCTGGGCCAACCGGACGCCGGAAGACCCGGAGAGGCTTTCGGCGGAACTGATCGGACATGTTCCGGAAGCCTGCCACGCTCCGGTCCTCTGGGATTACGAAAACGAAGACCCTCGCCACGATGCCCGCGGGTTTCTGGTGGAGGGCGAACGGGAGAATCCCGACGAATCGGACAACCGGGCTCTGAACAAGCCGTTGTTCAATGGCGGGCGGCTTTATGTGGACGGCGCCCATCCGGAATATTCCGGTCCCGAATGCGCCTGCGTCCGGGATGTCGTCCGATACGAGAAGGCGGGAGACCGGATGGTGGCGGCCTGTCAGGCGGCTCTCTCCGGCCTTCAGGCGGGAGGCCCGCCGCTTCTGGTCCTGAAGAACAATTCGGATGGCAAGGGGAATTCCTGGGGGTATCACGAGAACTATCTCCTTCCGCGGTCCCTGCCGTTCGATACGCTCGCCCGGAAAATCTCGACCCATCTGGTCACCCGCGTGCTCTTCTGCGGTTCGGGCAAGCTCGGGTCGGATCAGAGCCCGTCGGATGCCGGAAAGTACTTCCTGTCCCAGCGCTCGGAATTCTTTGAAATTCCGATGGGGCTGTCCACCATGGTCCACCGTTCGGTCGTGAACACACGGGACGAGCCTCATTCCGACCGGGGCCTGTACCGGCGCTTCCATGTGATCACCGGCGACTCGAACCTGTCGGAAATCTCCACCTATCTGAAGGTGGGGACGACGTCTCTGGTTCTCCGTGCGCTGGAATCGGGCGCACTGGACCCTCCGGTGTTCGCCGACTGGGTCGAAGCTTTTCGCCGGGTGGGGGCGGATCTTTCTCTCAAAGCCCCGCTGGCGCTTGAAAACGGCAAGACGATGACCGCACTGGAATGCCAGGAGACTCTTGTCTCACAGGTCCGGCGTTTTCTGGAGCAGGAAGGCATGGACGCCGAATCGGCCGATCTTCTGGGGCGTTGGGAAGGAATTCTGGACGCGCTTCGCCAGGGGGCACCTTCCGTGGCGCGCAGCGTCGACTGGGCCATCAAGTGGTCGGTGCTTTCCCGCTACCGGGAGAGCAAAGGATGGGAGATGACGGATTCGCGTCTCAAGATGCTGGATTTCCAGTACCACGATCTCCGTCCGGAGCGGAGCGTTTTCGCGATGCTCGAAAACACCGGCCAGGTGGACCGGCTCATCGATCCGATGGAGGTTGAAGAAGCTCTTGTCCGCCCTCCTTCCGAAACCCGGGCGTATTTCCGGGGAGAGATGTTGCGCCGGTTTTTGTCGCGGGTTCATGCGGTCAGCTGGAGTTCGGTCGTGGTGGACCCGGGAGAAGGGCCTCTCAAAAGGCTGGCCCTGGGGGATCCCTGGAAGGGAACCCAGAAAAGGGTGGGGGCCCTGATGGGAAAGTCCGGTTCGGTGGAGGATCTGCTGAAAGCCTTGAGCCCTCTGCCAACCGGGGAATGATCGATCGTCCGTGAGGTGAAAGATGGCAGCGAAAGACAACGAGACAAAAAAGCAGTCGGGTTCTGCTTCCGGTTCCAGCGGCGATAATCAGGAGCCGGAGGCACAGGCTTCCGCCCGGACGCGTCAGAAGTCCGAAGAGATCCGGGAAGAGGCCGACGCCCTGGTTGACCAGATCGACGAGATCCTGGAGGAGAACGCGGAGACGTTCGTGAAGTCTTTTATCCAGAAAGGTGGCGAATAGCCCGAAGGAGCGCTGTTGATTCCATTCAGGGAAGGATCCCCGTTGTGGGGGGGGTCGTCGTTTGTCGAACTGTTGCACCGGGTCCGCCCGGAAAATGCGCCTTTGCCGTCGGTCCTTCTGTCCGGGGGAGGGGAGAGAACCGCCCCCGTCTTTTCCGGGGGCTCCTCTCCGGTTCCCGTCTGGCACGGAACAACCGTTCTGGCTTTGACGATCCGGTCGGGCGTGATCATGGCGGCGGACCGGCAGGCTTCCGAAGGGTACCAGGTGGCGGACCGGGCGATCCAGAAAATTTTCCCGGTGGACCGGATGTCGGCGGTGGCGATCGCGGGAGCGGCCGGTCCTGCGATCGAGATGGCGCGCCTGTTCCGGGTGGAAATCGAGCATTACGAAAAACTCGAGGGGGTCGCCCTGTCCCTTCTCGGCAAGGCGAACAAGCTGGGGCAGATGGTTCGGGAACATCTGCCCCTGGCCCTTCAGGGGCTGGTGGTCGTCCCTCTGTACGCGGGGTTCGACAACCGGTCGGGCTCCGGCCGGATCTTCAAATACGACGCGGTCGGGGGGCGCTACGAGGAAGAGACGTTTCACGCCAACGGATCGGGAGGGCTCTTTGCACGGAATGTTCTCAAGATGCTCTACCGGCCGGAGATGGGAGAAGGTGAAGGGGTCTCGACGGCCCTCCGGGCTCTTTACGAAGCGGCCGACGACGACCTTGCGACCGGAGGAGCCGATTTTGTCCGGGGCATTTTCCCCCTGGTCTATGTGATGGACCGGGATGGAGTCCGGGAAGTGCCGGCGACGGAAGTGGCCGGTGTGCTCGAAGGAATCGGCGAGCACCTCAAAAGGCGGGTGACCTCATGACGATGCCCTTTTACGTTTCTCCCGAACAGTTTTTGCAAGACAAGGCGGAGTATGCGAAGAAAGGAATCAGCCGGGGCCGGTCCATTGCAGTGCTGGAGGTCGTCGAGGGTATTTTGCTGGTGGCGGACAATTCGAGCCATGCCCTGCACAAGATATCGGAGATTTACGACCGCGTCGCTTTTGCCGGGGTCGGAAAATACAGCGAATTCGAAAATCTCCGGAAGGCAGGGATCCGTTACGCCGATCTCAAAGGGTTCATGTACAGCCGGGAAGACGTGACCGGCCGGTCTCTGGCCAATGCGTATTCCGAACTTCTGGGGAACGCTTTCAGCCAGGAGATGAAGCCAATGGAGGTGGAGATCCTGCTGGCCGACCTGGGCACGGAAGACCGCCCCAACGAAATCTACCGGATTTCCTTCGACGGATCCATTTTCGATGAATCTCTGGTCAGTGTCGTGGGCGGCCGGTCGGACCAGCTCAAGACGTTCCTGAAGGATCGCGTCCGTCCCGGCGTCACCCTGAAGGAAGGGATTTCTCTTGTGCGATCGGGGTTTCTTGAGCAAAACGAAAACGGTCACTCCGTGACGAATATCGAGGCGGCCATTCTCGAGCACTCCGCGACGGGACGATGTTTCCGGCGGTTTTCACCAGAAGAAGTGGGGCGGCTTTTGTCAGAGAATTCCTAGGGGGTGGTTGATGGTACGCCGGATATTCGGTCTTGAAAGCGAGTACGGTTTCGTCTTCCAGAACAAGAGCCAGAAAGCGTATCCGCCCGAGCGTGCCCTCGAGTTCCTGTTCCAGGGGATCCTCATGAACTCCTGGTCGCGCGACGCCTTTCTTCCGAACGGCGCCCGGGTTTACCAGGATACCGGAAGCCACCCGGAGTATTCGACGCCGGAATGTGACCGGGTGAGAGACGTCGTTGTTCACGACAAGGCCGGCGAACGGATCTTGTCCCGGGCGGTGGATTTTGCCTTCGACCACCTTCACGAGGAGGGAGTGGACGGCTCTCTCTTCGTTCTCAAGAACAATACGGATTCGGCCGGGAATTCCTATGGTTGCCACGAAAATTATCTCATCGACCGGAATGTGACTTTCTGGCGTCTTTCTCGGACACTGATCCCGTTTTTCGTCACCCGACAGATTTTCGCCGGGGCCGGCGGGCTGGTTCCGGATGGTGAAGGAAAGGTCATGTTCGCCCTTTCTCCGCGCGCCCTGCACATCCGTGAAAAAATTTCCTGTTCCACGACGAGTTCCCGACCCATCATCAACACCCGGGACGAACCCCACGCCGATCCCCAGAAGTACCGTCGGCTCCACATCATCGTGGGGGATTCGAACATGAGCGAACTCAGCAATTATCTGAAAGTTGGAGCCACGGCCCTGGTTCTGCAGGTCATCGAAGAAGGAGGCCTTCACGACCGGATGTCCCTCGAGGACCCCATCCGGTCGATCCGGGAAATTTCGATCGATCCCACCCTGACCCGGAAAGTGCGCCTGGAAGGAGGGCGGGAGATGACCGCTCTCGAGATTCAGTGGGAGTACCTCGAGTCTGTCCGCTCCTTCCTGGCCAGGGAAGGGCCTGTGCCGGCCGCTTCCCGGGAGATTCTGGACCTCTGGGAGAGGGTGCTGACCGAACTCGGACGCGACCCCGGTCGTCTTTCCCGCGAAATGGACTGGTGCATCAAGTTCCGGACGATGGCGCAATACCGGGAGGCCAAGGGCCTGGACTGGTCCCATCCGGTTTTGTCGATGCTCGATTACCAGTATCATGATGTACATGTGGACCGGGGGCTGTATAATCGACTGGTCCAGTCGGGTCGGGTGGATCGTCTGGTGGACGAGGGGGAGGTTCTTTCCGCCATGGAGGTTCCGCCGCAGACCACCCGGGCCAAGCTTCGCGGCGCCCATATCCGCCAGGCGATGAAGGAACACCGGTCCTTTACCGTCGACTGGACATATATGAGACTGAACGATCCGCCCCAGGAGACCGTGCACTGGTCGGATCCCTTTCGCAACTGGGAGAATGGAAGCGCCGAATGACCGATCCGTTCGATCACCCGTCTCTGAAAAAACTTCTGGTTCCCATGTGGATCGTCTGGGGCGCTTTTCTTCTGGTTCTTCGGTCGGGGGGGCCCGAGGCGATATCGCATCCGCACATGGGGGCCGATGGCGAGGGCGAAGATGTCCCCGGATTCTCGGCCCCGCACTACCAGCCGGTGGCGAACGCGAACGGGCCTGCTGTGCCGGCAGGCCCTGTGTTCAATCCGGCTCCGACGATCAGACCGATGTCCGATCTTTCTTCCGGACCGCTCGGGCAATCGCCGGGGGCCTTTGTTCCGCCCTCCCCGTCTTCGTCCCTTCCGATCCAGCCCTACTCCGTGCCGCTTCCTTCAGCGGTTCTCGGGATGTCTTCGGGGACGGTCCAGCCGGCCGCTCCGGTCCTCTCCTTTGGGCTGACAGGGGGTGGAGTGCCGCAGATCTCAACGGGAAGCAGCGTTCCGTCCATCACGTATTTTTCGATGGGTCCGGCATCTCTTTTGAACCAGTTCGCCCAGCCGCCCATGGTCCCCTTCGGTCAGGTCGGCGTCCAGCCACAGGCTTATGTGTCCGGACTGTCGGTCGTGGGGACTTTTCCAAACCCGTTCACGCCGACCTGCAACTACTACTTTTTTCCGAATTGCGGCCAGAATGGGGGTTTCTCCACGAATTTCCGGTACTCCACCCGCTAGCTCCTCCCGTCAGCTCCTCCCGTCAGATCTATTTTCTGGCAGACCGGTGGGCGACCGCGAGCAAAAGAAGCCCCGCTCCCGCTGCCGCCGCGCCAGTCCAGAACCCATCGGCCATTTTCCCCCTGTCCCACATCTCCGACACGACGGGCTGGAGGAGCAACATGCCCGACGCCCCTGAAATTTCGAGCCAGGAATATGCTTTCAGCCGGCCGGCACCGTCGGAAAGAATTCCCGTCAGAGACTTTGATCCGACGCTGACCAGAACTTCGGACACTCCCCACAGGGTCATGCCTGCCAGGTAGAAGTCCGTCCGGTTGTCCCCCGCTCCCAGGCAGGAGAGAGCCAGGACAAGAAGACTTGCACCCGCGAAGATGAGGGTCCAGGGGGATCGCTTCCGGTCTCCTGTCAGGAGGATAGCGCACAGAACGTGGGCAACGCTGGCCAGGACGAATCCGGCTCCCATCATGCGTTCCTGTCCGGTATTCTTGCCGAACTGGAACATGAGAAGGGTTGCCGGAAAGAGCCCCATCCGGATCAGGAGGTGAGCGGACAGAAAAAGGAAGAGCGCGCGAGCGGATTTCCGGATTTTTTCCGTCGGTATCACAGGAATGTCGGGATGCTCGGAGGCGATCCGGGCCCGTCGGGTCGCCCGGAAAGAGAGCCAGACGCAGGCCAGACCGGGCAGTGCCGTCATTTCGAGAAGTGTCGGGGCGGAGAGTGTTCCAAGAAAGGCAACAGCGAAAAGGGGTCCGAGAATTCCTCCCGTCTGGTCGAGGGCCCGAATCGTGGCAAATGACGCGGGAAGTGCAGAGGCCGGAAGGGTCAGAGACAGGAGGGTGTCCCGTGAGGGACCCCGGATCCCCTTGCCAAACCAGGACAGGCCCTTCAGGACGATCAGATGCCAGGGGGCCCAGGCCAGGGCCATCAGGGGGGATGCGACCATCGACAGGGCATAACCCAGCCGGATCCGTCCACCGGGGGATCCCGGACCCGTCGAAGAGCGGGCAGTGAGGCTTCCTCCGATTCGGCAGAATTCGGATACGATTTCGAGCAGCGAAAGCGTCATGGCGGTTCCACCCAGCTGCAAAAGCCACAGCGGCAGAACCACATGGGCCATTTCGTAGGAAAAGTCGGCAAAAAGACTGGTGAGCCCGAAGAGGATCGTCAGCGGATGGTTCCGTCCGGTCGTGAAGGATTCTTTTTTCGTGTTCACGGTTTCTTCCCTGCGGTGAACCAACTGGCGAAAAGAACGGCCAGGAGAAGAAACCCCATGGTGTAGTGGCGAGCGGTCAGGATCCATGGGGAAAGGGCGAGACCGATCGCTGGCGGGACGGTGAGCTGGAAGCCGATCGCTCCCCAGACGATGTCGAATCCGTGATTCCGTTCGCCTTTCCGGAGGAGAAGAAGAAGAGCCAGGGCTTCAGGCGATTCCGTTGCCAGCGCGGAAAGAACCATTGAAATCCAGAATGGAGCCGGTCCGGGATGAGCCTGCTGCCAGGCGAAGAGACCGGACAGGAAAATGCGGGGTCCGGCGATGATCAGGAAGGAAGCCGTCAGGAAAAGCGCGATCTCCCGAAAGGGACGAAAGGGCAAGGCCAAAGCCGGATCCCGCGGGGTTTCCGGGTCCGGATGGAGTGTCAGAAGGGAAACGCCGAAGAGGCCGAGGAGAAGACCGGCGGTCAGAAGGTGCAGCCGGGGAGACGGGGTCTTTCCCGCCGCGAGGGCGAAAGCCAGGGCAAATGCCAGAAGCGGAATCTCCCGGCGAAGCTGTCCGGGTCTCGCGCTCGTTTGCCCGCGTGTCCGGACGAGATACAGAGGCCACAGGAGCAGGAGAAGAAAAGACGGCGCTCCCAGGATTGCCCCTACGCCGATGTCCAGAGAAGAATCCGGGGGATGTGAAAGACCGTCTGCCGGTGTCCGGAAGGCCATCAGAGGGAGAATCGCTTCCGGCAAGGAAAGGGACAGAATGCCCAGGATCCGCATGCCGAGAGGATGTCCCCGAAAGAGGTTTTCCACGAGTTGTTCCGCTGACCGGGAAAAAAGGACGCTGCCGGCCAGAATCAGGGAGAAGCCTGTCAGAAGGGTCAGGAGATCGTCATCTGTCGATGGGGTCATGACGGTCCGGAGGGGAGCGGAGAAATCCGGGAGACCGGCGACTTTCGCGCAGGTCGAAGTTGTCTGTTGGCCCGTTCGGGAAGATCACCGGCAACGGGAGGGATCGCCCGGTTGCCCGGTTCATTGGTGTACATCGGAATTTTTTCTCCTCCGGAGACGGACAAAGCCTCCGTTTTTTCTGGTAAACTATACCAATCCACCTTGAAACTCAATGCAGTCGGGAAAAGGCCTGGCGGGGACACTCTGCCGGAACTGACAGATGCGTCCCGATGGGGCGAAACAGTCTGCTAAGAAAGGGGAAGTGTCATGCCCGTCCACGACCGGATGCGTCCAGTCTCCCGGCGTCTGAATCCGCTGCCTTTCATCGTCGTGTTTTTGATTCTCGGACTTCTGATTTATTTCGTGGCTTATCCCATCGAGCGACTTTTTCTCGGGAGCCGTCTGACCGGACATTCCTCCCCGGTCGTTTTTCCGGTTCCGGGGGCCGTCGGATACCTGAAGGCCGAAGACGGGTACACGATTTTTGCGGCGGAAGACCGAAAGAATCTTGTGGACTGGCAGAAAGATCTGCTGGATCCGATCCGGCAGAGGCAGGCCCGTTCTTTCCTGGAAAAAGGAGAGGTGGTCGTTCTCCCGTCAGGTACTTCGGCCGTGTCCGTCACCCCGAAGGAGGGAAAGGTCCAGGTCCTGTCGGGGGACATGTTTGGCAAGACTGTCTATGTTTTCCTGAACCATGTCCGTTTTGTGGTGCTACCGGACCACCGGTAGCCTGAAAATACGGATAAGGAAAGACCGAAAACAGGAGCCGTGAAAAAAGAAGAACAAGGAAGGAGAAAAGTCCGATGAACTGGAAAGACAAGGACGACGATCAGCGCAGATGCAGGTCCGGATCTTCTCGAGGGTGGAGGAGCGTGTTCCAAAAGACGGCAGAAATGTGTGCCCTTTTATCCTTCCTGCTTTTTTTCCTTTTCCTGCGACCAGCCCACTCGGAATCCTGTACTCCCCGGGCCGCTGCCCTGACCGGAAATCCCGAGGCAGAAAATTTGCTGGGGCTGGCCTACATCGACGGAAAAAAGGGGTGTGCCCAAAACAGCGAAAGGGGAATCCGCTGGCTGAAGAAGGCGGCGGCGGCCGGGAGCCAGAATGCGGTCGACAACCTTTGCTGGGCGTATGGTGGCGGTTACATGCCGGACAAGAAAGGGAACCGGGTCGCCAATCCGCTCCTTCCCGTCCATCCCGGAAAGAAGTCTTACTGGTGCGGAAAATCGGACATTCCAGAGTAAAAGGCGGCCGTTCGGCAGACGGAGTGGTTCACCGGCTCAGACAAAGCGTTCCGGACGGATCGCCAGGGGTTCGAATCGCAGGCGTTCGGCAACGAAATCCGGCCTCGGCGGACGTGTGCGAAGCGCATCGTTCACGGCGTTTTCCGTGTGGTTGTAAACATAAAACAGGTTGGTGCGCGGATACGGCGTAATATTGCTGTTGGACCCGTGCATGATGTTGCAGTCGAAAAAAACGGCGCTTCCGGCGGGGGCGATGACTCCGGCTATGCCATAGCGGTCCGCGAGTTTCTCCAGACTTTCCCTGTCAGGAACCCCGTACTCCTGTTTGCGAAGGGATTGCCGATAGTGGTTTTCGGGGGTTTCTCCCACGCAATGGATGAAATGGCGGTGTGAGCCGGGAATCAGCATCAGCGGTCCGTTGAAGGCATCATTTTCGGTCAGGAGGATCGAGCAACTCACCGCCCGCATGCCGGGCATGCCGTCTTCCGCGTGCCACGTTTCGAAGTCCGAATGCCAGTAAAACTCCTTGCCCGTGAATCCGGGTTTGAAGTTGAGACGGGACTGGTGAATGTAGACGTCGCCCCCCAGGAGGAAACGGGCGACACCCGCGATCCGTTCGTCCGTCGCAACCCGGGAGAAGAGGGTGTTGTCCCGGTGGATGGCGAACACCGAACGCACCGTGTCGCCTCCCGGCTCCCGAATCGTTTTTTCCGACGACCGGATGTCCGGATCCGTCCTTAAACGTTCAACTTCATTCCGGAAGATTTCGACTTCCTCGGCTGTATAAATTTTGGGCAGCACGAGGAACCCGTCCCTTTCAAACTGTTTTGCCTGTTCGTTCGAGAGGGGAGGGAGAGACCTGTCTCCCGGATGAAGAACGGGATCTTTTCGATCCAGCCAGAGGGGAGTCGGACTCTGTCGGGTGGGGTATCGGTCATCGATCCTGCTTTGCATGCGGTTCCTCCTGGGAAGGGCCTGGTTTTTGCCCTTCCCGGCTTGAACGGTTGAAAGAGTATCCGGTCTTCAGGAGAGGGATTCGGCTTCCAGCGGGTAGACCCCGTTTTCGTCGTGGACTTCCTTTCCGCTCAAGGGCGGATTGAAAACGCAGGCGAGCTTCAATTCCGTGATGCCCCGCAGCAGATGATCGTCGTGACGGTCCAGAGCGTAGATCGTTCCCGGACGGATTGGGTGGACGATTCCGTCGGACAGCGTTTCCACCTCTCCTTCGCCGCTGATGCAGTAGACGGCTTCCAGATGATTCCGGTAGCAGATGTGGGTTTCGGTGTTGGCATAGATGGTTGTGATATGGAACGAAAAGCCCATCTGGTCGGCCTTCAGGAGAAGGCGGGTGCTCTCCCATGTGGGGGTGACCACCCGTCTTTCACTTTTCTCTGCTTCCTGCAATGTTCGGACGATCATGAAAACTCCTTGTTGTTCAGGGGTCAGGAAGACCGTTTGGAGGCTGGTTCGGAAAGGACGTCGGCGAATGCTGCTTCCAGAATGTCCATGGCCCGGTCGATCTGTTCCTTGGTGACGGTCAGCGGACTGAGGCATTTTACGACTTCGGCGTTGGAGCCGCAGGTTTCGAGGATCAGTCCGTTTTCGAAAGCGCGCGAACAGACAGCGTCTGCGGTTTCCCCGTCCGGACAGGCGATGCCCAGCATCATGCCGCGTCCCTTGACCTTGAGGGAGTGGGGCCCGTGCCGGACAACAATGCGGTTGAGCCGTTCGGCCAGGTGGCGGCTTTTTCCCCGGACGTTCCGGGCAAAGGCATCATCGCTCCAAAAATGTTCGAGAGCGGCGGTGGCCGTGACAAATGCGTGGTTGTTTCCCCGGAAGGTGCCGTTGTGTTCGCCGGCCTTCCATTGGTCGAGTTCTTCTTTCATCAGGACGATCGCCAGGGGCAGACCGAAGCCGCTGAGCGACTTGGACAGGGTGATGATGTCGGGAGAGATTCCCATGTCTTCGAAGCTGAAAAAATGGCCTGTCCGCCCGCATCCTGCCTGAATATCGTCGATGATCAGAAGCATCCCGTGCTTTCGACAGAGCTTTTCCAGTTTCCGCATCCAGTCGGCGGAGGCGGTGTTCAGGCCACCTTCTCCCTGGACGACTTCGACGATGGCGGCCGCCGGTTTGTCGATCCCGCTCGAAGGGTCATCGAGCATTTTTTCCATCATGGCGATGGTGCTGACCTGTTCCCCGAAGTAATTGGCGTAGGGCATGCGGCTGACATGCGACAGGGGAAACCCGGCCCCTCCTCTGTGATGCCGGTTTCCGGTGGCGGCGAGTGCGCCGATGGAACATCCGTGAAATCCGTTCGTGAAGCTCAGGACATTTGTCCGTCCGGTGACCTTTCGGGCGAGCTTGAGTGCGGCTTCCACGGCGTTGGCGCCCGTCGGTCCCGTGAATTGCATCCGGTAATGTCCCATCTTCCGGGGGTTCAGAATCAACCGGTTGAACGTCTCGATGAACCGTTCCTTGGCGGCTGTATAGAGGTCCAGACTGTGGGTGATTCCGTCCTGCTGGATATAGTCGATCAGGGCCTTTTTGAGGACGGGATGGTTGTGCCCGTAGTTCAGTGTGCCCGCTCCGGCCAGAAAGTCGAGATAATGCTCTCCTTCCGTCGAGACCAGTTCGACGCCTCGGGCTTCCCGGAAAACGGCGGGAAAGGATCGGCAATAACTGCGGACGGTGGATTCGTTTTCTTCGAAAATCTTCATGGTTCCTCCTGTGTCAGGTGTAATGGGCCGACGGTGGAAAAAGGTCCTCCGCGATACAGGATCTCTTCGTCGTGCCCTTTCCCGAAATGCGTCTCTCTGTCGAAGAGAAGACGCGTGGAAAACGGCGCTTCCCGCTGGGCGAAAAGTTTCTGGAAAAGACTCCTGGAGGGGCCGTTTTCCGGGGAGATGGTCGTTTCCAGGTACCGGATCCCCGATCGGATCGTTCGATCGAGAAGAGTCCCGAGCAGGGACAGGGCCAGTCCTTGACCCCGTGAATCCGGATCGACGGCGACTTGCCAGATGAAAAGAGTGTCGGGAGTCCGGGGGATAAGGTACCCGGATGCGAAAGCCGCCACTCGTCCGTCCTCTCTTTCCGCCAGAAGGGATGTATCAGCGAAATGCGTGCACTGAAGAAGGTTGGCGTAAAGGGAATTGACATCCAGTGGAGAACAACGCGCGATCAGGGCATGCACATTTCGGCCATCCCGGTCTGTTGGCGGACGAAAAAGGATAGAACGCCCGGATCTCTCGCGAAAAGAGGCTGGGAGATCCGAAAGAGCCGGAGAAATGTTTTCACTGGTCACGGGCGACCCTCCTTAGTGGGATGTCATGGAACGGGCGTCCGGTCAGGATGGCAAACGGTCCATGCTTTTATAAAAGACGCGTCACCGGAAAAAAACAATTGGCCGTCTGGCCGATCCTGAAAGAATCTTGTTGTGGCGCCTATGTCCAGAACGTTGCGGGATGGTGCGCTGTCGGAGTTCGATGTCGGGTGAGACTGGTGGTTTCAGGGGCTGACCGCTGCGCACCCGGAAGTCCTCTCCCGGATAGGGCAGTAAATTTTTTCCTCTCTTATTTATTTTCTGATTTTCTTGCCGTCTATTCTGTTACGCATCATCACGTCTGGCGCGCGGAAAAGCCTTTCCGGACGCGTCGGCCGATGAAGCCCCGAAGATCACTCGAACCGTTTGTGCATGTTTATAGTCTTGCAACTGAAGAAAAGAATGTCAAACCCAAAATCCCATTTTTGGAACCGGATTTCTTGATTTTGTCTTTCTGTTTTGGGGTTTTTTATTTTTTTTGGATTCATTTTCGTCGGGCCGGAAATCTTTTTGGGATTTTTTTATTAAAAAAAGTCTTTTTATGGGTTGCCGTGATGGTGTGTCGATGCTAGCATGAGGAAATTCCCCTTGGTTTTCTGATCCTGTTGTGTTCAGAAAGTCAGGGGGATTCTGTTTTTGTATCCGGAGGTCAATCAGAAAGAACAGACAGATAGAACGGGGGATGCGCATGGCGGCCAAGCTCAGAAGACGGGATATCGCAGTTGTCCGTCCGGACGTGGCCCGAAAGGCGGCCTTCGGAGCGGCTGTCGGAAACGCGATGGAATGGTTCGATTTCGGGATCTATTCCTATCTGGCGGTGACCATCGGGCGGATTTTTTTTCC
>JAKAYA010000040.1 GCA_021826965.1 Nitrospirota bacterium
GTCGCTCTCCCTTGCGGGACCGACGGACAAACGTCTCATCCGACTCCACGATCCCCCGAAGGAGGGTCGGTTTCTCCTTCGCGGGACTGGCTAAAAAACGGTGACGCCACAGAAAGGCCGTGTTGGGGTTCACCCCGACCCGTTCGGCCGCTTTGCGGACCGACAGGCCATCCTCCATCGCCTCGAGATAAGCGGCCCACTTCTCCCGTTTGCGCAGTCTCGACAGGGGCGTGTTGGTGAGCGGCGTGAACTGCCGGTGGCAGGCCCGGCACCGGTAACGCTGGAGCCCCTGGACCCGTCCCCATTTGGCGACCTGCTCGTGCGGACAATAGGGACATCGCGGATGCTCGGAGAAGGCCCGGTCGACCTGTTCGAGAACCGGATTGTTTTGTGGGTCGGTCCCCTGGAGATCCGTCACCAGAAGGTGGCGTTGCTGGGGCGTGAGCTCCTGTGCCGAACGGCGAAGTTCCTTGAAGTCTCGTGGGTTCATCGGTACACCTCCTTGATATTCAAGGAACCATGATACACCATTTCCAACCTAGAACATAGCCCCTCAAGCTATGAAGAATCGCGTAAAACCGGAAAATGCCGGCGATTCCCAAGGACTTGCCGGTTGCCCGTATCTCGTTCGGTCGTCAGGGCGGTCGCCGGGATCGGGATTAACGGGACGGACCCGACACTTCCGGCTCCGCAGGGAAGCATCCTCCCGGCTATGTTCCCTTTTCTTCGTTCCCGTCTTCCGGTTCTCGCGCGCCTTTCATCAGTCTCCGGTCCAGCGCCCACCGGCTGATTCCGAGAAGCTCCGCGGCCCGGCTTTTGTTGCCGCCGGACTGCCGAAAGATTTCCGCGATCAATGTCCGCTCGAATCCTTCCAGGGTGTCCTTTCCCGGACGGAAAGAGAAAGAAAGCGTCTCTGGATTTTCTTCTGCCTCCGGAGCAAGCGTGCCTTGCGGGGACGGAGCCTTCCCCGCCGACAGGTCGGAGGGGAAGTGGGCGACTTCGAGCTGGGTGCCGGAACAGAAAAGAACGGCTCTTTCCACGAGATTGGAGAGCTCCCGGATGTTTCCGGGAAAGGCGTAGTCTTCCAGGAGCCGCCGGGCTTCCGGCGAGATCCGGCGAATCGTCTTTCGGAACGTTTGTGTCGACTGGTGCAGGAACCGTTCGGCCAACGGGGCGATATCTTGCCGGCGCTCGCGCAGGGGGGGGATTTCCAGGGTGACGACGTTCAGCCGGTAGAAAAGATCCTCCCGGAAGCGGCCTTCCCGTACGGCGACTCTCAGGTCCCGGTGCGTGGCGGCCATGAACCGGACATTCACGGGAAAAGACGGCCCACCGCCGACGCGGCGGATGGTTCTCTCTTCGATGACCCGGAGGAGCTTCGCCTGGAGGGGGAGGGGAAGGTCTCCGATTTCGTCCAGAAGGACCGTCCCCCCTTCCGCCAGTTCGACCAGGCCGATGCGGCGCCCTGCGGCGCCGGTGAACGACCCTTTCTCATAGCCGAAAAGTTCGCTTTCGAAGAGTTCGGCCGGAATGGCCGGGCAGTCGACCTCGATGAAGGGACGGTCTCCGGAAGGGCCGTTGTAGTGTAGGACCTTGGCCACATATTCCTTGCCGGTTCCGCTTTCGCCCTGGAAAAGGACCGTGACCCGGTCGTTTCCGACCAGGTCGGTCACTTGCTGGCGAAGCTCCTTGCTCCGTGGACTTTCGGCCACCATCCGGTCGAGGGCATAGCGGCCGGATTCCCTGCCCGTCCAGTACCGGGCCTCCCGGGAAAGGGCAAGGAAGCGGGAAGCGTTCGAAAGGGAAAGGAACAGTTCGTCCATGTCGATGTTCTTCGTCACGAAATCGAAGGCTCCGAGACGCATCGCCTCCACGGCATCCTTGACCGTTCCCCGCGCGGTCAGGACGATGACGGGAATGTCGGGATCCTCTGTCCGGACTTCCTTCAGGACGTCGAGGCCGGACATGCCCGGCATGACCATGTCCAGCACCAGAATGTCCGGGGGGGTCGTCCGGAAGAGCTGGATCCCTTCTTCACCATTGCGGGACGTCTGCACGACATACCCCCGTTCCGAAAGACCCAGCGCAAAGGCCTCCCGGATCGATTCTTCATCCTCGACCAGAAGCACGTTCAAGACGGTTGTCCCTCCTGTTTGACGGGTAGCCACACCATGGCCCGGACGCCGCCGGTCTTCGGACTCTCGATCGTCAGGTGGCCCCCGTGACGTTCGAGGATATCCCGGGAAATGGTCAGTCCCAGCCCGACACCCTTGGCCTTGCCATGCGTGAAAAACGGTTCGTGAAGCTTTTTGAGCAACCCTTCCGGAATGCCCTTTCCCGAATCTTCGATTGTGACGCCGATGCCGCTTCTCTCCTGAAAGAGCGCTGTGTGGAGGCGGACGGACAGCACGCCGCCTTCGGACATGGCGTCCAGGGCGTTCATCATCAGATTGAGGAAGACCTGCTGGAGCGGTCCCCGGGCCCCTTCGACCCGGGGGAGGCCCTCGCCGGATGAGAAGACGAAGCGGACGCGTTCTTTGAGAAAAGCCTGCTGGAGGAGGGAACGGGCTTCCAGAACGAGATCTTCGAGATCCAGGGGCTGAAAGTCAAAGGTTTTCGGACGGAGGACGGAGAGATGGGATTCCAGAAGCTCGTCGATGCGCCGGGCCTCGTTGGCGATCAGTTGCGCCTGCCTTTTGGGGATGTCCGGCATCGTTTTGTCGTGGGCCATATGGTCCGCCAGGCTGCCGATGCCGATCAGGGGGTTCCGGATCTCGTGGAGGAGTCCGCCGGAAAGCTGTCCGACGAGCTTGATCTGCTCCATGTGACGCAGCGCTTCGAGCAGTTTTTCCCGTTCGGAGAGGTCCGTCAGGATAGCCAGAAAATAGCGGATTGTTCCGTCGGGGTCCATGACGGGACTGATGCTTTCCCAGACGAGAAACTCCGTCCGGTCCTTGCGGTGGTTGACGAATCGCCCGGTAAAGGGCTTTCCCGAGAGGAGCGTCTGCCACAGGAGGGTATAGAATTCCGGGCTCTGGCGGCCCGAGGTGATCAGGGCAGGGGTCCGGCCGATCGCTTCGGGCCGGGACCATCCTGACATCCGTTCCATCGCCGGGTTCCACTCGAGGATGATCCCGCGCGTATCGGTCAGAATGACGCCGTCCTGCAGCTGGGCGAAAAGCCGGTTGTACAGGGAGAGCTGGATTTCCTCGCGCTTCCAGCGTTCCAGCATCGTCGCGAAGGTGTTGGCGACCGTTTCCAGAAAGCCGATTTCCCGGCTGTCGAACTGACGCAGGGCACGGGTATGGATGCTCATGGCGCCCAGGGCCTGATCCTGAAACATCATCGGGACGCTCACGCCCGACCGGACGTGGTGTTCCGACAGAAGGGTCGACGGGGAAAATCGCCGCTCGCTTTCAAGGTCCAGGACGACGACCGGTCGTCGCTGGCGGATGGCAAATCCCGCCTGGGAGTGGGATCCCCCTTCCTGGACATGGGTTCCGACAAGACCTTCCCGCCATCCGACGCCGGCCAGGAGGTGGAGCAGCGGATCGGAATCTCCCGGGATCAGGATCTTGCAGAATTCGACATCGAGCGCCCGGGCGGTTTCTCTGGCGGAGAGATCCGCCACCTCCTGGATCGGGGCACCGCTGACGCCCAGTTGGGCGATTTTCCCCAGAACCTCCTGATAGCGGCCGACCACCCGGGTTTCCCGGGCCAGGGAATCCATGGTCGTGCTGTCCTGGACATGGACGATCCGGTGTCCCTCACCTCCGGTTTCGGCCGGCAGAAGAAAGACGGAACAGTCGAGAATATGGGTCGCTCCATCAGGGTCGGTCATGGTGTATCGGCTTTTTGTCGCGCCGTCCGTTCCCGCATTCATCGCGAACGTCCGAAGAACCTCCGACAAGGGCGGCCGAGCCGACAGGGAGTCCGTCCGGAGAAATCCTTTCACGATTTTCCGATAGTCGGGGCTCTGATAAAGAAGATTCCCCCGGTTGTCGAAAAGACCGATGCCGACGGGAAGTTCTCCCGGGGATGAGGGGGGAGGGGCAAGACCGGAAGGGGGCTTTGCCGGAGTGGAAGAGTGAAGGGTCCCGTCGTCGGTCATCGCGGGATCTCTCTTGCCGGCGGAGCCGGGCATTCCGGGATCAGAGGATGAAGGGCGGCTCGCGCCAGACGGTCGTTCACCGCTTCCCATTCGGTCGTTCGAGGCGGCGACTCGACCAGGATCCGTTCGAGTCCCGCCCGGTCGAAAGAGCGCAGGATGGAGTACAGAACGCGGCCGTAGTCGATCGCCTCCATCGGCATGGAGAACACCGTTTCCTTTTCGCTGGCGGGCCCTTTCCGGTCGCGGGACAGGGACAAAAGGCCGGCTTTCTGTCCGCGGGCAGTCAGGTAAAGAAGACGGTACGGAATGTCGTCTGTCGAAAGCACCTCCAGAGGAGTTTTCGGCGCATAATGGGAAAGGGTGGATCCCGGAACGCGCATTTCGTTCTGTCCGGCACCGTTTCGTAGGAGGCGGACGCCCAGGAATGCCTCGATCGTTCCGGAGGAAATGGCTCCCGGCCGCAGGAGGACCGGTTTGTCTTCCCGGAAACCGACGATCGTCGATTCCACGCCGA
Organism: Nitrospirota bacterium; assembly: GCA_021826965.1. Taxonomy (GTDB): domain Bacteria; phylum Nitrospirota; class Leptospirillia; order Leptospirillales; family Leptospirillaceae; genus Leptospirillum_A. The sequence goes on from JAKAYA010000040.1 coordinate 4,626, forward strand.
AGGAGCAGGGCCCCCCCTCCAGAATCATGCCCGCCGACTCTCCGAACTCGTCTTGCACGTGCCGTGCGGATGTCGGAGAAAGCTGCCCGAAGCGGTTGGCGGACGGAGCGGCGATTCCTCCGCCGAAGGCCTGCAGGAGACGGAGTGTGACCGGATGATCGGGCACCCGGAGCGCTACGGTGTTCTGTCCCCCGGTTACTTCCGGGAGAACGCTCCGGCGACGCGGGAGCACGAGTGTCAGGGGCCCCGGCCAGAACCGCCCGGCCAGGCGTCTCGCGGCCGGAGGGATCTCTTCCGCCCAGGCCGCAAGGCCGGATGAATCTCCGATATGGACGATCAGGGGATGGTTTTTGGGGCGCCCCTTGATCGCGAAGATTTTTTCGACGGCCCGGGCGTTTGTGGCGTCCGCCCCCAGACCGTAGACCGTTTCGGTGGGAATGACCACCGTCCTTCCCTGCCTGAGATGTTCCGCCGCTCGGTCGATATCCCTTGAGATCACCGGATTCTCCATGTGAAGATTTCCCCAAAAAAGACCATTGCCGCCCGACCGGTCGTCCGAGGTGGCCGGCTTCAGTCGGTTACGGCCCCCTGGCTGGCGGATGAGACCTGTCGGGCGTACTTCGCCAGGACTCCCCGAAGAGGGGGGGCCGACGGAGGGCGCCACGCGGCCCTGCGGCGGACGATTTCCGCTTCGGGAATATCGAGCCGGAGGACGCCTCTTCCGGAATCGACCGTGATCGGATCGCCGTCGGCGACCAGGGCGATCGTTCCTCCCGAAGCCGCTTCCGGTGAGACGTGGCCCACGACCATCCCCCGGGTTCCTCCGGAAAACCGGCCATCGGTTACGAGGGCCACGCGATCCCCCAGACCTTCTCCGACCAGAGCCGCCGTCGGGGAGAGCATCTCCCGCATCCCCGGTCCTCCGACAGGGCCTTCATAGCGGATGACCACGACGTCGCCCGCCTGGATCTTGCGCGCCAGAATGGCTTCCATGGCGGCTTCCTCCGAATCGAAGACGCGCGCCGGTCCCGTAAAGGGCGCGGGGTGAGGCTCCGTCACCTTTGCCACCGCTCCCTCCGGGGCGAGGTTGCCCCGAAGGATGGCGATGTGTCCCCGCGCGAGGACCGGATCGCTCAAGGGACGAATCACGTCCTGGTTTGCGGCCGGTTTGTCGGGGATCCCTTCCAGGAGTTCGCCGATGGTCCGGCCGGTGACGGAAAGGGCTTCTCCGTGCAGGAGACCTTCCGATAATAATATTTTCATGACCTGAGGAATGCCACCCGCCCGGTGGAGGTCGGTGGCGACATAGCGTCCCCAGGGCTTGAGGTCGCAGAGGACCGGAACCCGTTCGCGCATTGCGGCGAAATCGTCGATCGACAGCGGCACGTCCACCGCCCGGGCGATGGCGAGAAGATGGAGGACGGCGTTGGTTGTGCCTCCGACCGCCATCGTCACGGCAATCGCGTTTTCGAAGGCGAGGCGCGTCAGAATCTGCCGGGGAAGGATTTGTTGCCGGATGGCGTTGAACAGAACTCTTGCGGACTCCTCCGCGTTTTTTTCTTTCTCCCGGTCTTCCGCGGCCATGGTGGAGGAATGGGGCAGGCTCATGCCCATGGCTTCGATGAGGGAAGCCATGGTGTTGGCCGTGTACATGCCTCCGCAGGACCCGGCGCCCGGGCAGGCATGTCGCTCGATTTCCAGGAGTTCGTGCTCGTCGATCCGTTGGGCAGAGCAGGCGCCGACCGCTTCGAAGGCGCTCACGACGGTCAGGTCCTGCCCCTTGTAATGACCGGGACGAATGGTTCCGCCATATACGAAGACGGAAGGGATGTCGAGCCTGCCGATGGCGATCAGGGCTCCCGGCATGTTTTTGTCGCAGCCTCCGAAAGCCAGCAGTCCGTCCAGACTCTGCGCACTTGCAACGGTTTCGATCGAGTCGGCGATCACTTCGCGCGACACGAGGGAGTATTTCATGCCCCCTGTTCCCATGGCAATTCCGTCCGACACCGTGATGGTCCCGAAGATCTGGGGCATGGCGCCGGATTTCCGGAGGGCCTCTTCTCCAATCCCGGCGAGTTTTCCGATCCCCATATTGCAAGGGGTGATGGTGCTGTGCGCGTTCGCCACGCCCACGATGGGCTTTTCGAAATCGTCGTCCTGGAATCCGGTGGCCCTGAGGAGGGCGCGGTTCGGTGAACGTTCCACCCCTCGGGTCGTCACGGAACTTCGCCGGTTGTCTGTCACGCCGTTTCTCCTTTTTCTGTGTAGCGGGTGTGCGGGACCTGTGCGAAAAATGTTATGGGTTGCAGAAGTCGCAGTAAAGAGGGTTCGCGCTCCCGGCACCGTCTCGTTCGACCACGGTCCGGTGGGGACATTTGAGACAACCGTGGACGTCGGCCCGTATTTCGCGGGTCGGCCCCCGGCAGTCGGCGCAGGGCAACCCTTCCAGGCGTTCGATCACCGAAAATCCCGGCAGGCCGCAGGCAGGGCAGAGCGACCTCAGTTTGACCAGAAGGTCCTGTGCGGCCAGCCGGATCATGTTCTGGCGGGTCGGATTGAGGTGGGCCCGGAGATCGGTTTCGAGGAAGACCCTGCCATTGGAGGACAGGGAAAGGGCCCGGAAAAAATGTTCCGCGAGTTCCTTCCAGTCGGTGAGACCTTTTCGGATCCGGTCATCGTTTTCGCCCTCCGGACGCAGGGCCATGCCGTGTTCCGGAAAACCGATCCGCCGGGCGAACGCGGTGACGTCTTCCCATGTCTTCGCAAGGACATGGCCCGATTGCGCCGCCCCCTGGGCGAAGCCCGCGACTTCGATTCCCAGGCGATCGTCGATCCACAGCAGGCATTCCACGTTCCAGGGAATCGCTCCCATGACCGGATCGGGGCCGAAGGCCCCTTCGCTCGCCAGCCCCAGAGGAACCCTGGCCAGCTCCATGCCGATGCGGGCTTTTTTCCGGGCGGCTTCGATCTGGCTTCCGTCCCGGGCGATCTCCCGGGTGAAGGTGCCCAGACGATCCGTGTCGAACCCGGTCACGTGCCGGACTACGCAAGAGAGCACGGGTTCAAGCACGGGCGCGATGACCGCTTCTTTTCCGTGGCGGGTCAGAAGGGCCACCGTCTCTCCCTCATAGAGGGTTCCCGGATCACGGGACCCGGTCGCCATGGTTGCAAACCTCCCTCCTGGATTGTGGCCGGCAAAGTCGACAGACCGTCCCGGCATGAGGATGTTGGCCCCCCGGTCTGCCGGCGTCATTTTCCGTCCGGAAACCATTTCCGCCATGCCCTGTTCTTTTCGCGCTGATAGAGACTGCCGTCCTCTCCGATCCGGAAGAAAAAGATCCATTCGTTTTCGATGAGGTTTTTGACCAGGTCATGGCGACCGATCACGTCGTCGATGGCGTCTTCCGGGGCTTCGATGACGACGTTCAGGCGCAGGGGTTCGTGGATCCACTTCTGGCCGTCGTGGAGCGACTGGATTGCAAGTCCTGTACGAAGATCCCCGCCGTTGCCCTCAAGAACGCCGATCGAACCGCCGACCACGTTGTGCAGCACTTTGTTGCCGCTGCCGAAACGGAGGTTGTCGACCATGGATCCGTAGTACTGCATGTTGATCCAGTTCCCCACGACCATCGGAGCGGTCATGATCAGCTGAAGGGTGGAAAACTCCTTGTCGTTGTGCCAGTCGTAGTCGTGCAGGAACGCGCGGCCCGCCAGATTCAGGCGCGACGTGCGGGCCCGGGGGGCCACGATGAACGCGGCGTTTCCGGCCAGGGCCCATTCGGGACGGACCTCCGCCCAGTCCCGGGTTCTCCGCTGGACGTCGGCGGAGACGTCCGACGAGGACAGATCGCCTGTTCCCAGAAAAACGGACCGCTCCATCCGGGTCATCTGTCCCGCTTCCTCCAGCCATTGCTCCAGACGACGGATATCCTTGTCGTGGGACGGCGGAATGGACTCCGTGTCGTACAGTTCGACGCAATCGGTCGTTGTGTCGTGGAGACCGGCAACGAACCAGGTGTCTTCCGGAAGGACAATCCCTTTCTGCGCGAGTCCCCTCCGGGTGACCGGATCGTTCAGGAGCGCGGCCGCAATCCGGGCGCTCGCCTCTCCTGTCTGGCCCGCGCAGGCGCCGCAATCGAGGGCCGTGGCCTGGGGGTTGTTGACCGTCGTGCTTCCGTGGCCGACCAGGAGAACAAGCCTGGCGAAATTCTTCAGAAGACCCATGTTCCGGAGCGCGAACTCGGCCACCGCCGGCCGGTCGGATTCGGGAATACCGATTTCGGGGTGTTTGCCGTTCGATGCCGGCGTGGCTTTTCCGCCCCCCAGGGAAGGGGCCATCCTCCCGTATTCGTGCTCTTTGAGGCCCTTCCGGTCGGGGTGCTTCACGGTGCGGCTCCAGCCAAAGCTGTCTCCAACCAGTTTTGCCACCGACAGGATCCCGAAGGATTCGACATAGGAAAAGCAGGAGGAGGCCGACGTCTTGAATTTTTTCCAGAGCTTGTCGGACATGAGACGATGCTGACGCTCCGCCGCCAGGCGGTTCGCTTCGTATTCCGAAATGCCGGTCGGAATCTCGCGGACCCGGTAAGACGGGTTGAACAGGATGGGCAGATGTCCCTTGGCGTCGGTGCCGCCGAACGGAAGGAATTCGACCAGAACGCCGAAAAAGCCGGCGAACCCGTGCGTCCGGACGGAGGGAGCGACCGTTTCGAGGGCCCTGCGGAAGATTTCGGAGCGGACGTCGATGCAAAACACCGCCTGGGCATCGCCCCGAACCAGAGTCTGGTCGTTCCCGATTCCGGCGTAGAGGGTCCGGATCAGGTGCTTCCGGTACCCGATTTCCAGGGCGGTCTGGAGAATGGCGTCGACATTGTGGCCCGGATCGACTTTGGGCGGGAGGGCGGACATCTCCGAAACAGCCTCTTGCCACCGGTGTCCCAGAAAAGGGCCCGGACGGACCATGTAGAGAAGGGCGTCCCAAACCAGACGAACGGCGAGAATCTCGCGTATTGTGTCATCCTGGCCTTTCCCGAGTTCGGCTTGCCAGCGTCGGTAGCGCGCCCATCCGGCCCATCCGCCGACGGTGAGGAGGGCTGCGTGAAAGTAGTCGACGAGCACCGACGGGGGAAGCCCCAGCGTGTTGATGGCCCAGACGATGGCTCCTTCCGGGGAGCGTGGCAACGCCTTGACCTTTCGGGGGATTCCCCGCAGTCCCATCATCCCTGAACTCTTGTCCAGAGCGGCGTATTCGAGCCAGCTTTCGTAGAGGGAGGTCTTTTTCCAGGGAAGCGGCCACATGGCCTGCCCTTCGTCGAAAAAGGCGGCGCAGAACTGGCTGATCCGTTCCACGACGAATTGCGACCAGTCGCGTCGGTCCATGCTGCCGAGAACATCGCTCAGAAGGGAAATCCGGACGGGATCCTCCTCTTTTTCTTCCGACATTTTCCGCTCGAAAGTGATCCGGTCCCATGTGCTTCCCAGCTCGGTCAGGGCCTCCTCCAGATCGGCCGGACCGATCCGGCCGTTGGCGATCTGTTCGCGGTAATAGTCCCGCGGCATGACGAGGCCTTTGCCGGCGACCCGCTCGAGAAGCTGGCCGGCCTGCCAGAAGGGTTTGTCGCCCAGGCCGAAGTACGGGTTGACCGCCACGAAGTTCTTGAGAGGCCACAGCGGGGCAATGCGCTGACAGGCTGTTTCCACATTCCGGGACAGGTTGGAATCGTATCGTCCGACTGTGTTCATGAGAGCACCTCGCTTTGGTGGGGCCGGGAGGGTCGGGGTTGACGCGGGCGAACGTTCGCCGACGCCGATTTGCCGAGCATCCGGGCGATGAAGAGATCGATGTAAAGGCCGTTATAGAGATGGACATAAACGGCTCGCCAGAAAGGCCTTTCCAGAATCCGCGGGAGCAACTGCTGGACCAGAAGAAGACCGAGAAACACGGCCGAAACCGCACCCAGAATGCCGGCCTGGAGCGGATCTTCCGGGAACGGCGCCGACGGGAGAAAGGCGCCGAGAAAAGAGTCGAATAGCCGGTGAAGGCCGAAGTAGGCGGTACACACGGCCGCGCTCAGGACGCCGGTCTCGAGAACGAGCTTGCCCGCTCCCGCATGTTGCATCTCCAGGGCCGGAAGCATGAGCCGGGTCACGGCGACCGACAGGATCACGCCGAGAACGATCAGGGCCGGCTGTCGGGTGAACGCGATCCCGAAACCGCTCCCGATGGCGAACGTCATCAGAGCGCCGACGAGCAGTCCGAAAAAGGACCGGATCCCGGACGAACGGATTGCCGAAGGCGGAAGGGAAGGGGCCCGGAAGTGGTCCACGACGCTTCCGGAAGACAGGAAGGCATGCGCCTTGTAGACCGAATGGGAAACGATGTGCATCACCGCCAGGGTGTAGAGTCCGAGTCCGCATTCCATCAGCATGAAGCCCATCTGGGCGCATGTCGAATAGGCGAGCGATTCCTTGATGTTCGTTTCCGTCACCATCATCAACGACGTCAGGGCAATGGTGAGAAGCCCCGTCAGGACCAGAACGTCCCTCGCGCCGTTCTGGAGGCTCAGGAGCGGGCTCATGCGCAGGACCAGAAAAGCTCCCGTATAGATGATGCCGGCATGCATGAGCGCGGAAACCGGCGTCGGGGCTTCCATGACCTGGATGAGCCACCCGTGAAAGGGAAACTGGGCGCTTTTCAGAATCGCGGCGAGGACGATCAGTCCGCCCGCAACGTAAAGCCCTTCCGGCAGGCTTCCCTGCCAGGCGCGAAGGGCAGGTCCGATGCCGGAGAAGTTCGAGGTGTGCAGATTCCGGACCACGAGAACGATCGCGCCCAGAAGGCTCGCGTCCGCCACCCGGTGGAAGACATACTTCTTCCGGGCGGCGAGGATCGCTCCCGGCCGCTCCCGGTAAAAGGCCAACAATTTGTGAAGGAACAGGCTCGTGGCGACCCAGGACGCGAAGAACGCCCACATGTTTCCGACCACGATCAGGGTGAAGAAGGATCCCAGCGTGAGAGCGAGCCATTGGTGAAAAGATCCTTCCCGGACGTCTCCCATCATGTAGGTTCTGGAATAGCGCGAAACGATCATCCCGACGAAGGCCACCAGAAGGAGCATTGTGATGGTGAGGGTGTTGACGGCGATGTTGATTTCGAAGGAGCCGAGACCGTCCGGGAGACGGAAGGAGAAAAAGGTCGCCGACGTGGTCCAGCCGGCGGCATAGGAAATGGTCGCGCCGATCGCGCAGACCAGGGCGAAAGCGGCGGATCCGGACACGACGTTCCGGATGAGCCGGGGATGGCGGTCGGCCCCGAACCCCAGAAGGAGGCCTGCCGCCAGGAGGGGCCACGGGGTGACGAGCATGAGCGCGGATGCGAGGGTGGCAATCTTGTCTGTCATGGAAAACTCCTTGCCGATATTTCGTGAAGGGTCCCGGTCATAGCGAGGTTCAGGTCCTTTCCGGGAACCCATAAGTCGTTTTTCAAGAATGAGCGAGAGAATGTAAGCACGATATGTGCCAGTTAATTAAATTATTGTTATACATTATTAAAATCGGATATGGGGAGAAATTCCCCGGGAAAAGCCCCCGGATCTATTGCGCGATTCCTCAAAGGATGTGCGATCCCGCACAAGAGGAAGAGGAGGTCATCCTCCGGCTCATGCGCGATTCTCGATGAAATGGATGTGGGTCAACATCTTGAAATTGCCGGGTCAGTATCGTGAAATCCGAGAACCGGCCAAGCTGTGGCGCTCGCCGATCCGGATGGTCGGGAACGGGTGGAGTCCCTCCTGCTCGACCTGGAAGACGGGATCCCGGGTGGGCCTCAGCCTGGACAGGTCGCGCCGCCGGATTGCGATCCGGTACGGAAACGCCCGGGCGGACTCCAGGAGAGAGGAAGGAGGAGGGATTCCAGGAGCGGAAGGAATTTTCTGAAAAATTCTCAGACGATCTTGATCTCCAGGCGCTTGCCGCAGGCGCGGGCATACTTCCGGAGCGTTTCGAGCGAAGGGGAATGTCTTCGGCTTCCAAGGTTTGTCGGGAACACGCCCATGCGGACGCGACTTGTTCCCTGTGTCAGTCCAGCGCCTTCCGTACCGAAAGAAGGGCATTCAGAGGGCATATCAGGCCGTTTTATCGAACGTCATGTGAATCGAGAGATTGAGAGAGGCGGCCATGTTGATCAGGGCATCCGTGGAGAATCGGCCGATTTTCCCGCAAAAAAGGTCGGAAACGCGAGGCTGGCGAACCCGCATTCTCCGGGCGGCCTCTTCCTGGGTGAGCCCCAATTCCTCGATCCGTTTTCGGATCGAGATCATGAGTTCCGACCGGATGCGGAGATTCTCCGCCTCCTTTCTGGAAAAACCCAGATCTTCAAAGACGTTTCCGGAACTTTGGGTCATGGGAACAGGGTTGCTGGTCATGAGTTTCTCCTTCTCAACACATCGCGATATCGGTCGCGGGCGAGATCGAGGTCTTTCTTCCCGGTCCGTTGGGTTTTCTTGGTGAACGCATGAAGAACATACACCGATTCCTCAAACCGATAGACGTAGATAACGCGAAATTCGGAATTCGAATGAATCCGGATTTCGCAGACGCCCGGCCCGATTCCCGCCATCGGCTTCCAGTCCGAAGGGGGAAAACCTTTCTGGACCTGCAAAAGTTCGAATCCGGCTTCTTTGCGAACCTCGACCGGAAATTCCTTGAGCCTGTCCAGGCTGTCCCCTATCCACGCAAGAGGTTTCACAGAACGAATATATCCGTTTTGCTATACAACAATCAAGAGCCCCTTGCCCCCTCTCGCGGATCGGGCGCAGACCATGGAGCAGGTGTTCTCAGCATCCACACAGGCGGTCCCCGCCCCGAAAGATCTGCAGGTTTTTTTGCGCCCCGATTTAACCTGCCGTTTCTTCAATCCGCTTTCTACGCGGTCGGATGTTCCCGGAGCCAGCCCCGCAAGGCGTCGTTCATCCGCGTCTGCCATCCCCGGCCTTTCGTGCGGAAGGCCGCCACGATGTCGGCGTCGAACCGGACGGTCATCGCCACTTTCGTGACTTCTTTCGGGGGCCGGCCCCGGGAGCGCCGGTACACGTCAACGATCTCCGGGACGACTTCGGATGCCGGCCGCATGCGTTGCAGCATCTCATCGGTCAATTCCGGAGAATCCACCGCATCCCAATCTTCCGGTGAAACATCGTCAGATTTGCGTTTTCTCATATCTCTCCCCCTCCGGATGGTTTGCCTCGCTCCATTCGTAACCCATGGATTAATTGGTGACACAAGAATAATCAGGATCAAAACGGCTGGAAAGCCAGGGAAGAATTTCTCGAGGAAGGGGGAGATTCCGAAACGTTCTCAGACGATCTTGATCTCCAGGCGCTTGCCGCAGGCGCGGGCATACTTCCGGAGCGTTTCGAGCGAGGGGGAGTGTTTCCGGGACCCCAGCGACGCTTCGATCCGGGCGAGGGCGGAGGGTTTGATCCCCATCCGGTCCGCCACCTCGGCCTGCGTGAATCCGGCGGTTTTCCGGGCCGACAAGAGAGCCTCCAGGGCGACAAACTCGTCTTCCAGCGCATCGTATGCCGTTCGGAACGCCGGATCTTTCCTCCATTCCGCTGTTGTTTTCTCGACGTCGAAGACGACCGGTTCGTACCGGTCTTCTTCCTCAATCTCAATGATCATTTTCCGACCCACGCGTCACCTCCTTCAATCGCCTTCTTGCGATCGTCGATTCCAGAAGAAATGCGGATCAGAACTGTTTTGGGATTCCGGCCTGTTTCAAAATACCGTTGGCCGTATGGCGGGATTTGATACGGGAATCCACCGGGAAATGGCGGTTTGTTATCGGACTGAACCAGATTTCATGATCGCCCTTGCCTTGCCGGACAGGGAGACACCCATGTTCACGGAGGGCGCGCTTGACGTCCGGAGCATAGTCGGACATCAGGCCGGAAGAAGCAGGGTTCGATCAGAGTGGAGAAGGATTCGGACGAGTCCTTGGGGCGATCCCGACAATTCAAGAAGCTCGGGAACCAATACGCGCAACTTTTCAAGCAAAATTTCGGTCGTTTCGGCTTCCGTGATCAGGCCGGGGACATCGTCGCTCGACGCAACCCATACACCCGCCTCATCGTCCCACAAAGCCAGAACTTCAATCTTTTTTTCCTCGGGCATGGTCTCTTCCTTCATTGGGAATTCCTCCAGACACGAACACTATAGCACAGTTCCCTCTCCTCCATTAACCCCCCAATCCCCAAAAATTGATACGGATGCTGGTAAAGGTCAAGAAGGCGGTCGTCCCATCGATCCTTGTTCGGCCTTCCCAAAAAGGATCGTTCTCTCCCGTCTCCGAAGACCCGGAGGACTCTCCTGATGGACTACGCTCCTCCGCCAGCCCTGGTGCAGAAGGCCGACCGGGATTCCGCCTACCTGTCGACGCTCGAAGGCCTCGAGGCGGGCTACCGGGTCCTGTTCCTGACCCTGGAGGATCTCCTGACCCGTCTGCGGCGGGCCCAGGGCGAGAACCGGCTCGAACGGTTCCTGCAGCAGCTGTTGTATCCCAAGCTGCTGGTCATCGACGAGATCGGCTACCTGCCCCTGTCCCGGGAGGAGGCCAGCCTGTTTTTCCGGCTGTTGTGCCGGCACTACGAGAAGGCGAGCCTGGTTTTGACGTCGAACAAGAGTTTTCTGGACTGGGGAGAGATCTTCGGGGACCCGGTGATGGCCAGCGCCATTCTGGACCGGCTGCTGCACCACGCCACCACCCTGAAC
>JAKAYA010000090.1 GCA_021826965.1 Nitrospirota bacterium
ATGGATGTCCAGAATATCGGGTTTCACCCCCTAGAGTTCCCCTGCCAGGCGCATTTTTTTCAGTTCGTCCAGATTGGGGAACCGTCCCGCGACCCTTCCGGCTTCAACCGCCTTCGGGACCATTTTGAGATCCATTCCCAGAGCATTGAGAATTTCGAGAAGCGTCGAAAGAGACATGTCCGACGCGCCCCGTTCGATGGCTATGATGGAAGCGCGGGAAATCCCGCACTTTCCGGACAGGGCTTTCTGGGACAATCGTTTTTGTTTCCGCAGGCGTTTCAGTTCGAGGGAAATCTCTCTTGTGTCCATAGGCAGGCCCTCCATTTTCCCGATGAAATTCTCTCTGGAAAACAGATTTATGTCAAGCATGCTTTACATTTTTATGATTGTTTGTGACGCCAAGCCCGGATTCGGATACTCCAGGGTCATGGGCAATTAAGAATATTCTTTGACCCGGGACTGATCCGGACAGAATCGGTCCCGGGCATCGATCCTCTGGTCGCTTCCTGGCGCGCGCCAATCTCCCGTCCTTATCGGCCAATACTGTTATTTTTAAGGAAAATGAAGACAAAAAAGAAGCGGATCGGACAATTTATGCCTTTACGGGACAAATCCGATATCTTTCCGGTGTCGGGTTCGGGATTCCGTCAGGACGAGCTGCAGAGAGCGGGTAGCGGCCTCGCCTTGAGGGGAGGCTTTCGGGAGAAGGTTTTTTTTCCTTTCTTTCCTGTTTCGCTCCATAAGATCCGGTTGGCATATCCGTTGCTATGAACTCTGTCAAGGTTCGCATTTTCATCGAACGGGGATTTCTTCCGGAAGGAGGCAGGGCATGGTGCGGGATCCGGATTGTACGCACTTCCGGAGGGCGGGGACGTTTTTTAACGAAATGGGGAACCCGGGCGAAGGGATTCGTCCGCCTTACCTCCAGTATTCCGCCTGGCTTTCCGGCTGGTCTGAAAAGGCGCTTCGCCAGAAGCAGTGCGAGGCTGAGCTCCTGTTTCAGCGGCTGGGCATCACCTTTTCGGTCTATGGAAAGGAGTCCGGAACCGAACGTCTGATCCCGTTCGATATCCTGCCCCGCATCCTGGGGCCGGACGAATGGTCGGTCGTCTCCGGCGGATGCGTTCAGCGGGTCCGCGCGATCAACGCTTTCCTGAAGGACCTCTATCACGAGCAGGAAATCCTGCGGGCCGGAATCCTGCCGCGCGATACGGTCCTGGAAAACCCCCAGTTTTTTCCGGTCATGAAGGGGATCCCGGTTCCGGGAGACGTCTACGTTCATATCGCGGGCATCGATATCGTCCGGGTCCGGGAAGGAGAGTTCATTGTGCTGGAGGACAACCTCCGCACGCCTTCAGGTGTCTCCTACATGCTCGAAAATCGCCGGATGATGATGCGGCTTTTTCCCGAGCTCTTCACAACCCATTCCATCGCGCCGGTGGAGCACTATCCGCAGCTTCTCCTGAACAATCTCCGAAGTCTCGCCCCGCAAGGGAGCGACGATCCCGTGATCGTGCTCCTCACGCCAGGCCTCTACAACAGCGCCTATTTCGAGCATGCGTTCCTGGCCCAGCAGATGGGCGTCGAACTGGTGGAAGGACAGGATCTCTTCATCCGGGACCGGACGGTGTACATGCGCACGACGCAGGGGCCACGCAAGGTCGATGTGATTTACCGGCGCATCGACGATGCGTTTTTGGATCCGCTGGTCTTTCGTCCGGACTCGGCTCTGGGCGTTCCCGGTCTTCTGTCGGCCTACCGGGAAGGGACGGTGGCGATTGCCAACGCGCCGGGAACGGGGGTGGCCGACGACAAGGGAATCTACACCTACATGCCCGACATCGTCCGCTTCTATCTGGGGGAAGAACCGATCCTGTCGAACGTGCCGACCTGGCGACTGTCCCGGCCGGACGACCTGGCCTATGTCCTGGAGCATCTCGCCGATCTGGTGGTCAAGGAGGTCCAGGGATCGGGGGGCTACGGGATGCTGGTCGGGCCAGCCGCCACGCGGGAAGAGATCGCGGCTTACCGGAGCCGGATCCTGGAGGATCCGTCCGGATTCATCGCCCAGCCGACTCTCGCCCTGTCGGTGTGCCCCACGTTTTCGGATCAGGGGATCGCTTCCCGCCACGTGGACCTTCGGCCGTTCGTTCTGACGGGCCGTTCGGAGGTTTCTCTGGTGCCGGGAGGTCTCACCCGGGTGGCTCTGAGGGAGGGTTCTCTGGTGGTGAACTCCTCCCAGGGCGGGGGAACGAAAGACACGTGGGTGCTGGAGGAATAGATCATGCTGAGCCGGACCGCCGCGCACGCCTACTGGATGGCGCGTTACATGGAGCGGGCGGAGAATGCCGCCCGCATCCTGAACATCATGCACCTCATGTCCCTTTTGCCGAAAATCGCGCGGGAAGGGGTCCGCGAATGGAACGCCCCTCTGAACATTACCGGAACCCTGTCGGAGTTCAGCGCGCGATATGCGGACGTCAACGCCACGAATGTCCTGTACTTCATGACGTTCGACCGGGACAACCCCTTCGGGATCTTCGAAAGCGTATTCCGCGCCCGGGAAAACGCCCGGTCGATCCGGGAAAAGATCACGACGGAAATGTGGGAAAGCCTGAACGCGACATGGCTCGAAATGAAGAAAGCCCGGGAAGAGCATACGAACGACCGGGATTATGGCCGTTTCTTCGAATGGATCAAGGAACGGTCGCATCTGTTCCGGGGGGTGACCCATGGCACGATTCTCCGGGACGACACCTTCCTGTTCCTGAAGATGGGGACCTTCATCGAACGGGCGGACAGCACGGCGCGGATCCTCGACGTCAAATACCATATCCTTCTACCGAGCCCCCAGGATGTGGGCGGAGCCGTCGACTACTATCAGTGGGCCGCACTGTTGCGGTCGGTGAGCGCGTTCGAGTCCTACCGGAAGGTCTACCGGGACGTCATCACCCCGATCCGTGTTGCGGAAATGCTGGTGTTGCGGGAAGACATGCCGCGGTCCCTCCACGCTTGCCTCGATGAGATTCTGGAGATTCTGACGGTGATTAACGGAGCCGCCGGTACGGAAGCCCGCCGGAAGGCCGGCGAGATGCACGCCCGTCTGCATTTCGGAGAGATTCGGGAAATTTTCGCCCACGGACTTCACGAATATCTGACGGATTTTCTGAAACGGATCACGGTTCTGTCCCAGGAGATACATGCGCGTTATTTTATCGCTGTCGAACGTCGCACCTCCGGGGACGGTGCATTCCCGGAGAACGGCCCGCTCCGGAATCCGGCGATCGCCGGTTCTTCCGGTTCCCGGGAGATCAAAAGCCAGTCCTGAGGGGGACTTCTTCCGTTCGTTTCTCGCCGTTTTCCGGCGTTCTCCTTGCCAGGTCACGACTTGCCGGTGGCAGCGCAGTTGAGGGATACTGTGGCCACGCGTATTGTGTCCGGAGGTCTCTGTCCGGTCGCGTTCCGGAGGAAAAGTCTCCGTCAAAAAAGACGAATGGCTCTTTTGTTTTGAGTGCGAAAGAGACGTTGTACGAGGAAAGGACCGACGGGAGCATGACCTATTGCGCCGCGCTGAAGCTTGAAAAAGGCCTGGTGTTCGGTTCGGACTCCCGGACAAACGCCGGGGTCGATGACATTGCGAGATTCCGGAAAATGAAGATCTTCGAGAAGACCGGCGAACGGGTGCTGGTCGTTCTGTCTTCCGGGAACCTCGCGATCACGCAGGCCGCCTTGACGATGGTCGAGAAACGCTTTCACCGGCTCGACGGGGGAGAGACGCTCCTCACGGTGCCGTCCATGTTTGACGCCGCGAACCTTCTTGGTGAAACGCTCCGGGAAGTCCAAAAGCGCGAAGGTC
>JAKAYA010000010.1 GCA_021826965.1 Nitrospirota bacterium
GTCCAAAATGGACTTTCTTGGCTTGGATATTTGAGATTTCAGAAGAGAAACTGGAGCCGGCGGTCGGGATTGAACCGACGACCTGTCGATTACGAATCGACTGCACTACCACTGTGCTACGCCGGCGTTTCGGAGGGAAGCCAATCGTGTGATGATAAAAAATTCGGGTGGGAACTTCAACCCCACCCGAACCCGTCAGGGATTTCTTCCTCAATCAGTATTTCTTGTGCAAACGCTCCTCCCAGGGAGTCACCTTCTGCTCCAGGATACCGATCTTGTCCCGAAGCGTGTGATACCCGTCCATCTGGACTTTCAGGAGGTGAATGCCGGACGGAAGATCGAGCAGGATGGGGGATTCCCCATAAAAAACACCATCCACGTACACCTTCCCGCCCGCGGGGGTGGTCGAAACGACCAGTCTGCCCTTTCCGGAGGGAATAGGAGACTGATTCGGATTGATCGCCTGAGGGGAAATGGCATTTGGGAGGTTCGAAGGAGAAGCGGCCATATTGTTGTTCGTGACCCGGATGGCTCCGGGAAATCTTTTCGCCAGATGAGGAACGGAACGATCGGCAAAATCGAGTATCACTCTCTGGAGGGTCGTTTCCGTTTTCTCCGCCGCCACGAGGAGAGGAGAATGGTGCTTGACCACCCCCCTTGTCCGGTGGTGGATTGTATCGCCCCAGATGAAACGTCCGTTTGAACCATTGATAAAATAGGCTTCGATGTTCGACTGGGCCTGGATGACCCGGTCCCCCGTCCCCTCGATGAAGCCTCCGTATCCCATCTGGAATTGATAATCCTTGATTTTGCCAATGACAAAAACGTTTACGTTCGGATATTGAAGACGAAGCTGCTTTACCCAGTCGCGGCTCGAAAACGAGAAGTTTGGAGGAGGCTCCTTGATCCAGGTCGCATGGAACCCCAGATACCGGTACTGGCGGACAAAAGCCCGGGTGACATGCTGGGGAATGTCCTTATCGGCGATGAAGGTATCCGGCTGTCCCCAGCCGATCATTTTCTTGACACCTGTTCCTTTAGGGATCATCCGGTCATCTTCGAAGGTGACGAATCCGAAATGCAAGGAAGAGACATATTGTTTTGGCTGGACCTGATTGGCCGCCGGTTCAAAGTCCAGAGGCACCGGGGGAGAAGCGCAGGCAGCAAGAATGAGAAATCCGAAGATGGAGAAGTAAAGCGCGATTTTCTTTCCGGAATTCAATGGACTCCTCCAGAATAGGATGGTTGACTGGAACCGAAAACAATCATCGGGAAACGACCGGCGAGTTGGTCTTTCTGCCGGGGACAAACCCGATCAGTTTTTCTCTGACGGGCTGGTCGTCCGCTCCCGCTTTTCCCAGACTCCCCTTGTTCAGGTAAAGCATGAGAGACCCTCCGTCATCGGTAGAAATTCGAAATGTCTTACCATGAAAAATCCGCCACTGCCCCCTGTCGAGAGGAAATTCCATCTCTTTTCCGCCGTCGATCCGGACCCCGACCCAGGTGTCTCGGATCGCCTCCACCTTCAAAGCATTCGCAGTCGGAATCTTGTCCGTTTTTCCGACTGCCGGAGCATTTTTCAAGGAGGGAGAATTGGCCGGTAGGCTCCCTTCGGTCCGACCGTTTTGGAAAGAGGAAGGAGGTAGGGTTGATGCCTCCCCGGAGAGTCCGGAGGACAATCCGGACGAGGGCGTATTCGAAGAAGAAGGAGGCTTTGCGGCACCCGGAGAAGGCGCAGATGGTGCAACGGGCGGCTTAGTCGTCTGGGAAGGGGGTGTCGGAACAGCTTGTGGTACCACCGAAAAAGGAGTTCTCTTCTTTTGGTGAACCACTTTGGAAAGGATCAGGATCAGGAAGAATGTGACCAGAATCCCCAACAAGAGAAACTTGAAGCGGGAACCGCCACGGTGGTCGCCGGAAGTCGGCTGGTAGATCTGGTTGATGTTCCGGACCGGATGAATATGGAATGTCTCGTCTGGAAAAGCGCTTTTCAGCTCTTCTTCGAATTCGGAAATGATACGGGATCCGTCAAGACCCAGCACGGATGCATAACCCCGAATATGACCTTTGGCGTAGATCAGACTCGGGTAAGCCGACCACTCCCCCTTGTCGATCGCTTCAAGCCATCTCGGACCGATTCGGGAAACCTGGTCGATTTCGTCCAGAGACAGTCCTTTGCGTTCCCTTTCATAGGAGAGAAAATCCCCGATCGTTCGGGCACCGCTCTTTTCGATCTCCGCCTTCAGTCCATCCTCTTCAGGTTCCCTCTGAAATTCTTCTTCGCTCACGGATCGTCCTTATTTTAGAATTGGTTCCGTGTCTGGGAGTCCGGTTTTCCGTTACGGAAGCTTCTTGATATATTGTCGGGCCTTGACGCTTTCCGGAGAATCGGGATCAAGACGGACAACCTCTTTAAAAGCCAGAAGAGCCTTGTTCTGATTTTCAAGCTTCAGGTAAACGCGCCCAAGTTCATAATAGGAACGGGGAAAGCGGGGAGCCAGGCGAATGACCTCCGAAAATTCCTCCAGTGCTCCTTTGTAGTCTCCGGTCGTCATCAGGAGCTTGCCCTGCCAGAAGTGAGCCGCGACATCGTTGCTGTTGCGCAGGATGGCCAAGGAGAACGTTTCGCGGGCCTTTTCGGGCTTGTTGAGGGCGATATAGGCCCTTCCCATGTTGACAAGCGGATGTTCGGGGGTCTTGTACAGGGGATCCGCAAGAGATTTTTCAAAATACCGGATCGCCCGGTGGTACTGGCGTTCCCGATAGGCGATCAACCCGAGATAGTTGTAGGCTGCCGCCCCCCCGGAAGTTCCCTGCATCGACAGCCGGAATTCCTTTTTCGCATCCAGAAAATCGTGCATCCGGTAATAGACATGGCCCAAAGCATAATGAACCTTCTTCATGGTCGGATCGAGATGAGCCGCGTATTCAAAATCCCAATAGGCCGCCTGCAGTTTTCCGACGCCCAGATTCCGGAGTCCGGACATATAATGCTCAAGAGCAAGGTGCCGGTTTCTTGGTGAAACCGAGGCGGCGCACCCTCCGATCAGGAGAAGGGCCAGGACAAAAAGAAATTGGCGCAAAAGATCTCGGGTCCAGCTCACGTGTGGGCTCAGCCTTTCATTCCTGCATCCAGAGGCGGCAGATCCGGATAGGATGTGAGCGTGGAAAAGGAGGCAAGGCGGTCAGAAATCACCGTTTTGGACAGACCTTCAAGCCCTCTTGTACTGAAGTCCTCCACACAGAAGGAAGCCATTGCAGAGCCGATAACGATCCCCTGGCGCAGGATCTCGTCGGTCGATTTCCGGTTTCGCGCCATGTATCCGATGAATCCGCCGGCGAAACTGTCCCCGGCCCCGGTCGGATCCTTGACCTCTTCAAGAGGGTAAGCCGGAGAGGCAAAGATGCCCTCTTTTCCAAAAACGAGTACACCGTATTCCCCCCTCTTGACCACGAGAGTCTTCGGTCCCATCCCGACGATTTTCCGGGCAGCATGCACCAGACTGAACTCTCCGGACAGCATCCGGGCTTCCCCTTCGTTAATTGTCAGGATGTCGATTCGCGCAAGGACACGTTTCAGTTCCGCAAGTTTGTTTTCAATCCAGAAATTCATCGTATCGCAAACGACCAGCGCAGGGCGTACCGGTAACGAATCCAGTACCCGAAGCTGAATATCCGGATCGATATTCGCAAGAAACAGAGTATCCGGACGATCATAGATGGCCGGCAGGTCGGGATTGAAGGACAGAAGACAATTCAAGTCCGTTTTCAGGGTATGGGCCGTGTTGAGATCGAAGGTATACTCGCCGGTCCAGGAAAACGTTTTTTCTCTGGAACGGGCGATTCCCCGGGAATCCACACCATGTCTTTCAAGGAGTCGGAAACCTTCTTCCGGGTAGTCTTCTCCGACGATAGCCATCACTCCCACATCCGTCCAGTAAGAAGCGGATAGCCCTGCATAGAAAGCGGATCCCCCCAGGGCAGAGTGAACTTCTCCGAATGGGGTCCGGATATTGTCGAGGGCGACGGTACCCACAATGACCAGGCTTGGCAATCGGTTCTCCTTCGCAAATGTCCTGTCAGGACGGATTGTGCCCCAAACCCAGAAAGGCCAATTTTTCCCGGGTATTTTGCGGAATCCTCGACGGATCCGTGATCAGCGCACTTTTTGGTGCCTCCGCGCAGTGGCATTTGCGAATATCGGGAATCCGGGCCAATGCATCGAGCAGAATGACGTTCGCCCGCTGGACGTTCTGGTTGATGATCCGGATGACGTCCGCCACCGTGACCATGTCATGGTCCGGATGCCAGCAGTCATAATCGGTCGCCAGAGCCAACGTCGCGTAGCAAAGACCGATCTCACGCGCCAGCCGGGCTTCCGTCCCGTTGGTCATGCCGATCACGTCCGCCCCCCATTGCCGGTACAGACGGGATTCCGCCCGTGTCGAAAAGGCGGGACCTTCCATACAGATGTAAGTCCCCCCCCGATGGGTGGAGAGATTGAGGTGTTTACAGGCTTCTGAAAACGCGTCGAACAGGTCCGAACAGACAGGTCTTCCATAGGGCGTATGCCCCACGGCGCCATTTCCGTAGAAGGACATCGGACGCTGTTTCGTGAGATCGATAAAATCGTCGACCAGCACCATGTCCCCGGGAACAATCTCTTCCTTGAGGGAACCCACGGCTGATACCGACAGGATCCGCGAAACCCCCAGAGCCTTGAGCCCTGCGAGATTGGCCCTGTAGTTGATTTCGGACGGCAGATATCGGTGTCCATTTCCATGCCGGGAAAGAAAAACGACCCGAAAATCCCCCACACTGCCGATCAGAAACGGGTCGGAAGAAACTCCCCATGGCGTTTCAACGACGCGCTCTTCCTCGATCGTCAACCCTTCCATTCTGTAGAGTCCGGACCCCCCGATGATCCCGACGGGACCGGCAGACAGGTTCTTTTCGCCCCTTGTCGTACGACGTTTTTCCACAAGCACCCTTTCCTTTTGGAATGATAGCCCGGTCCTGCCCCGGACAACCGGTATCTCTGAATTCTATATTCTTGCCGATCTTGACAGAAAAAAAAAGGGGAAACAAAATCCGGATCCATCAAGGATTTCCCGTTCAGGAAATCCAACGGGTTGGCATCATATGACGAAACCAGGTGATCTGCCTTTTGGCGAACTGCCGCGTTTTCTGTTGAATCCGGGAGAGCGTTTCCTCATAAGACCGAACACCCGAAAGGTAGTCCAGAATTTCGGGATATCCCAGGCTCCGGAATCCCGGCGACGTCTTCCCGTATCCTTTTTCTCGCAATTGTCGGACCTCTTCGATCCAGCCGCTTTCGAACATTCGGAGCACCCTCTCGTTGATGCGCTCGTAGAGAGATTTTCTCTCCGGAGCGAGACCCACGACTTCTCCCCAGGAGATGTCGGGCAACCTCCCCGCCTGCTCCCGATAAATTCTGGAGGGCGTTCTTCCGCACGAATGAAAAAGCCAGAGCGCCCGAAGGATGCGGTATCTGTCCCGGGAGGATATAGCGGAAGCCCTTTCCGGATCCCGCTGTGCCAGCAAATCGTAGAGATGTTCTGTTGAAACATCCGCTCTTTCGGACAGAAACACTTCCCTGGCGGAAGCATCTTCGGGAGGAAGATCCGCGAGGCCGAACAAGAGTGCCTTGACATATAACCCCGTGCCACCGACCAGAACCACTTTCTTTCCACGGGAACGAATGTCCCGAAGAATGGTTCGCGCATCCCGGACGAACTGGCCGGCGCTGTAGGACTCTTCCGGAGACCGGATGTCCAGCAGATGATGGACAACTTCCCGTCTGAAGGCGTCGGGAGGTTTCGCCGTCCCGATTTCCATCTCCCGATAAATCTGACGGGAATCGGCCGAAATGATTTCAGCGCCGTTCTGGCAGGCCCAGTCGAAAGCCCAGAGCGTTTTCCCCGACGCTGTCGGGCCAACCACGACAACGTCAATATGCATCAACTCCGATGAAACCATTTTTCGAGCAAGCTCCGGGAGAGGGAGAGAATCGTCGGACGACCGTGGGGACAGCTGAAAGGAAACTCCGTCAGGAGTAACGTCCGGACGATGCGGGCAAGATCCTCCTTCCCCAGAGTGTGATTGGCCCGGATGCTCGTATGACAGGAAAGCGTCATCAGGGTTTCGTCGATTCGGTCGGAGCGTACCAGCGGCCATTCAAACCCCTGGCTGGACTCCGAGAGTTCTTCGAGCAACTCTCCGGGGTTCTCTCCCTCCAACAAAGAGGGGATCCCGGACACCCGGACCGACTCCGGCCCCTGAATGTCCACATCGAACCCCAGATGGGCAAGTTCGTCGATCCTCTGTTCCAGGTTTTCCACTTCCCGTGCGGCCATCCGGACGGTTTCGGGAAACAGATACGGAAGCATCGTTATCTTGCCATGGGCCAAGCCTTTCCGAAACGCGTCGTACCGGATCCGTTCGTGAGCGGTATGCTGGTCGACAACAACCAGATCCTGATCCAGAAACGCCAGAATGAAGGTTTCATAAACCTGAGACAGGATCCGTACAGCAGGGTCTCGCGGCCCCTTACGGTCAAAAGCAAACGGAGCAGGAGGAAGGTTTTTGAGGATTTCCGGAAGAATTTCGAAGTCGGCGTGCCTTCCGGCCAGCGGTTCCTTCGTTGGACGGTTCGACCCTCCATGAGACGGCCTGGGGGATACGGATGTCCAGGCTTTCCTGAAAACCGGAGGCTCCGCCTCTGCCTGACTGTCGCTCTTGCGGATCCCCTCTCCTTCTCGAAGCGTAAACGTTCCGGAATCTCCTTTCTGGAAGATCCCCAGGGACGTCCGGGAAGGCTGAATCTTCTGTCCGGCGGATTCCTCGAGCTCCAGCGGCTTTCTCTCCAGAAAGGAATCCAGACCCTCCTGGACAACCCGCCGGACAAGGGAAAAGAGACGATCCGTTTCCAGAAAACGGACCTCTCTCTTTGTCGGATGAACATTGACATCGACCTTGTCCGGAACCATCTCGATCCAGACCCATGCACCGGGATGCACATCCTTGTGGACCCGACCGGATGCTCCTTGGGAGATCGCGTGAAGCAGGCCCGGATGACGGATCCAGCGATTGTTCAGGAAGATGTTCTGGTACTTCCGGTCCTTGCGGTTTTTGTCCGGAGTCAGGACGAGCGCCTCGACACGTATCCCCTCCCCTTCCAGGACGGAGCGGACAAGGTCTCTTTCCGTCAGTCCGGAGTAAAGGTCCAGAAGTCTGAGCTGCCGTTCTGTACGGGCCGGAAGAGCAAGAGCGGAACGGCCGTTGACCGAAAGATGGAACTGGACCTCCGGGTGTCCAAGGGCAAGGAAAGAAAGCGTTTCCTGAACCTGGGACTGCTCAGTAGAAACAGACTTTAAAAATTTCAGACGAACCGGCAAGTTGTGAAAAAGGTCCCGGACCTCGATGGTCGTTCCCGGAGAACCCGTCCAGTCCATGTGGGCCGCTTCCTGACCGGGGGAAAGGATATATTCCACCCCGACATCAAGGTTTCCCGGGCGACTTCGAAGGAGAATCTGCGCGACTGAAGCGATTGAAGACAGCGCTTCCCCCCGGAATCCCAACGTCCGTGCCAGGAGAAGATCTTCGACAGAACGGATCTTGCTTGTGGCATGTCGCCGGAACGCCAGGGGGACGTCGTCGGGATGGATTCCGGCACCGTTGTCGGAGACGATGATCGTCTTCCGTCCGCCCTCTTCGATATGGACAGAAACCTTCCCGGCCCCTGCATCGAGGCTGTTTTCCACCAGTTCCTTGACGACAGAAGCCGGTCTTTCGATCACTTCCCCGGCTGCGATCTGATCAACAACCATTTGGGGAAGCTCATAAATCCGTTGCATTCAAATCCTTCCCGCTGGATTTCACCTCCAAGAGCAGACGGGGTGGTGCTGAGCTGTCCTCACCCACGCATCCGGACGCGATTACTCGAGCCTGGAAAGACGTCTTTTCGCCAGTTCGTCGAGTTGCCGTTCCAGCGGAAACAGTTCGAGAACTCTCCGGTAGCTGTGAATCGCCTCCTTTTTCTTCCCCAGACTTTCATAGGAACGGCCGAGCTTGAAATAGGCCACGGCCCGCTTCGGGCTGGACGGATAATTCTTGATGACGTGGAGGAACGAGGAAGCGGCTTCGTCGTAATGCTTCATGTTGAAGTCCGATTGTCCAACCCAGAACTCTGCGGAGGAAGCCAGATGGGATTGAGGATACAGAGTGACAACCTGGGCAAACTCTTTTTTGGACAGCTGGTAATGGCCCGTCTGATAGTCGTTCATCGCCTGGCGGTAGAGAACATTGGCCGAAGGTTGCAGAACGGTGGGTGTCGCGGGAGGCGGAGGCGAAGCGGAAGGCGTCGGAACAACGGCTGTTCCGGAAAGAGGAGGCGAAACCTTTGCTGGGGGGTTCCCGGGAGGAGAAATGGTCGCCGTCAGGGGGGTCATGGACTTGATGCGCGCATTTTGCTCATCAATCTTTTCCATCAGCGTGTCAAGCCGGTGGTCGATCACGTCCAGACGGCCACGGAGCGTCGCCAGACGCGCCTTCTGTTGGTCAAGCCTGTTTTCGATATCCGCCAGACGGACACTGTCTTGCGAAACAGATCCGCTCCCTCCTCCCTGGTGCTTGAGTGTTTTGATCTGGGCCGTATTGGCATCGACCCTCGCCTGAAGGTCTTCCATGTCCATCGTCGATGCGCAACCCATCAGGGACAGGGAAAAGAGTCCGGCAAGAAGGCCCAAAGAGGTCTTTCCCGGGATCATCGAAACATCCTTTCTGCAGTTAGTCCAGCCCGAAGACACTTCAGCGCACGGCCCAGACGGGGGTTATTACGGAATGGATGTAAGAACCAAGCCGATGGATATGGGTTCCGTCCAGAAACATCTTTTCGATGTAACTGTGTCCCTTGACCTGATGGGTAAAGATGATGGTCCTTCCGTCCGGTGACCAGTCCGGACTGTCGTCCTGACCGGATCCGTGGGTCAGCTGAAGGTAACGGTCGCCTGTCGGGGTCGTCAGGCATATCTTAGGACGATGCCGTTCGTTCATGCAAACATAGGCGATGGCATCTCCGCGCGGAGACCAGCTTGGAGAAACGTTGTAGAAGCCCGAATAGGAAATCCGGTGTTCGTTTGATCCGTCGGAATCCATCACGAAAATTTGCGGGTGCCCGTCCCTGTCCGACACGAAAACAATTTGGGAGCCGTCCGGTGACCAGGATGGAGACAGGTTGTTGCTGTGGGAGTAGGTCAGGCGTTCGAATTGGTGAAATTTCAACCCGTAGGAATAGATCTCGGTATTCTGGGATCGCTGGCTTTTCGAGAGAGCCATCGCGAGCGAAGCGCTGTTGCGGGAAAAGTCCGGCGTAATATTCAGGCCCGGAAAGCGAGCGAGAGGTCTTCTCCTGCCCGTCTGGAGATCGTATAAAAGGATCTGGGGTTCGGTGTGCAAATAGGACGTATAAACGATCACATGTCGGCTCAGCGACCATGCCGGGGTATACGCCAGCACCCGATCCCACGTCAGTCGATGGATTCCTTCACCATCGAAGTCCATCACATACAGATCGTACCCCCTTCGGCGATTTTTTCCGATAAAGGCGATCCGGCCGTCCGCAACACCCTTGAAACCGGTGAACTGAAAAACGATGTCGTCCACAAATCGATGGACGATCACACGAATATTTCCGGTGGTCGTATACTTGCGAGAGAGCAAGACCGTTCCGTTAACCGGGTCCCTCACAATGCCGACCAGGTGCGTCCCCAGGTCGTCCTTGATCAACTGCGTTCCCACAACGCCTTCAAGTCCGGAACTTGCCAGTTGCCGGACAGAATCTCCGGTCAGAAGCATGTTGGTCAGGGAGGTCTCGACTCTTGCAGAAAGAGGCACCATTTCGAAGTACCCGGTTTCCTCCAAGTCCTTGACAATCAGGCTGTCGGCATAGCGAATCTCGGCCGGAGAAAGATTTCTCGCCCCAAGCGGAACAAAAGACAGTTTAAAGAAAAGGGCCGTCTGATTCGTAATCACGTTCAGGTTGACGGCCTGAGCCCTCGGGGGCAACAAGGCTTCCTGGCCGAAAAAAAATCCGATCAGGGCGAGAACGAATACCCGGAGACACCCTGCCCGGGTGGCCCTTTTACCTTTCATCGAGAACGCCTCCATGATGAATGGCTTCCAGTGTGACAGTAACCACTTCACGATCCTTCGAAAATCCCGGCGGAAAAGGCGGAAACGGAACGGACCTCAAAACAGCCATCCGGGCGGCATCATCAAACATGCCGTTTCCGGAACTCCCCGTCACCACCGGCTGATCCGGAACGCGACCGTTCTTCAGAAGAACGAACTGAACTGTCGCCCGGAGTCCCCGGGTACCCGGCGGAGGAAACCAGTTGGACTTGATCCTGGAAATCAAAAGGTGCTCCAGAAACGTCGGAAATGTCTGTCCGGAAATATCCATTTTGACCGGAACCGGATGCGGGTTGGGAATCCGGCTGGGATTCAGGACCGGTTTCTGGGGAACCGGCGAAGATTTGGCGGGCTTTGCCCGGGCAGGACGAACAACGGATGACACCTTGGGAAGGACCTTCCGCTTCGCCACCTTCTTCGCTACTTTTGGGCGAAGGGCAGTCTTTTTCAGATGCGTTTTTCTGATTTCCCTTTTCTTACGAATGATCGGAATACGGGCTTTCTTCACAACCTGGAGGCGCGGGACCGGTGGGGATTCCCGAGGACGAGAAACTGGCCGTGAATGGTGAGGGCGGACAACCGGAGGCGTGGGAACGGGGGTCGTCTGTTTCTTGGAGGGAGGAAGTTCCGATACCAGCTCAACGGTCGTCGCTTCGGGAAAACCCTTGGATTTGTTCGACTGATAGAAGAAGAGAAACATCGCCAGTACGGTATGGATTGACAACGACAGGAAGAGGAACCATCCGGGCGACATCCCCCCGACCCGGCGGGATTCGGCGTGGATCACGGAGTTTTATTCCGAATTCTGGGGGGTCGGCATGGTGATCATGCCCAACCTGTCGATACCCGCCTGTTTCACGATGTCCATCAGATGAACGACGACACCGTAGTCGACTTTCCGGTCCGCCTTCAGGTAGACAACCACGCGCTTGTCTTTCTTGTAATAGGCGGACAGCATGGGACGAAGGTCCTGCCAATCAACCTTGTGCCCGCCCAGAAAAACGGTTCCTTTGTGATTGATCGAAACCACCACCTTGGGAATGGGTTTCTTGATGCTGTTGGTCGCTGTCTTCGGGAGGTTGATTTTCAGACCCCGATACAAGAGTGGCGTCGCAAGCATGAAAATGATCAGAAGAACAAGCACAACGTCGATGAAAGGCACCATATTGATTTCGGACAACATGTCATGGCGTGAGGATTTGGGCGACAGCTTCATCGGTCTTTCAGTCCTTCCAGCGCTCTTCCGAAACGACATTCAGGATTTCGAGGGTGAACGTGTCCGCAACGCCCTGAATTTGACGGATTTTTTGCAGGAAATAATTATAGAAAATCACAGCCGGAATAGCCGTAAACAGCCCCGCTGCCGTCGTGACCAGAGCATCGGCAATGCCGGGTGCGACAGAGGCGATACTGGCCGAAGCCTGATGGCTGATGTCGCGAAAAGCGTGAATGATTCCCCAGACAGTTCCAAGCAGACCGACAAAGGGGGCAATGTTGGCTGTCGTCGCCAGAACCGGAAGATAGGCTTCAAGACGGGCCTGTTCTTCCTGCGTGGCCTGAAGGAGCGTCCGGTGAATGACATCGAGGTCCATTTCCGAACTGTGTCCCCCGGCCACCATCCACTTGTCCTTCAATGCCTGAACCTTTTCATAGCCGGCACGAAAAATGAATGCCAGCGTGGATTTTCTGTAGGCTACGGCTTCCTGGTACAGCCGGGAAAAACGGTCTGTCCGCTTGAAGGCCATTACGAACTGCCGATTTTCCTTGACCGAACGGGATACGATGTAGATCTTGTAGAAGACGATCCCCCAGCTGAGCGCGGAAAGGAAGAGAAGGGCGCTCAGAACAGCTTCGGCCATCGGACTGACCTGGGAGAGGAAGTTAAATAGTGTCATTGGGTTCTTTCTTCTGATAAAGCTGATAAAGACAGGTCCAGGATCCTGAAGAGATCAAGGTGTCGTATCCGGGTGTCGTATCCGGCATGATCACGACGGACACAGATGTACGGGCGAAAAACGAAACAGGGAAACAAGAAGGAGTTCACCCGATGAAGCCATCTGGACCAAACCGGCCATCGTGAAGTCTGACGGAAGACGCACTCCATATGCGGCATGTGTTTACCATCTTCATGGCCATCCGGCATGACGGGATCGGCTGGATTGGAATCTTCATCCATTATCACGCATATGACACAAGGATGAAGGGGAGAACAAGGGGAATACAAAAACACGTCATCGGAATCAAACGACATCAAACAATGGCGGGGCCGACGGGGCTCGAACCCGCGACCTCTGGCGTGACAGGCCAGCGTTCTAACCAGCTGAACTACGGCCCCGGATGTCTTCCTTCAGAAACTTCGTCAATCATAGTGAACTTTGAGACAGCAATCAAGTATGCGGGGTCGGGATGTGATCCCGGACACCGTTCGGATGGAATCGGATGGAAAAAGACGGTTTTCTTCTCCGGAAAAGTTGATTCCGAACCGGACCGATGCCATAATCACTCCCATGGTGACACAGACGGATTTTCGCGTTCGCTATTCCGAAACGGACGGGCAAAGAAGAGCCCATCATTCACACTATCCCGTCTGGTTCGAAATGGGCAGGGCCGATTTTTGTCGTCAGGCCGGATTCGATTACAAGCGGCTCGAAGATACCGGATTCTATCTGGTCATCGCCCGGCTCGAATGCCAATATAAGGCTCCGCTGGAATATGATGACCTTGTGCGGATAGAGACACGCCTCGTGAGCCTTTCACGCAAGTTGATGACGTTCGAGTACCAGGTCGTCAACATGAGCCGTAACGACACCCCTGCCGGGGAAGGGACAACGGTTCTCGTCTGTGTCGACCGGCAAGGTCGGCCGACTTCCCTGCCTCCGGATGTGAATGATCGTCTTCTTGCCTGCACCACCCCTGCCGGGGGAAAGATACACGCTTCCTTGCCGGGCGGATAGCTCAGTCGGTAGAGCGCAGCTCTTACACAGCTGATGTCGCAGGTTCGAGCCCTGTTCCGCCCACCACCACCTCTGTCCCGAACCCCGGAGCAAATCGATGCCTTCTGCGAAAAAAGAAAAGAAAAACCCGGGAAAAAATTTCGCTCACGGGAAGATGCCCTACGGGGAGATTTCCATCCAGGAAAACCTGCTGGAAAAATGGCCTGCTCCGGAAACGGAGACGCCGCTTGAGATCCGGATATCCTATCCGGAATTCACCTGTCTCTGCCCCCGGTCCGGATATCCGGATTTTGCCACAATCCATGTCCGTTATCGTCCTTCGGGCTTTATCGTCGAACTCAAATCCCTCAAGCTCTATCTGAACAGCTTTCGAAACCGGCCCATCTCCCATGAAGAAACGGCTGCAACACTTTTCAGGGAACTGAAAACCCTCCTTGAACCGGCCTTCCTGGAGATCGTCGCCGACTTCAACGTGCGCGGAAACGTCAAGACGGTCATCACCCTGCATTCCGGCATGGGAAAAACGCCGGAAAAAGATCGTCTTCCCTGAGACTCCCGGACAACGGAACCTGCCCTCCCCGGCGGAAGCGCACCATACAAGAACGATCCCGTTGGGAAAGACGGCAGGACCCCGGAGTCACCCCCCTTCCAGCACCCACCCTCTTGTATTGCGGACAAAACCGAGACCGGCGTAGTATGAATCAGCGTCCGGTGCCGCAAAAAGCACGATCGTACAGGAAGGGGCCAGACGAAGTCTCGTTTCCCGGACAAGCGCCTTGCCAATCCCCCTTCTCTGATATTGGACATCGACAGCAAGATCGGCCAGGTAAGCGACGTATGTGAAGTCCGTCAGCGTGCGGGCGATGCCGACAAGGCGATCGTTGTTCCAGGCGCTCACCGTAAGACTGGCGTTTGTCAGCATCCCCTCAAAGATGTCAGGCCTTCCGACCGGTCTGCGCTTCCCCAGAGTCGACCGGTGATAGAGATCAATCGCCAGATCCACATCTATTTTCGCGTCGACGCGATACGCGATGCCCACTCGCTGTCTCCCCTCTTTTCCGGAACAAAGCAAAACGGTTACATGCGGAAAAATCCGGGTGGAAAAATCACATTCTTCCGGCAGTTTTCGTATTCGACCTTTTCCATGAACTTCCCCTCGGGGGAGAGGGTTTCCACAAGAACAGGCCATCCGGACTTCCGGTCGAACAGAAGAACCATCCTCCCGAACGTCCGGTGCGCTTCGACAACGTCGGGGGCCACATTCAGAACATCGACCGGAACGCCTTTCAGGAGACCGCTCCCCAGATAGGCGCATGACCGGGAAAGACAGGCTGGCCCGAAGATCCTTCGGTCAAAGCTTAAAAGGTCGGCATGATCGATCGTGTGTCCGTAGCGTGAGACAAGGAGACGGTTGCGGGGAGAAAGCGTGAGGACGAGACCGAGAAAATCAAAGGGTTTGACCCGAACGGCCCCGTTGTCCGCACGGTAAATCAGTCGGGCTCCCTTTCGGGGACGGATGAGTCCGATCCGGACGTTCTTTTGGGGATAGACAACGTCGATCTCCATCCATTCTTCCGGTGTTTTTTCCATAAGACCATAATAGTTTTTCAGGTCGCACCGGTAAGATCGAAGGCCCCGGAGACTTTTCGAAAAACGCTTTTCGATCGCAAGGGCTTTTGAGTAACTGTATGTCCCGGAGGACGGGATGAAAAAAAAATTCGGAAGAGAATCGAGAAGAAGCCGATCTCCGGTCAGGCCCCAGGCCCGATTCGGAAAAACAGACAGGACGGAAAAAAAAAGCACCGTCGGGAACAATTTCCACCACAGAGATGGTGCAGGCCGTATTTTCCGGATCATTCCTAGCCGATCAGGTTTTTGTTCAAGGCCAGCTGCCAGAGAATCAGCCCCAGACCCAGAAGGCCAAAGACCCCGTGGGCAAAGGTAAAGAGACGGACCATCCGCTGGCCGCCGAAGCCTTTCAGCAGCAGGAGCATGCCGAAAAAGACTGCAAGGGCCAGAGAAAGAAGCCCCTCATCCATGTATTTGAGCGGCCCCAGGATGAAATGCCGGGCAACCAGCATCAGGATCCCGGTCAATCCCAGCGTGGGATGCAAAAAACCCAGGGCTTTGGGAAACTGCTTCCGCCCCATTTCGAACCCCAGAAGAACCAGTCCCAAAACGACTGTAAAAACCAGAAAAACCGATCCTGCCGTCAAGAGTCCCCGATCCATCCTTCCCCCTGTGTTTACGAGACCGTGTTTCCGACCATCGGGCTCAGGAATCGATTTTCATGTCATTGGCCAGCAGGATCGCCTCGGCGATCTCCTTCATGGATTTCCGGATATTCATGCTCTTTTTCTGGAGAAGACGATACGCCTCGTCTTCCGATATCCGGTTTGCCTTCATCAGAATAGCCTTGGCGCGATCGATCTTTTTCCGGCTTTCCAGCGCCTCTTCCATCTCCAGGTTGCGCTGGAGCAATCCCGTATTTTCCCAGGCGATCGCCGCCTGGTTGGCGACGCTCTGCAGCACCTTGATCTCGTCCTGGGAAAACAGATGGGGCTGGCTCGTATACACGTTGATCACACCGATAGCGCGATTCTTGATCATCATCGGCACAGAAAGGAGGGAAACCATGTTTTCCTTTCGGGCCAGATCCTTGAAGGAATAACGGGGATCCTTCTGGACATCTTCGACCTGGATGGGTGTTGCGTCCCGGAAGACGATCCCGGATATGCTCTCGCCGATCTTGATCGGAGGCTTGTTCCGGTATTCCTGGGAAAGCGTCTGGGTCGCCCGGATGACCAGACCCTCCTCCGGATCATGGATCATGATCGAACAAAGGTTCGAGTTCGTCATTTCCGCCGTCACCGTCACGATCAGGTGAAGGATCTCCTCAAGGTACCGGTTCGACGCGATGGACTGGCTGACCTGTGACAATGCCTCGATTTGACGCGCTTTTTTTCGTGCATCTTCGAACAGGACCAGGTGGTGAATGACAAGGGAAAGCTCCTGAGTGAGGAGCGTCACAAGTTCAAGATCTTCGTCCGAAGGAACATAGGTTTTTCGAAACTGGAAATTCACTACGCCCAGAAGAATATCCTTGACGACAAGCGGAAGCGACAGAAATGCTTCATACTGCTCCTCCTCAAAAATCTGGAACATCTTGAAACGGGGATCCATCCAGGCCTTTTCCGAAATGATGACCGGAGACATTTCCCTGGCCACCCAGCCGGTGACCCCTTCTCCCATGCGCAGGACGACTTGGCCCACAGCATGAGGATAGATGTTCGATGTGGCCCTCAGGACCAGTTCATGGCCCTCTCCTTCCAGAAGGTAAATAAAGGCACAGTCGAAGGGAAGGATCTCTCGCGATAGCCTGAGAGCCTGTCCCAGCGTCTCTTCCAGCGCAACGTCGTCGTGCATCATCCTGAGAAGACCACGGAGCAGCCCCAGCTCTTTAAGCAAGGGGTCTTTTTCCATCAGGGCCGGATTGTTCTCCATTTTACGATGGATCTCCTTTTCTCGCTCTTTCCGCATGAATTTCCATCCCTCTCTTTGGAGGATCAGGCGATACCGGATCCCAGAACGGATGGCTCATAATCCCTTGTACGGACAACTTCGCCAGGGCGTACCGGAAGAACAAGTGTCACACGTCCGGAGGACGCCTTCTTGTCGGTTTTGAGAAAACGCTCAAGACGGTCGAAAGAAATTCCTGACGGCCACCGATCCGGAAGACATGCCCTTTTCAAATACGCCCGGATCACTTCTTCCGTTTCTTCCCCAGTGATTCCCAAAGCCCTTGCGACGCGGGCAGCCGCAATCATCCCCAACCCGACAGCTTCCCCGTGGAGAATGCCCTCGTACCCCATTGCCCCTTCGAGGGCATGGCCGAACGTATGACCAAAGTTCAGATTCATCCGGACGCCGGATTCCCGTTCATCCTCGGAAACGATCCGCGCCTTGTGCGAAGCACAGAGAAAAATGGTTTCCTCCCACACATCCCGGTCGAAGCGTTCCCCGGAAAGAATTTCCAGGTTTCCGTCCAGAAACCGGAGAAGCTCCCGGTTACCGATCAGGGCGTACTTGATAACTTCTCCAAGTCCCGAACGCCGTTCCCGGAGAGGCAACGTTTCCAGAAAGGACGGATCGATCCACACCGACTGAGGTGGATAGAAGGAGCCGATCAGGTTCTTTCCCTCGGGGTGATCGACGCCGGTCTTGCCTCCGATGGACGAATCCACCTGCCCGACAACCGTGGTCGGGACATGGATCAGGGGAACTCCTCGAAGAAGAATAGATGCGACGAACCCGCCCATGTCTCCGACAACCCCTCCCCCCAAGGCGAGAACAGGGTCCTGACGCTCCCACTTCAAAGACAACAGGCGATCCAGACACTCCCGGACGGAATCCAGCGTCTTGTAGGATTCGCCATCGGAAAAATCGAATCCCGCCACGGAAAATCCCCGAGCTGCCAGCGATGCCGAAAACGCGTTTCCGTGCAGATTCCGAACCGTCACATTCGAAATCAGGGCAACTTTTCGGGTGACCGGGAAACCCATTTCGACAAGCCAGCCCGGAATCTCGTCTTTTATCCGGTTTCCAACACGAATCCTGTATGGCCCCGAATGAGATGAAACCATTATCTCACGAAACTTCACAAAAATGACCCTTTCCTCTTTCTCCCGAAGAGATCCCTCACAATCGGGTCTCCTCTTCAAGACAGCGCTGGATCATCTGGACAACCTGGAGAATCCCGAAACCGTCCGCATCAATGACATGATGTGCGACGTCCAGATAAAGAGGATCACGCTGTTCCATCACCAGGCGGACTTCTTCTTCGAGAGAAACTTCCTGAATGAGCCGCGGACGGGATCCCCAGGAATTCTGGAGCCTTGGGATCAGAGTTTCGGGGCGGAGGCGGATATAAAATACCCGTCCGACCTCCTGCAGACAGTGTCGATTTTCGGAGCGGAGAACGATCCCTCCTCCTGTCGAAATCACACCTCTGGGCAATCCCGGAAGACTTTTCACAACAAGGCTCTCGACATCCCGAAAAGTGTCCTCTCCTTCCCTGGCCCAGAACGACGGAATGGACTCTCCGAGCCGTTCCTCCACCAGTCGATCCGTGTCATAAAAAGGAAGATCAAGAGTCCGGGCCAGAGCGTGACCGATTGTCGTCTTTCCGGCTCCGCGTGCTCCGACGAGAAGGATCGAAGAGGCCTGTCCAAGGTCAGCACCGACGCTCATCGTTCCCCGTGATGCTTTCCCATTCCTGCTTCAGTCCGACCGTTGCCCGGAAATGTCCCAAAACTTCTTCGACGGAATCCCCTCCGAATTTTTCCGAAGCAGCTCCCGCCAGAGTCAGACACACCATCGCCTCCCCCACAACGGAGGCCGCCGGAACTGCACAAATGTCCGAACGTTCAACACTGGCGGGAGAAGGCTCCCCACTGCGAATATCCACCGACGGCAGAGGAGAATAGAGTGTCGAAATCGGTTTCATTGCGGCCCGCACCCAAAGGGGCTGTCCGTTTGTCACCCCACCCTCCAAGCCTCCGGCATGATTTCTGGTCCTTTCAAGACTTCCATGCGCGCGTCCGGGAACAAAGGGATCGTGAACAGCCGAACCGGGTCTGCGGGCCGCCTCGAATCCCAGTCCGGCCTCGACGCCCTTGATCGCCTGAATACTCATCAACGCGCGCGCCATTTCGCCATCGAGCCTCCTGTCCCACTGGACATAGCTCCCGAGACCTACGGGAAGGGGCGACGTCCGGACCTCAAAAATACCTCCCAGGGTATCTCCAGCCTTTTTTGCCGCCCGGATTGCTTCGATCATTTCCTTTTCCCGTTCGGAAACCGGACAGAACACTTCCGAGCGCAGGACTTTTTCCCGAAGCTCCTCCATCGGCATACCCAACGGGGGCAATTCCGATTCGGGAATCTCGAACGCCCCAATCCGCAGAACGAAAGAAGCGACCTCTATTCCAAAGAGTCGGAGATACTGACGCGCAATTCCTCCGAGAGCGACGCGAGTCGCCGTTTCACGGGCGCTGGCCCGTTCCAGAACGTTTCGAAGATCCCTGTGAAAATACTTGACGGCTCCCGCATAATCCGCATGTCCTGGTCGAGGTGTGAAAACTCCCCGGCCCGGTGCTCCCGAGCGGGGAGCCGGATCCATATCCTCTTCCCAGTTGCGGAAATCCCGGTTTTCGATGAAAACCGTAATCGGGGACCCCAGGGTTTTCCCCCGACGAACCCCGGACAGGAAACGAACGTCATCCGATTCGATCTTCATCCGCCCGCCCCGACCATAGCCCATTTTTCGCCGAAGCATGTCGTTCGCCAGCATATCTGCCGACAGGTCCATCCCTGCAGGCAGTCCTTCGATGATCCCGACCAGGGCCGGACCATGAGATTCGCCGGCTGTCACAAAACGTATCATGAAATCCCCTGAGCTCTTGCTGTTTTTGTCGAAGGCCTTTAAGGCATCATGGGCATCATGGGCATCCCGCCACCGCCGCCAGCCCCTTCATGCGACGCGGTCGCCGCACCCCGGATCTTTTTCTTCTTTCGAGGCATCAAATGCAAGGTCACTCCCAGGAGGGACTGAAAATCTGCTCCCAGGTAGGCCGTTTCCTGAACGCGGATCCCTCCGGCCGGAACATACGCCACGTCTTCGATCTTCGCATGATCCAGAAAACGGTGAATCCGTTTCATCACAACAGGTTTCTGGTCAATCGCTTCCCCCACCGTTTCCTGATCGGTCAGATGCAGTTTCCGGATCTGTTGCAGAAGAATCTGTTCGGCCTGTTGTCGGGCCTGCAGGTAGGCATCCAGTCTCTTGTTACCGTCAAAAGGATTTCCCGCGATTTTCGAGAGGGTGTCCGCCCGGATGACCTTTCCCGACCAGGGGAGCTCGTAAGAATAAATGGGTTTTTTCTTGGGTGCCGTCTCACAACCCGGAAATGCCAGAAGCGCCAGCAGAACCCATCCGGACAGAAGCAGTTTTCTCCCGGCCGATCCCATGTTCCTCTTATATCTCATATCCAGTCCACGCCCCCATGCATTATTTTTCGATATCCCGATGAATCACCCGGATTTCATATCCCCGGGAGACAAAACGGTTTTTCAGGATTTCTGTGATGGCCACGGAACGATGGCGCCCGCCAGTGCAACCGATACCGATGGTCAAGAAGCTCCTCCCCTCCTCCACATATTGAGGAAGAAGATAAGAAAGATACTCTTCCGTCTGCCGGACGAATCCTTCCCCGCCTTGAGACGACACCATATCCCGCACCGGGGTGTCCAGACCCGTCAACGGTTTCAGATCCGGCACATAATTGGGGTTTGGCAAGAATCGGACATCCAGCACCAGGTCGCAATCGATGGGAAGCCCGTATTTGAAACCGAAGGACATCAGGAACAGCTTGAACTGTTCCTCCTTCTCTCCTTTTCCGTAATACTTCTTGAGGATGGACTTGAGCTCGGAGACCTTCAGATCTGTCGTTGCGACGATCCGGTCCGCCCGTTCCCGAAGCTTGGACAGCTTCTCCCGTTCCTCCCGGATGGCTTCGATCACCGCCGCACCCTCCCCCCTCAAAAGAGGGTGCGGGCGACGCGTCTCTGAAAAGCGCCGTACAAGCTCGTTGTCGTCGGCATCGAGGAAAACAAGCTCCACGTTCGCATGTTCCGAACGAAATTCATCGAAAAAACGCAGGAACAGGTCCAGGAATTCCCGTTCCCGGATATCCACCCCGATCGCGACGTGCGACATTTCCGGAACGTGATGCGTGACCAGATCCGAAAAGGTCGGCAACAAGGGGGGTGGCAGATTATCGACACAAAAATAGCCCAGATCCTCCAAAGCCCGGATCGCATGACTTTTTCCCGCGCCCGAAAGACCGCTGACGAAAAGGATCCGGGTTCTTGCCACGTCAGACGTCCCCTCCCTCCGTCATCATTCGGGCTGAATCTGGCCCAGACTTCCATCGCGGCGGCGATAGAGAACGCGCAGTGTTTCGGAGACCGGATCCGTATACAGGAAAAAATCCTTGTCCAGAAGCTCCATCTGGAGAATGGCGTCGTCGAGGGACATGGGCTTGACCGGAAAACGCTTCGTCTTCACCAGAGATGGCAAGGGTTTTTCATTTTCGACCAGGTTGTTATCCATGTTCGTTTTGACAGACTGGCCGTTCGAAGCATGCCCATGACGGATTTTTTCCTTGAAGCGCACCAGCTGCCTGTCCAGCTTGTCGACAGCAAGATCCAGGGAGGCATAAAGGTCGTTCGTCACCGATTCGGCGTGAATCAGACGCCCGTTGGCATGAAGTGTCACCTCCACTTTCTGGCGAAATTTTTCCACACCCAGGACGACATCGGCTCGGCAGTTTTCAGGAGCTACCCGGTCCAGAAGTTCCATTTTTTCCTGGACCTTTGAGCGAATCGCTTCGGTAATCTCCATGTGTCTTCCCGTCAAGGCAATGTCCATGTTTCCGTCTCCTCCTAAAATTGACAAGCGTGATCGTTTGACTCTTCAGACCACGCGTTCCTGTTTGCGTTTGTTGACCGGCGGGATATCGAGTTCCATACGATACTTGGCGACCGTCCTGCGAGCAATGACGATCCCTTCCTTTCCCAGCCGATTCATGATTTCCTGATCCGTCAGAGGAGATTCTTTCGACTCCTCCCGGACCATGTCGCGGATTTTCTCCCGGACACTGACTGAAGAATGTTCGGCCCCGGACTGGGACGGCAATCCTCCTGAGAAAAAGAACTTCAGCTCCACGATGCCGAACGGGGTTTCGGCGTATTTCTGATTCGTGACACGCGAAATCGTCGATTCATGAAGACCCAGATCCATGGCGATCGTTTTCAGAACAAGAGGTCTCAGAGCGAGGGGTCCCCGTCGAAAAAAATCTTCCTGGTGACGAAGGATAGCCTCGGATACCCGCAATATGGTCTTCTTTCTCTGCTCGATCGATTTCAGGAACCACATCGCAGAGCGAAGCTTTTCTTCAATATACTCCCGCGTCTTATCCTTTTTTTCCATGGTCTTCAGGAGAGACCTGTAGGCGGCTTGGATCCTCAGACGCGGGACACCCTCTTCGTTCAGAACCGCCCGGATCTCTCCATTCCCCGCATCGTAAAATCGGACGTCGGGAGAAATCGGGGTGGCCATGTCCCGGAAATAGGGGCGGCCTGGTTTCGGTTCGAGTTTTCGGATGATCTGAGATGCCGTCTGGATGTCTTCCAGGGGGACAGAGAGGGTTTTGGCAATTCCCTTGTACTTCATCTCCATGAAAGCGTCCATGTGGCTATCCAGAATCGACCAGACGACTGTCTTTTCGAGTTGAAGGAGACGGGCCTGGATCATCAGGCATTCTCTCAGATTCCGGGCACCGACACCCGGTGGATCGCATTCCTGGATCCAGGAAAGAACCCGCGAAAACGATTCCGGATCTCGACGAAGATTTTCCGGCACCTCTTCTTCCGTCACGACGAGATATCCGTCCTCGTTGATGTTTCCGATCAGAAAATGAGCCAGTTCCTTTTCATCAGGCCGCATCTCCCTGAACGAGATCTGCCAGACAAGATGGTCTTCCAGAGTAGTCGGGGCAGCCAAGATCTTCTCGTAGGAAAAATCACTTTCCGGATCTTCCCGGATCGAGCGTTCTTCCTGGTAAAGTCCCGAATCGTCCATATCCTCATGGAGAGAGTAATCCCAGCTCAATAACGGATCCGGGACGACTCCGTCCTCCGGAACCGTTTCACGATCCTCTCCGTCCGACGGTGGCGTGTCGATAGTACCTTCCGGTGTCGGTTCCTCCCAGTCGTTATCCTCTTCCAGTTCCAGAAGCGGGTTGGTCTGGGTTTCCTGCAGAATTTCCTCTCTCAGGTCCAGCTTGGCAAGCATCAACAAGTGGATGGCCTGCTGGAGCTGGGGCGTCATCACCATCTTCTGGCCGAGCTTGATTTCCAGACGTTGGCGAATCAAATCTCCTCCTCCATGACAGCCGAATTGAGCGTAAATTTCTCCCCCAGATAAAAGGCCCGCGCTTTGGGGCTGGAAGCAATCTTCCGGGGCGTTCCTTCTTCCAGAATTTTCCCCTGATTGATGACATAGGCCCGATCGGTAATCTCGAGGGTTTCCCGAACATTGTGATCGGTGATAAGAACTCCGATGTTGCTCTGACGAAGCTGGGCGATGATCTTCTGGATCTCGATTACCGCGATCGGATCGACCCCGGCGAACGGTTCGTCCAGCAGGATGTATCGGGGTTTCGTCGCAAGTGCCCTCGACACTTCCACCCGTCGTCTTTCTCCACCGGACAAAGTATAGGCCTTGTTTTTTGCGAGATGAGCGATATTCAGTTCTTCCAGAAGTCTTTCGAGACGCTCCTGACGCTCTTCGCGAGAAAGGTCCATGTATTCGAGGACGGCCAGGATATTTTCCTCCACGGTCAACTTGCGAAAGATCGACGACTCCTGGGGAAGATAGCTGATTCCCGTCCGTGCCCGGACATGCATCGGATACCGGGATATGTCATGGTCATCCATCAGGATCTGGCCCCCATCGGGCCGAACGAGTCCGACAATCATGTAGAATGTCGTTGTTTTCCCTGCCCCGTTCGGCCCGAGGAGACCCACGACTTCTCCCTGGTTCACGCTGATACTGACCCCGTCCACCACCCACCTTTTCCGGTAGTTTTTTCGAAGATCCTGAACCTCAATGGACATCCGGTCAGCCCTTTCCTCTGGGTTGGGGGGACTTCACTTCTGGCTTTTGCTCCTTTTTCCCCTTTTTTCCCGACGGATGAAGCAGCATCAGGCTGTGGCCCTGCACAAGACTTTTGTCGATCCGGGTAAAAAACGTGATTTTCTCTCCCGATATGCGATCGCCGTTTTGAATGACAACAGGAAGGCGGGTCAGGACAAAAAAATGACCTCGGGCAACATAGACCGCTTTTCCCGCATAAGCGACCCGATTGCCTTTTTTGATATACACGTGGCCTGTCGCAATCATAGTCTGGATCTTCTGGGACTTCTGACGGGCGTGCATATTGTCCATCAAAGTCGCTCCCCTGGCCGGAGGAACAAAAAAGACATCCAGGTTGTCCGACTTCAGAATCAGATTTTTTTTCACGAGATGAACATGACCGACAAAATGAATTTCGTTCTGGATGTTCTCAGCCAGCATCTTGTCGGCATTGATCACCGTCGGAACCGAAGGGGCCCCCCAGGCACTCCGGCAGAACGAAATCGACAAAACCCAAAAAAGGAGGACGCCCGCATTTGCCCGGAACAACAGCCACAAAGGATTTTTTCCGGGATGAAATCCACGGCGCGAAGAGACAATCCGGCTCATCGTAAAGTCAATTGGCAAAGACGGCACGCACGTTTCGGTCGATTCGAAACCTCTGATTGCGGGGAACCGATTGCAATCCTTGTCCCTGGATGATCATGTTGGGCCCCAGTATAATCACATGACCGTCCGTGCGAATTTCATCTTGCCGGTCCGCATAATTGAGGTGGGATGAAATCACCGTTAATCCATTGGAAAATCGGGCTGAAACCGGACGCGTCACTTCTTCCACGTAAAATCGGTGTCGGACCTGATCGATAACCCCTTTCTCCCCCGTGACAACCAGCCTGAGGTCCCGGCGAACGCGAATCCGGGCCTTCAGATCCCAGATCTTTGCCCGGGACTCATCCTTGCCCAGAGACGCCCGGTCGGCATCGACAAACCATTTCGTCTTCCCGTCAACTGTCCTGGAGTAGTGGAAATGCCGGATCAAAATTTCTGCCTCCGGCAGCGGGTGACTGTCGACCGGTACCTTCCCTCGTTGCTGGAGATGCCTGTGGGCAATGAACCCCATGTAGAAAAGCGTCAGGAGAATCGGAACAGCAGAAACCCCCAGAACAAAAAACCGGCTTCGGAGGAGTCGCTCACCTCTCTTCACGGTCGTCCCGGAATCACCGGAAGGGATCCGGCGAGAAAGGCGGTCACCGATAGAGAGTCCCGCCGGATCATCCTCGGTCAGGAACGTCCCAGGTCGGGAAACAGTCTTTCAATCGTGCTGATCCCCTGACGGATGGACTGCGTGGACCGGTGAAAGGCCTCTTCCTCTTCGGTCGACAGAGGAAGAGGAACGATCTTTTCCAGCCCAACGTTGCCGATCTGGACCGGTACGCCGGAAAAAACACCCTTGACGCCGTACTCTCCTTCCAGATATACCGAACTGGGAATCACCCGGTGCCGGTCATGAAGGATCGATTCGATCATCGAGTAAATGGCGGCTGCCGGAGCGAAATAGGCCGACGAATCCTTCATGAGCCGAACGATTTCTCCGCCGCCGTCCCTCGTCCGGTCTACCAGTTGTTGAAGAACCTGCGGCTCGAGCGCTTTTTTCAGGGACACACCGGCAATCGTCGAAAACTCCAGAAGTGGGACCATGTCGTCCCCGTGCCCGCCCATCACCATCGTCTGGATATTCGATACCGACGTGTTCGTGACTTCGGAAACAAAATAGGCAAAACGGGATGAGTCCAGCGCGCCACCCATACCAATCACCCGTTCACGGGGGAACCCGGTCACCTTCCAGAGCATGTAGGCCATCAGGTCCATGGGATTCGTGACCATGATCACCACAGACTCCGGAGCATGTTTCCGGATCTTGCCCGCGACCTCGATCATGATATCCCCGTTCTTGTGCAGGAGATCTTCCCGGGTCATCCCCGGTTTCCTCGAGAATCCGGCGGTAACGACAACAACAGAAGACCCTTCGATCGTTTCATAGTTTCCGGATCCGACGATCCGCGTATCAAATCCCAGCAAAGGTCCCGACTCCAGGATATCCAGGGCCTTTCCCTGGGCCATGCCTTCGCGCACGTCCAGAATGACAACATCCGCCAGCCCGTTCTCGACGATCTTCTGGGCTGTGGTTGCGCCCACGTTTCCGGCTCCGACAATGGAGACTTTTCTTCTTTTCCTTGGGCGCAATGGACACCTCCTTTCCCGGTTCTCCGGGCATCCGGATTTATCGCAGATGCCCCGTCCTTTCTTATTTCCGTATACCTCTGACGATTTTTATCCGTTCGCCGATTGCCAGAAATGTTAGTGCAACGGGGAAAAAAAGACAAGAGAACACCTAGACAGGCACTAAGTTTGCATAAGGTTTTGGAAAGAGCAGATTATCCCTTGCGCGCAGGTACCCGCACGGATGGGGGTTTTGCCACAAGTCGAGGCCAGATCCCGACCTGCCACTCGAGTTCGTCCAGGATCATCCGCAGACGAAACTGATCCGCAATGAGCGTTTCTCTGGCCGTAACATATTCCGCTTGAGCCTGTATGCGGGTGACACTGTCCACAAGACCCCTGTCATAACTTTTTTGAACCATGTCGCGGTTGACGGTCGCATTTTCGACTTCCGTCTGGTCCAGTTCCACCTTTTTTCGTTGTGTTTCCAGATCGAACCAGGCCTTGCGAACGTTTCTGGCAACGCGGATTTCCGCCAGCCGCGTGTCGGAAACCTCTTTTTGAAAAAGAGCGCGCGCCTTCTGCGTTCCGTGGACCACACTCATTCCGCTGAAAATCGGGATAGACAGAACGACTCCGGTTTGAAAGCCCGGAAAAAAAAGACCGCTGGATGGCGGAGCAAGCGTAACAGCCGAAGGGAGGCCATAGACGATCAGCCCGTTGGCAAAGAGGTCGAGTTTTGGAAGATGCTCGTCGAACTCCCTGTTGACCAGGACCTTCTTTTCCCTGTCCTTCTTCCTGAGAGACATCAGCAAGGGACGCTGATTCATGGCCGATTCGACAAGGGTGTCCGGGTCCTGTGGCAGCATGACGGGCCGGGAGTCTTCCAGGGCCTTGTAAGGGCGGAATTTTTTATGCCCGGTCGCATAAACAAGGTCCGCCTGCGCTTTATGGAGAGAATTTCGGATCTGGACGATCTGCAGACGGGACTTTTGCCAATACACTTTCGCCTGGGTCAGATCCGGAAAGATCGCCAGACCTTTCTCGAGACGCAGTCGTGTCCGCTCGAGATGCTTCCGGGCTGCCCGTTCATTTTCATCGGCCGCTTCAAGCAGATGCTGATACATTGCCAGCTGGTCGAAAGACATCGCCGCCTTCCAGACGACAGAAAGACGGGCCTCCTCCAGCATCCACCTCCGGGACTGCTTTTTCAGGATGGCAGCCCGGACCTGGTTATGTCGTCGACCAAACTCAAAAATCCCTTGTGTGAATGTTGGCAGAATAGCTTCGGGTGCCAACGGCTGCTCGTTCGGAAAAGAAATGCCCAAAACAGGCGTATTCAGATAAAGCTGGGCCAGATTGAGACTGATCTGGGGATAATAGGTCGCCCGCCGGATTCCCACTTCTTCCCTTGAAGCCGATAACCGGCTGGCCTGAACGATAATTCCGGGATTATTGTCCAGCGCTTCCTGAAGGACTTCTTCCCTTGTAACCGGAATCCCCGGATCGAGGTCCGGGGACTCTGCAAAACTGTCCGGGGACGGAAGAAAAAAAACATAAGAGGTAGTCGTCAGACAAAAGCAGACAAAAAAGAATTTTCGCCATCCGACCGGGAAAAATTTCATTTTCCAGTACCTTTGCCTTGCTTCGGAATCGATCTCCGGTCAATCCACACCTCCGCCGACATTCCGGGCAAAATCGTCCGGTTTTGCAGGCTGTCGAAAACGATCCGGACCGGAATCCGCTGGACGACTTTCACAAACGTTCCAGCCGCATTCTGCGCCGGCAACAGGGAAAACGCCTGGGATGCCGCCGGGATGAACTCCAGCACATGGCCATAAAACGTGTCTCCGGGCCAGCTGTCGATATGGATCCGGACCTTTTGTCCTGGCTTGATCTTCCAGACTTGTGTTTCCCGTACGAAGGCATCAAGCCAGATGCTCGAGAGACTGCGTGTGTTGATCAGACTGACAATAGGCTGGCGCGGCTTCACCGTTTCGCCCAGATTGACAAGCCTCTGGGCGACTTGTCCTCCGATCGGCGCAAAGACGGTTGCGTTCATCGGATGAACTTCGGACACTTCCAATACCTGCTCTTCCGATGCGATCACCTCCTGCAACTCTTTGCGACGGGCGCGAATCTTGAGCCATCGGGTATGGATATCCTCGAGCTTCTGGAGTGAAATAAAATGGGATTGCAGCAATTCCCGGGATCGGATATATCTGTCTTTTTCGTCGTTTTCCCGGTGACGGAGGTCCTTAAGAAGCGACATATCTTTATGGAGTGTTCGAAACGCTTCGAGATTCTTTGACGTGTTATGGGAACGCTGGTAGTTTTCTCCGGTCCGGTCGACCGTCGCGAGGATATCCCCTCTTTCGACCGGATCCCCTTCGTTGACGTTCAGGGCAATCACACGCCCGGCAATCGAAGACGACACCAAGGTGATCTTTCCCTGAACATAAACATCGTCCGAAAACACGTAATGGCGATCTTCACTCCAGCGCTGGATTCCCCAGGCCAACGTGAGAAGAAGTCCCAGCAGCGGCAGCATGACGCGCCAGCTCAACAACTCCTTCCATCCCTGCCGGGTCTTTGGTTCGATCAATGTCTCCCCCATTCCTTGCTCTTTCCTGCCCCACACTCTCCGGAGATCCGGCACCCCTTCGGAAGGAACTCTTCCAAGGCTGTCCCAATCCCCATCCCGACGGAAAAACCACATTCCGCGACACAAGAAAAAAGGGATAACAGATTGACCGGAACGGTCTCCTGCAAGATGGTACAAATCTCATCTCTCGCAGAAGTCATCATCCCTTTCCCGTGAAGAAAAGGGCCGTTCAGGT
Source organism: Nitrospirota bacterium (assembly GCA_021826965.1). Classification (GTDB taxonomy): domain Bacteria; phylum Nitrospirota; class Leptospirillia; order Leptospirillales; family Leptospirillaceae; genus Leptospirillum_A. Next base: position 28,986 of record JAKAYA010000010.1, read on the forward strand.
GGACTCCATCACCCCTCATTGACCTTGTCGGGAAATCTTTGTCAAAAGTTGCCCGCCAATGTCCTTATCTATCATCCGGTGATTCCTGTGCACATGTCAACGAAAAACGTCATTTTCCAAACCTGGATCGTTTTCCATCGGAGTTCTCCGGAAAAAATGGCGACCTTTCCACAAAAAGGATAAAATTTCAAAGCATTTGACATTCCCCTGAATCAGTCCGGAAAAACCTCGGACATTCCGGGAAAAACGGACATATTCGCACTGGAGTTCGATCAATCAAACACACATCGATGCCGGAAATTGATTGCAGGAAGCAATCCCCTGCAGGCCCTCCTGATTCCCGACCGTGCGTCTCTGACGGACGCTTGCCGGACCGGAGTTCCGGTCGGATGCAGCATCGATGAGCGATTCCGGATCAGACCAGAAAAGAGATTCCCCATTGTCTTTTCGTCATTCCTTCACCCGATCCGCGGTCTTTCAAAGGAATCTTGTCTCTTTCCTGTTCTTGCCGGCTCTCTTCTTTTCCATTCTGGGTGCCGCAAAGACTCTCAAAGACTCCACACGTCTTCTCCTGTCCTTGAAGAACCAAAGTTTTATGACCGCGGATCTGGAAGGGTTCAACTTGACTCTGGGATACATCGCCGATCTGTCGCGCCGGGAAAAACGCCTCACCATCGAAAATCCCCACAGGACGCAAGGATATCTGATTCACGCCCGGGCTCTCCTGCTCGATGCCCGATCGCGCGATCGTCACCTATCTCTTTCCGGCCAGAAAACCCTCGAGGGCCTTCTCCGGGGAACGGACCGGTTTCTCCACACACCTTCGAACGGATACCACACAGAGCCCGACATCCATTCCATGAGCCAAAAAACCCTCCCCCTGCTTCTGGAACTGTCGCGATCCACGGATGAAACACTTCAGGCCGCCCAAAAAGCCAACCGTGAAATTGTCTCTCTCCAGGTCACCGGATTTGTCCTTTTTCTGGCTCTGACAAGTCTCCTTCTCGCCTGGCTGGAACGATACCGACGATTCCTCCGAAACCTGGCAATTTATGAGGCTCTCAACGTTTCCTCTTCGGGGATTGCCTTCCTGACCATCTCAATGGATCGCTTTCTCGTCGTGAACAAGGGGTTTGAAGAACTTTTCGGATTTCCTTCTGAAGAGGTCTGCCAGAAACCCGCACCTCCTGTCGATACCTTTTTTGGTCGACCGGACCTTCTCCACGACATCGGAGACCTCATACAAGGGCGTCAGAGATTTCTTGGATTCCCGACGGAAATCTCGAATCGTCAGGGCCGAAAAATCCCTGTCTATGTTCGACTGGAACAGACCGAGTTCGAAGGGGAACAGCGAATCGTCGCAACCATCGACGACCGGACCGACCAGAATCGTCTCCAACAGGAACTCGAAACTTCGAGAAATCATCTGGAATCATTGTTCCGTCATCTGGGCGAGGGGGTCATGGAGATCGATCCGGACGGAAAAGTGCTTTCGCTCAATTCGACGGGGGAAAAGCTTCTGGGATTCCGCTCGAAGGACCTGGCCGGAACCCCTGCCGAAAACCTGTTTGTACCTGTTTCACCGGAGTTTCTCCGACCGGACGGAACGAACGACTTCATCGCTTCGCGAATCCGGGGCTCCTCCCTTTCCTCCGAACCCTATGAAACAGAAAACTGCTCCCTGACGAAAGGAGACGGGTCTCTTCTGGAGTGTTCCCTTTTGTTTACGCCGATCTATCCATCTTCCGGAGGTCCTCTGAAAGAACTGGTAGCGATTTTCCGGGATATCGGCGCGAGGAGGCGGCTTCAGAAAAAGCTGTTGAAGAACGAAGAAAAATACCGGAAGATCATTCAGAGCTCTCCGGACGGGATCCTGCTGCTTCATCCCGCCTCCTTCCTTGTTCTGGAGACCAATCCCGCTTTCGCAGACATGGCAGGGATCCATTTTGTCGAACCTCTCCTGGGAAAAACTGCATACGCATTTCTTTCCGATGAAGACGGACGTCTTCCCGAGATCGTCCGGACACTTCGCTCGACAGGAAGCATTGAATCTTTCAGCACGTTCGTCCGGCGCCAGGACCGGGCTTCCATCCCGGTCTCCGTCCGGGCAACGCTTCTCCCTTATGAGGAAGAAGAAGCCCTGCTTCTGAATGTCCGGAACACGAGCCTTCAAAGTCAATCGGAAGCAGTCCGCCGGATTCTCCATCAGCTCGACCAGCGCATCCTGGAAAACCGACCGATCGGAGGGATCTTTTCCACGTTGATGCAAGATCTCCTGAAATCTTTTTCCCTGGGAATCGCCACCATCATCCAGAAAAAACAGGACGGTCGGCTTGAAGCACTGGCTCTTTCCAGCAATCTGACAGATGATCCGGACACAGTGGGACAAACCCTCAATGTCCTGATGAACGATGGCGGCCTTTCCTCCGCGGCTGCCAGGTCCTTGTCGACGGGAGAACGACAAATCTTCGACACCGAAATATACCGGGAACCTTATAAAGCTTTCTTCCGGAAAAACCACATCGAGGTCAGCGCATTTTTCCCTGTCAGAATTCCCGGCTCTCCACCCCTGGCGACAATCGGCATCTCCCTCTTCAACCGCATCGCCCTCGACAACATCCTTCTCTCTCTCGTGGAGGATCTCTCCGACAAACTCGCCATCGCCATCCTGCACGAAAACGAACAACGACAGATCCGTCTCCAGAAAATCGCGACGGAAGCCGTCGACACGCCCATCTTCATCGCGGGCCCGGGTGGGGTTTTCGAGTGGGCCAACAAGGCCTACCTCGACAGCAAGAGATGTTCCATCGAGGAAATCCCTGATTTTCCCGGGTATTTTTTTTCCCGCACTTCGGGACAGACTCTTGTCGGGAACCCCCTCTGGCAGAAAATCCAGGCGGGCGAGACCTACAGCCAGGAATACATTTCTCCCCGAAAAGGAGGTGAAAGTTATCCGGTCGAAATCCGAATTTCTCCGGTTTTCGGGGACAATCGGGAAATCCTTCATATGGTGTGCATGGAAAAAGACCAGACGGACATCAAGCTGGAGGAAGAAGAACTTCGACGAAAAGCCTACTTTGATCCGCTCACCCGTCTTGCAAACCGGCATATGATGGAGGGAGAGCTTTCCCGCTCTATCGAGATCTCCCGCCGGAACAACCGGTCGATGGCCATCCTCTTTCTGGATCTCGACGGGTTCAAGGAGGTCAACGACAACTACGGTCACGCATTCGGGGACAAACTGCTCGTGGAAGTCGCCGAACGACTCGAGAGCCTCGTTCGCCAGGGAGATCTTGTCGCGCGTCTCGGCGGAGACGAGTTTGTCGTCATCCTGAACAACATACGCCATACCCGAGAAGTTCGTGCGGCCGCCGCTCGGATCCTTTCCGGTATTCATGCCCCCTACCCGATCGATGGACAAACCGTCACGATCGGCACAAGCATCGGTATCGCAATCTATCCGGACGACGACAAGGACGCCGCAAGCCTTCTCCGGGATGCAGACCAGGCGATGTATCTGGCCAAGAATCGGGGAAAGAACAATTTCGTCCTGTATACGGCTCCTTCCAGCGGAGCGGGCGAGAGCGCGGGCCTTGAGGAAAGACCGGGAACCATCTCTTCCACTTTTCCAGACGACGCTCTGGTTCTTTCTCCGGTCCGGTCCCTTTTTCACGGAAAAATCATGGGGTTTTCCCTGTCTCTGTCACGCATGGAAAGCGGAACACGATACGAAGGGGATTCAGCCCGGATTACACCCTCCAGTGAAAAGACGCGCTTCTTCGAGGGGGCCTGGAAAGCATGGGAGGCGATCAACCGGACTTATCCGGGCGCATTTCTGAAAATTTCTCTCTCCGCCCACCAAGTCATGGAAGCCGATTTCCATCCCGTCTTCAGCGCGATATTCCACAGGATGCCGGCAGAGGATAGAGGCCGATTTCTGATCGGCCTTCATGGAAGCATTCCCTTACCCAACACGTTCAACCAGGAAACCTCCGTTTCCAGGCTGGCCGAAGAAGGGTTTTCTGTCGGAACAGAACAGGTCGGAAACCAAGGCAACACCTTCTTCCAGCTTCGACATCTACCCGTCCGGTTCCTGGAGGTGTCGCGCACTCTCGTAAAGGAAATGGCCTACGAAGCCAATGATCTGGCCGTCCTGAGTTCGATCTTCCTGTTGGGCAGCAGCCTCGAGAAAAAACTGATCGTTCCGGCAGTGGACGACGTCGAAACAGCCATGATTCTGAGACGACTGGGATTCGATTGGTGCTCCGGAATGGTGTGCGGGGAAGTGGTCCCCCCGGACGACCCCGGCCGCACAGCCTCCCGGGATGCGGGTTGGAAGAAATTTTCCGATGAATTCGATATCCATTGGGACCCTGAAAATATATCCTATCTCCTGGGACACAAGATGCACCGGGAAACAATAGAGTCTCTTTCCCGACCGGTCAAAGAAGCCCTTCCGGTTCGTCAACAAATCTTCACTGCCCAACACTGCCCCTTCCAGTTCTGGCTCAGTCAAAAATCGACATCGGATGTTCTGGGTGTTTTGAACGTGTCTCAATGGAAGGATCTGGAGGAAAAATTCCACCAGCTGGCAGGAGACCCCAAAACCGATTCGTCTTTTCAGTCAGATAGTCCCGCTAGCCGGACAGAAACCCTGTCCGGTGTCATTGCCGAGATCCAACGACTGCAAATCCTGGCGGAAAATGTTTTGTTCGGCTCGGTTATTCCTGAAAAGATCTGACATCTAAAACTTTATTCCCGGCCCCTTTCGACCGATAAGATGGTCAGAAGGAGGATCGGTCAAATGAGCATCGGGTTCCTCTCCGTATTTCTGCTGACAAGCTTTTCCTGCTTGCTTTTGCTGGGAGTCATCCTGTATCTCATCCTGAAGCCGGAAGGGCTGGACCGGCAGGAAGACAACATCCCTTCCCGACACCAAGTCGGGGAATCTGTCCCGACAAAACGCCTCCCGACCGTCAAAAACGCCTAGTCTTTTCCAAACAAGACTCCTCCCCAGTCGTCCTGTTATCCGGACTTTTTCTTCAAGACCCGACAGGCCGCCTGCCACGTTCCCCGATGGATCAGATGGCGGTCAAAACGACAGTCGACCTTGAACAAAGGACGGACATACCGGGACAACCCTCCCGTCAGAACCAGCTTCAACGGTTTTCCCAGAACCTGTTCCATTTCACGAACAAGTCCTTCAACCCCTCGGACAGTTCCGAGAAGAACACCGCTCGCCACCGATTCTCGTGTATTCTCGCCCAGAGGCTTCTCCGGAAATTGAAGCGGAACGGCACCCAGGACCAGACCCTGCCCGATGGATTGCAGCTGGGAAACGATTCCGGGAGCAATGCTCCCGCCGAGAACAGTTCCCCCATCCACGACCGTAAGGACAGTATGGGTTCCGAAATCGGCCACGACATAGGAGCCTCCCTCCAGGTCGGGAAAGCGGGACCGGGCTCCGGCACAGGCCGCAAGACGGTCTTCCCCGAGGGAATCCGGGGGACGGTAAAGGATATCCAGCCCCCATGCCGTTCGCTCCAGGGGGATGATCCGCCCTTTTTTCGAACCAGCCAGAGCGATCTTCAGAGATTCCGTATAGCTGGGAACAACGCTGACAATCGCCACGAAGCAGTCCGTTTCCCGAAAAAGCGGTGGGAGGGAGAGAAGGCTCTCCCAGCCTTCCGGAGACAACTTTTCCCGCGGAGTCGAACGCACCAGGATGGACCGGATCTTTCCCCCGTGATCGTGGAGAGCGAATGAAATGCGGCTGACCCCCATTTTGACGGTTACCATCGACTGGCTCTTTCGGGAGGTTCCACTCGCTCCACCGAACGGACTGTTTCGGGGAGTTTTCGGCTGTTTCCCGTCGCATCGAGAATCTCGAGTCGGCCGGACAGGTCGAGACCGACGATCTTTCCCAGTCCCGTCGGAGAAGGCCCATCTTCCTTCCAGACCACCCATTCCCCTTTCCAGAGAAGAGAGCGATTCAGGTCTTCCATGATACGTTGAGAAGTCACGACATTCTTCTCTGTGGACAGAAAAGACGAGAAAAACAGCTCCGACAGGGATAAAGCCATTTCGTGGTGGTCCGGCAAATCTTCACAAGCCGAGGCTTTGGAAAGAGATTCCGGCAAAAAACGGTTCAGTCCAACACCCAGAACAGCACCCCCGGAAACCTGCTCTACCAGAATTCCGGACAGTTTCAGGGAATTCGCGGAAAGATGGATGTCATTCGGATATTTCAAGCGGCATCGGACAGTCTTTTTCTCAAGATAGGAAAGCACTGTCCAGGCAAGCCTGAGGGTCCAGGGGGGAAGCAAAAACGTCTGCTCCGGCACCCAGATCGACAATACCAGATTTCCCGGGACGTGCAGCCAGCGATTCCCCCGACGTCCGCGGCCCCCGATCTGATTTCCTGCATACAGACCGGTCCCGGGAACAAGCGGCCCTGTTCTGGCCCACTCCTTCAGAGAAGAATTGGTCGAAGCCACCGTTTCGAGGTAGAACAGGGGGGGAAAGTCCCGTACAAGACGGGGAACTCCCTGTCCATCCGATGTCATGAAAGGAAATCGAGCCGAATGGGCGCATCCGGTGAAGAATGCGTCAGCGCACCTACAGAAATGACGTCGATGTCCAGACGGGCCAGTTCGTCAATTCGCTCCAGTGTCACCCCCCCCGAAACTTCGAGCACAAGCGCCGGATTCAGGAGACGCAAACGGGGAACCAGTTTTTCGAGAAGGTCCGTGGGCATGTTGTCCAGGAGTAGGATATCGGCTCCTTCCTGTGCCCCTTCCAAAGCCTGATGGATCGTGTCAACTTCCAGTTCGATGCGAAGAGGGTGCGGAGCATTTTTGCGGGCCCTTTCCAGCGCCGACTTGACCCCTCCGACGGCAACCAGATGGTTGTCTTTGATGAGGAGACCATCATCCAGGGCAAACCGGTGGTTGAATCCACCTCCGGTGCGCACGGCATATTTCTGAAAATACCGGAGTCCCGGCAACGTCTTCCGCGTTTCGACCACCCGAAGAGGACGCAATCCCGGCGGTCTCGCCCCGGCAACCCTTTCGACATACCGGGACACCAAAAAGGCGATGCCCGAAAGATGCTTGAGAAGGTTGAGCGCCAGTCTCTCTCCGGTCAAAAGAGCTTCCAGTCGACATTCGATTCTCCCCAGGACAGCCCCGTCATCGTATGGGTCCCCTTCTTCGACATTCCAGAGAAAGTTCGCCCCGGGATCCAACCGGGAAAAGACACACTCCACAAAAGGAATGCCACAAATAAGCCCGGCGCTCTCTGCCACGAGATCGCCACACTGCCGGCGTGCCCGCTCAGAGGGTCCGAACAAAGACAAGGTTGTCACATCTCCCCGTCCGACATCTTCTGCCAAAAACGAGGCGATCGCGTCCCGGACAAGAGGGTCGAAGAGTTCCGTCACCTTTTCTCCCCCTTTTCGAGCATCCGGCGCACCTGAGCCAGGGCCGAGTCGAGCCCCTGTACCTCCTCGCCGGCTTCTTCAAGAAGCCGTTCGTCCTTTTCAATAACGTCCGGAGGAGCCTTTTCCCGAAACTCGCGACTTTTGAGCCGGGCCAGGACGCTCGCCCTTTTCTGGTTCAGTTTCTCGAGTTCCTGGGTAAGGCGTCTTTCTTCGTCGGCCAGATTGACGATACCGTCGAGATCCAGGAAAAGAGCCCCGTCCGTGAAGGGGATCCGGATACCGGAGAGGGGTTCGGGTTCACCTTCCCGAATCGGGGAAAGGGAGAGACGGGCCATCCGGGAAAGAAACGCAAGATGGCGTTCGTAGCGCTCACCATATCCTTGTCCCACAACGAGTTCTCCCCGGAGCTCCATGGCAGGACTCAGTTTCAACTGGCTTCGCATCTGCCGTACGTCCCCGACAAGCGCCATCATCGCCTCAAACTCCCGGACGGCCCCGGAAGCCTTCGACAACCCCGTGGGAAAATCTGGAAAGGTCTGCATTTCCAGCGGCGACTCACCCGGATAGAGAACTTCCCATAGTTCGCCGGTTACAAACGGCATGACCGGATGGGCCATCCGGAGAAGCACGGAACCGGTGAAACGCAGGACCCTCACGGTTTCCCTTTTTTCGGGATCGTCGTCCGGACGGTCCAGAACCGACTTGGATGCTTCAATGAACCAGTCGCAGTAGAGATGCCAGGTAAAATGGTACAGGGTGTTCGCGGCTTCGTCGAAACGATACGCGGAAAAATAGCGGCGCATGTCGGCCACCGCCTGGGAAAGGCAGGCCATAATCCACCTGTTCGCCGGCCCCTGAAGAGCCTCCACATCGACCTCGGGGATATGGGTCTCTCCGGGAGCAAACCGCTCGACATAGCGAAAGGCGTTCCAGATCTTGGAAACAAAGTTCCGGAAACCTTCGACCCGTTCGGTGGACAGCCGGATATCGCGGCCGGGAGAAGCCATGTGGACCAGCGTCATCCGGAAAGCATCCGTCCCATAGCGATCCATGATTTCGAGGGGGTCGACCACGTTGCCCTTGCTCTTGGTCATTTTTTGTCCAAACTGGTCACGGACAAGAGCATGGATATAGACATCCCGAAAGGGGGGTTTTCCGGTGAAATGGTACCCCATCATGACCATACGGGCTACCCAGAAGAAAAGAATGTCAAAACCCGTCACCAAAAGGGATGTCGGATAGAACCGTTCGAGGTCCGGCGTTTCGTTCGGCCAGCCCAGGGTGACGAAAGGCCACAAGGCAGAAGAAAACCATGTGTCGAGGACATCCGGGTCCGCCACGAGCTCGTCCGACTGGCATCGGGAACACCGGTCCGGTCTCGACAGATCGACGACCGTTTCCCGGCAATTCGCGCAATGCCAAGCCGGAATCGGATGTCCCCACCAGATTTGGCGGGAAACGCACCAGTCCCGGATGTTTTCCAGCCAGTCGTAATAGGTGTTTTTCCAGCCGTCGGGAAAGAACCGGATTTCCCCTTCCCGGACCGCTTCGATTGCAGGTTTTGCAAGGTCCTTCATGCGAACAAACCATTGCAGCGAAAGAGCCGGCTCGACAACGGTCTGGCATCGGTAACAAACGCCAAGGGAGGACGGAGCGGCTTCCTCCTTCTCCAGGAATCCCCTTGCCGACAATTCGTCTACCATCTTTTCCCGGGCGTCTTCCCGCGACAGACCCTTCAGAGGTCCGGCCTTCTCATTCATGCGACCCTCCCGGTCGATGATTTCCAGCGGGGAAAGACCGTGGCGGCTGGCGATTTCCCAGTCTGCCATGGAATGAGAGGGGGTAATCTTCAGGACGCCCGTTCCGAAAGCAGGATCGACCGCTGCGTCGGCGATGACCGGGATTTCCCGCTGAATGAGGGGGACGAAGACCTTCCTCCCGATCCAAGAACGATATCGGGCGTCATCCGGATGCACTGCAAGTGCCTGATCGGCAAAGATCGTCTCCGGGCGTGTCGTCGCAACCACAAGACTCTGGTCCCTGCCTGGCGACTCCCCGTACCGGACGTAATAAAGTGTCCCGGTTTTCTCGACATAGGCCACTTCAACATCGGAAAGAGCGGTCAGACATCGGGGACACCAGTGAATCATCCGCTCTCCGCGATAGAGGAAGCCTTCCCGATAAAGTCGGACAAAAACCTCCGTCACAGCGCGCGAAAATCCCTCGTCCATCGTGAAACGTTCGTGATCCCAGGACAAGGAGGCCCCCAGACGGGTGATCTGGTCCAGAATGCCCGACTTGATGGAGTCTTTCCATTCCCAGACGCGCGTCACGAATTCCTCTCGCGTCAAAGTCCGAAGCGGAATCCCCTCTTTCGCAAGCTGCCGTTCGACAACATTCTGGGTGGCGATGCCCGCATGATCTGTCCCGGGAATCCACAGAACATCCTGTCCTTCCATCTTCCGGAATCGGGCAACGACATCCTGGAGAGTGATGTTCAGGGCATGCCCCATGTGGAGACGGCCGGTAATGTTTGGAGGAGGGATGACCATGGAAAATGATTTGGCCTCCGGCCGGGATACGCGGACCTTCCGGGCAGATGAGGCAAGCCATTTCCGTTCGGTCAGGGACGGTTCGTACGTCTTCGGGATCCGTTCAATCGTTTTTTCTGCGGGTTCTTGTGGGTCGCTCACAATTTCCTTCCTGTCTGTCGAAAAAGAGTTCCTCTCCACCAGAGGGAAAACTACTCCCCTCTGATCACTTTCCGTATGGCCCTGTCCTGACCGTCCAGAGTATCGGAATAGATCTGGCTGCCATGTTTGTCCGAAACGAAATACAGATAGGAAACAGGTTGGGGGTTCAGAACGGCCTGCAAGGCCTCCTTGCCGGGGTTGTCGATAGGGGTGGGTGGCAGCCCATGATACCTGTAAGTATTATAGGGGGAGTCGATTCTGAGATCCCGGGAATGCAGTTTGCGCCTGCCGTTCAACGCATAAATGACAGTCGGATCGCTTTGCAGTTTCATGTGCTGCTTCAAACGATTGATGAAAATGGACGCCACAATGGCCATGTCCTTCGGGTGGCCCGTCTCCTTCTGGACGATCGACGCCAGCGTCACAAGATCCTTCTCAGAAAAGACCGGTGGATGGGGAGATTGTTTACGGATCGTCTGGAACACTGTCCGGAAGCGGGAGATCATCATCTGAAAGACGTCTTTCACATTGGCCTCTTTCGGAAGAAAGTACGTATCCGGAAACAGGAAGCCTTCCACGGAAGTCGAAGGGATATTTTCTTCCCTCAAGAAGACGGGATCGGATGACAAAGCCAGAATTTCCTGTTCCGTTCCGATGCCCAGACGTGCCATCCTTCGCGCGACCTGAGCCATCGTGAAACCTTCCGGAACCGTCAAACGATAGAAATACTTTTGTCCGTTGTGCAGATCGTACAGGACCTTGAATGGCGACATCTCCGGAGAAATCTCGTATACCCCCGCATGGATGTTCGTGTCGATTCCCAGAAGGTCTCCCCAGAAAACCAGTGTTTCCGGATAATCCGTCACTCCGATTTTGGCCAAGTCAAAAACCACCGAACGAAAAGTTGCGCCGGGCAGCACATGGAAGACGATCGTGGAAGAGGGTCCGGTTGAACGGTGCAAAAACGCCCTTTCGTTCCAGAACAACAGGAAGATCAATACCAGAATGCCGGCAACAAGAGATGTCTTCCTGCGCTTCGACATGTTCAAGAGCTTCCACAGCGGATTTCCAGTCACGCTCCGGTTCTCCTCCCTTAGGGTTGTTCGCCGGACCGTATTTGTCGGCTGTTGATGCGTTCATCCAAAAAACTCTGGAGGATCAGCGCCGCTGAATAATGGTCGATCGGGTCTCTGGATCTTTTCGGTCGGCGGTGAGAGATTCCTCGCCCCGCCCCGACTGTCCTTTGAAAGGCGTCGCTCGTCAACCCCTCGTCCCATAAAAAGACAGGGCAACCGGTCAGAGAACGAAGCAATCGCCCGTATTCGACAAAGATAAAGGATTTTGGATTGGGATCTCCGCTCAGGTGATACCAGGGAACCCCGAAAACAATCCCTTTGACATCCTTTTGAGCGCAGAGCTGCCGGATTGGTCCTCCGGACCCGGGAGGGATCCGGAAGGGAGGCTTAAAAGAACAGGGGTTCCGGATCACACCCACCGGCTCGGAGAAACGCAGGGATCCATCCGAAATCGCAAGACCGATCCGGGATTCACCCCAGTCGATACCCAGAAGGGGGGCTTCCCAGATCAGAGGATAGTCGTCTCCCTGTGTTTCGCCGTTCACCCGAATGCCCCTGAGATCAGGGCTTCCCGTCTTTGCCAGGCGTATTTTTGCGGTCCCATTCCCGACGTAAGGCTTCCAGATCATCTTTCGTCGCGATATTCATGGCATGAAGCGTTTTTTCAATCCAGGGCGTCGCCATCTTTTGACCGGAATCCCATTCCTGGCCAAAAGCCTTGTGGATGACTTTAGCAAAGGGTCCGTTGTTTTTTTCTCCCTTTTCGACAAATTCCCGCGACTGATCCCGGATAGTCTCCAGAAAACCGATAGTCCCGTTCAGAACATTGCCGATCAACTGTTTCATCCTATCCTCCCGGAAAGAGGTCCCGTCATGTGGAAACGGGACCGGAAAGCTTCTTCCAACCGATTCTTTGCAGATTGAAGAAAATTCGCAACATTTTCTGGCTTCGGACCTCCCCCTTCTGCCCAGGAAGGTTTTCCTCCCCCCCGGCCACCCACATCCGCGGCGAGGGTCTTGACCCACGAAGAAATCGGAAAAGTCTCTCCCAAGTCTGGGGAGGTCCATCCGAGAAAGGCCAGTTTATCGACACTTTCTCCGATCAGAAGAACCGCTCCGGACGTGATCCCGGCTTTGATCGCGTCCATGCGAACCCGAAGTTCCCGCGGATCGTCAAGCACAAAATGCATGACCACCAGACGATGACCTTCCACCTCGAGAAATTCCTTTCGGGAATGTTTTTCTTCCAGTGCAAACAGGCGCGCCTTCAGGGACTGAATCTCCTTCTGAAAAACCGCGTTTTCCCGAAGAATGAAACGGACTTTTTCCTCCAGGGGGGTCGTTCCCGCCTCCAGAAGACCCCGGATATCTTTGAGCTCCTGTCTCCATGCGACCGATTTCTGGTAGGCCAAGGGGCCTGAAATCGCTTCGATACGCCGGATTCCGGCTGCCACCCCGGTTTCCTGAAGGATAAGGAACGATCCGATCTGGCCCGTGGACCGGACATGCGTCCCTCCGCAGAGTTCGACCGAGGTTCCCGGAACCTGAACGACCCGGACACGATCCCCGTACTTCTCGTCAAAGAAAGCAAGCGCTCCCATGTCGAGGGCCTTGCTTTTTTCCATTTCGCGGGCATCTACTGCCGCATTCCGAAAGATCCATCCATTAACCAGCGCTTCCACTGCCAGAAGGTTTTCAGGTGAGACCGGCTGGGGATAAGTGAAGTCAAACCGCAGGCGGTCCGGTGAAACAAGCGATCCGGCCTGTCGAACCTGGTCGCCAAGAACCGTCCGCAAGGCGGCGTGCAGAAGATGTGTTGCCGTATGATGGCGCTCTGCCCCCTGACGCGCCTCTTCATCCACATGCTGGTCCACGGTCTCCCCGACGGCCACCTTGCCCGAAACAACTTTTCCGGTCAAAACGATCCAGCCGGGATATGGCTTTTTTGCTCCCCGAACCCGGATATAACCAAATGGCCCGATGAGATCGCCCACATCGCCGACCTGCCCCCCTCCTTCCGGGTAAAACACGGTCTTGTCGAGGACCACCAGGACGTCTTCGCCTGCATGAACTTCCTTCACCTCGTTTTTCCCGTTCAAAAGCAGGACGACATCTCCCTGAAGAGAACTCTTTTCATATCCATGAAATTCCACCGCTCTCGGGAGCCTGTCGGAAGAGAGAGGAAATTCTTCCTTTTTCCCCGTCCAGGAAGAACGGCCTCTTTCCCGCTGTTCCTCCATCTTCTCTTCAAACCCCTTGTAATCCAGAAGGATCCCTTGCATGCGCGCCGCGTCCTCGACGATATCGAGGGGAAACCCGTGCGTGTCATGCAAAAGAAACAGCATTTCTCCAGGAAACACTTTTTCCTGTTTTTTCTCGAGCGTTCGAAGCATTTCCTGTACGAGCGGAAGACCCGATTCGAGGGTCTGGTGAAAACGACCTTCCTCCATGCGCAAGACGTCCTGGACCCGGGACAGGGATGTCCCGATTTCCGGATAAGGTTTTTCCATCATCCGCGCGACGCTTTCCGCCAGAACCGGAAGAATCGGATGAGGCAGTCCCAGCTCTCTTCCGAACAGAAGAGCACGGCGAATGATCCTGCGAAGGACGTGTCCCCGTCCTTCGTTGGAAGGAGCAATCCCTTCATGGAGCAAAAAAACCGAAGACCGGAGATGATCGGCGACAACCCTGTAGGCATGGTCCAGACTTCCCTGCCCCTCTTCGTAGGGAACCCGGGAATGACTCTGGATCGTCCGGATGAGGGGCATGAACAGGTCTGTTTCAAAGTTGCTGTGCTTCCCCTGAACGACGGCGCTCAACCGTTCGAGACCCATTCCTGTATCGATCGATGGGCGCGGGAGAGGGCTCAAGACCCCATCCGCGTTTCGGTCGTACTGCATGAAAACCAGGTTCCAGATCTCGAGATACCGGTCACAGTCGCATCCAACCTTGCAATCGGGAGACCCGCAGGAAAATTCTTCCCCCTGATCGACGAGAATTTCCGAACAGGGTCCGCAGGGCCCCGTGTCACCCATCTGCCAGAAGTTGTCTTTTTCTCCGAGCCGGACAATCCTTTCGGGAAGAATGTCCGTCACCTCTCGCCAGAGATGCTCTGCCTCGTCGTCTTCCCGGTAAACCGTCACCCAGAGATGACGACGGTCCATCCCCAATTCCCGCGTCAGGAAATTCCACGCAAAAGAAATCGCATCCCGTTTAAAATAATCCCCGAACGAAAAGTTCCCCATCATTTCAAAAAACGTGTGATGACGGCGCGTGAAACCGACCCGGTCCAGATCGTTGTGCTTCCCTCCGGCGCGCACACATTTCTGGATCGACACGGCCCGCTTCCGGGACGTTTTCTCAGCCCCCAGGAAAATATCCTTGAAGGGAACCATGCCGGCATTGGTAAAGAGAAGGGTGGGGTCTCCCGCCGGAATGAGGGAGGCCGACGGAACGACGTCATGACCGCTGGCATTAAAATACAACAGGAATTTTTGTCTCAACTCCCAGGAATCCATTCAATCTCCGGACAGTGTTTTCAAGCCAGAAGGAAAAAACCTCTCCGCTGGAGATTCTTTTCCTAACCTTATTTCAAAAACGTCCATTGCATCAGTCTCCGGACGAAACCGCCGCTTCCTTCCCCTTGCGGGAAGCCGGAGGAGAAGGAGGAGCAGGTGACGTCTCGGACGGAGGAGACGCGGGACGAAGCTTGGACCGGATTTGCTGCTCAATCCGTTTTGAGGCTTCAGGGTGATTCTTCAGATAGAGCTTGACCGCTTCCTTGCCTTGTCCAAGCCGTTCGCTCCCCATCGAATACCAGGCCCCCGATTTTTCCAGAATGCCGTTGTCAACCCCGAGATCGATCAGCTCCCCGACCGTCGAAATTCCTTCATTGAAGGAAATGTCGAATTCCGCCTGGCGAAATGGCGGGGCCAGCTTGTTCTTGACCACCTTGACCCGGATCCGGTTGCCCAGTACCTGGTCACCTTCTTTGATCGATTCGATCCGGCGGATATCCATCCGGATGGATGAGTAGAATTTGAGAGCGTTTCCACCCGTGGTCGTTTCCGGATTTCCGAACATGACACCGATCTTCATCCGGATCTGGTTGATGAACAGGACTGTGGTATGAGACTTCGAGATGGCGGAAGTCAGTTTCCGAAGAGCCTGGCTCATCAGCCTCGCCTGCAAACCGACATGCGCATCGCCCATTTCCCCTTCCAGTTCGGCCCGCGGAACCAGTGCAGCGACCGAGTCAACGACGATCAGGTCGATACTTCCCGAACGAACCAGCGTTTCCGTAATCTCGAGCGCCTGCTCTCCCGTATCCGGCTGGGCGATCAGGAGGTCTTCCGTCCGCACACCAAGTCTCTTGGCATACGACACGTCAAGCGCATGCTCCGCGTCGATGAAGGCGGCCACTCCACCTGTCTTGTGCACCTCGCTGATCGCATGGAGAGCCAGGGTCGTCTTTCCGGAAGATTCCGGACCATAGACCTCAACCACCCTCCCGCGAGGATAGCCCCCGATCCCCAGAGCCATGTCGAGAGCCAGGGAACCGGACGGAATGACCGGAATGTTCTGTATGACTTGCTCCTTGCCCAACCGCATGATCGAACCTTTGCCGAACTGCTTTTCAATCTGCGACAAGGCCAGATCCAACGATTTTTGTCGAGCCTGATCCCTCTCTTCTGCCAAGATTCCCTCCCTTATCACAACAAGTTTCCGCACTTGCCGATCGTCGCTGTCAGTCTTCCTGTGAAAAACCTTTCACGCATCAATCTCCGCCAATGCGAGAAAGAGACAGGTGCAAGGCAGGCAAAACGCGAAAGAATCCCGATGTCAGCACACCGGCCAATAAACCGGCAAGAATATCGTCCGCCATGATGCCTATACCACCGGTAAGTCGCTCTGCCCAGCGGATCGGTCCAGGCTTGAAAATATCCAGAATACGGAAAAAAAGAAAAGCGGTTAACCCATGAATGATATCATGCTCCGCCCATAAGAGCGAAATGAATTGCCCCACAAATTCATCCACCACGACGATACCAGGATCCCGAACACCCAAACGGGCGGAAAAACGTTCAGAAAAAACAGCCCCGATCACAGATGCCACCGTCACCGCCACCGCCCCCACGAGCATAGGAGAAGGCGGTAGAAGTATCCAGACAATGAGGGCGACCATACTCCCCATCGTTCCGGGAGCCCATGGAAAATAGCCGACTCCGAAGAGAGTGCTGACCATCCTGTCCAGAACAGGGAGAACCTTGCTCACCCCCGGCACACTCCAAGAGCCCTTCGATAATCGGAGAATTCGACGGGATCCTCTTGGCACCATCCCCGGCAGAAAAACATCTGTCAGGTCCCCACAGCCCGTTTGGGCTCAACATTTTCGAGGACATACCGATCCAGGGATTCAAAAAACTCTCCCCCCAGGAGAAACCGGATGGTTGACTCCATGGACTGGTACATCCATGGACCCAGGCCACTGTCGTGACAGGGAAGGTGGGCAAGGAAGGATGTCGTCTGGGGCGCCAGAATCGTCTTGTCTCCCTCACGAAAAACTGCCAACGGATATTGGATACAGTCCACGGGTTTGATTTCCATCCAGTTGATCCCCGCGTCGATCGCATAGGCATGAATGGAGCAATGGTTTTCCCCCGAGGCGTTCCGGGAGAGAAAAATACAGGAATCCATCCCATCCCCGGAATGCTCTGCCCGTACGATCATATTACAGCGAAAATCGTCGGATAAATCGAAAGAACGCGCCATCGCGTTGACTTCGTCCTCGTTGAGTTCACAACCGTCCGGACACTGGGCCACACAATCGGCGACAAACCCGCCACGGTCTTCCAGAATCTTCCGTTTGACCGGAGTCATATAGGGCAAGATCTTCTCAAGGTGGAGATCGATTTTCTCCTTTTCGCCCGGGGCCAGAATGTTCGATCGATAGCAGCACATGGAGTGGCACCCCTGCAATTCAACATTACAGTCAAACCGGGTTGTCCAGAGACTCGGGTCGACCCAGATCCCGTCAATCATCACCAATGTGCGTTCTTTGCCTGGAAATGGTACAAACACGCCGGACCCCATTTTTCCATCCACCTTTTTGAGTTTAACGGTTGAAATCCCGGTATTCCCGGGAAAAAACCCTCGATACCACCCGCGGGTGTATCATGATAGCAACAATTCCAGGCGGCGTCTTCAGGCCAAAATCGTCTTCCGGTTTGTTTCAGGACAGGAACGCATTCCGTGAATCGGGGGGCCAAAAATATGGGGGGGGACTCAGGAGCCGCTAAATCTGCAGTCTTCTCCCGGTGTTTCAGAGGGGTTTCAATCTGAAAAGCCCATGAAACACCTCAAAAAACATGGAATTGCATCTTTCTTTTCCTTCTTTTCGCCTATATACTGATGACCCGTTCGGGAGCTCTGTCCGATACCGGACGGCCTTAAGAACTTAAGAATATGGTTTATCTTCCCGGCCTGATCTTATTCCTATCCTTCCTGGTCAGGATTGATTGGCAAACACCCCCGACCGGGAAGACATGGACTGTCGTTCGATTGGCCCGGCAGGAGTCGGAAACCTTGCCAAAACATCGGACGATCATTTGGGAAGCAAGAGGGATGTTTCTCTCAACTCATGGTATTTCGCTTTGTGAAGGGAAAACAGACCGAAGGTCTTTGTCTTGAAGGCATGGCGGGACAGTTCGTTGCAAAGACGATTGCAGGCTTCCTGCGTTTCGAAAAGAATCTGCGCCTGATCTTCGGTCGGATTCAGTCTCAGATTGATCAATGTCTCCACAAAGTCTTTTTCTATTCTCGAACTGAATTTCTGTCAACCCTTTAAAGAAAGGAGAAGGCGCCTTCCTCCCCGCCGTGAACGGCGAGGTCTCCTGCGCCAAGTCAGGGATGAAAAAACGTTTCGTCGGATTTCATTTGCTTCCAATCGTCCTTTCCGTCTTCCTGTGCTTTTTCGGTCAACCGCTGTCCTTAAGAGCGATGGAAAAAACGACGAACGTTCTCTTCGTCAATGAGGCCGGAACACATCACCTCCAGGCCACCTTCGACTTTTCTTCCCGCAACATCATCCACTACAATCATTTTTCGATCGACATTACCAAAAACAAACCTTACCGCGACGGCCAAGGGCGTCTGATCACTATTCCGGACACACACGCTTTCGAAGGGGTATACGAAGTCACATATCACTTCTGGCACCCGCGAAACGAAAGACA
Source organism: Nitrospirota bacterium (assembly GCA_021826965.1). Taxonomy (GTDB): domain Bacteria; phylum Nitrospirota; class Leptospirillia; order Leptospirillales; family Leptospirillaceae; genus Leptospirillum_A. The sequence goes on from JAKAYA010000010.1 coordinate 47,431, forward strand.
CCTCCTCGACGCCATTGTGGTCAAGGCCTATGATCGCCGGGGTCACCTTCTGAAACATGGAGCTTTTGATCGGGGGGTTTTCGTGGTCCTCCTGACACATGACCTCTTTCACGATCATCGAATCGAATTTCTGGACATTGGAAGCTTCATCAAAGGAGACCCCTCCCTTTATGTCAAGGTCCTTCTCCGAAATTCCGGAAAAATCGCACTGGTCCCTTTCACGACTTTCCTGACCGATTTTACGCGGCGGATCAATACTGTTCCAGTCGCATCGTGGGCCGTCCGCTGAAATCCTGAACAAAGAGACAAGACGAACATTATCCGGAAAGGCTGCCTGAATACACTCTCCCATCCTTACTGTCGGCAGATTGTGGCGGAGCAGCGGATCCATGCGGTTATCGCTGTCTCCCTTTCAGACAGCAGAACGGCTGCAGAACCCGGAAAAGAATCGGCCAATTGCAGTCCCCGATTCGCGATTGCGGAGAAAGTGCGCTCATCCGGACCATTTCGATCCCTAACTCAGCCCTCACCGGAGATTCCATGCTCTCCTGGCAATGCCGAAAGAATGGAAAACTTGTTACAGCTTGCCGCTTTGGCGCTCGACAGAACCCAGGAGAGAGGAAAAACGGGTGGCTTTTTAAGGACGGCAAAAACGGAGAAAATCAAAAAACAGTCTCCCGGAACATAAGCCCGAATCCCTTGAAGACAAAGAAATTTTCAAGGAATGCAAATAGTGAAAAATTTCCTTGAAATCCCCTTCAAAAAGAGTATTATATGCCCGCTCTTGTTACCAGTCCAAAGAAGAATTTGATCGGGCAGGAAGCGCGGTCATGCACACCGGAAGGTCAAAGGAGCTCTGATGAAGTTTCTGACAAGAAGGTCTTCAGAAAAACGGGAAAATATCCTCCCGGCCCGGCGATGCCAGGAAACGGGAATAACACAATCGTATCCGCGTTCCCTTGACGGATGCGGTTTATGGGTTGTCTGGCCCAAGGGTTTTGGACTAACCTAGGGATTCTAGCTGATCGGAGGCAAAAAGAGTGCACGCATTGGGAACCCACCTCCTTGTCGAATTGAAGGATTGTCAAAACGAAAAACTCAATGATGTTTCCTTTATCCGCCAAGCCATGCTGGATGCCGCACTTGAAGCAAAAGCAACCATTGTTGACGAACGCTTTCATGAATTCAGCCCCTTTGGCGTCAGCGGCGTAGTCGTCATCGCCGAATCGCACCTGGCCATCCACACCTGGCCGGAATACCGCTATGCAGCTGTCGACATTTTCACATGCGGGGACACACTGAGACCAGAAGTGGCTGCCCTTCACCTGGCCAAGAAGTTCCTGTCGAACAATCCCAGCATTCACGAAGTCAAACGCGGCATTATTGGGATCCAGAACGAAAAGGTCCCCCACAAGACACCAGGGGACGAAATGGAAACATCCCCGGAAGAGAAAGGAAAATCCCCGTCTGATGAGCGCTCCAAGGACTTCGAAGTGGTATATTGAATATTCGTCGCCGTTTCTTGGCCACATGCATGGGATTACCGAAATACTTGTATCGACACAGACCAAGTTCCAGAAGATGGACATCGTCCGTTCCGGCGCTTTCGGGACGTGTCTGATACTGGACGACAAGATGCAGGCTTCTTCCGTCGACGAATTCATCTACCATGAAACGCTTGTCCACCCGGTCATGCTGACCCACCCTGAACCCAAAAATGTTCTCGTCATTGGAGGGGGGGAAGGCGCGACACTCCGGGAAGTCCTGCGGCACAAAACCGTTCAGAAAGCCGTCATGGTCGATATCGACGATCAAGTCATCGAGCAATGCAAAAGACATCTCCCTTCCTGGAGCCAGGGAGCATTCGATGACAAGCGGGCCAGGATCATCTCGACCGATGCCAGAAAATATCTGGAAGACACGGACGAAGTTTTCGACGTGATCATCACGGATCTTTCCGAACCGGTCGAGGAAGGACCTGCGTATCTTCTCTATACCCGGGAATTTTACCAGATGGCCCTCGGACGCCTCTCTCCCAAAGGAACCCTTTCCCTGCAGGCTGGAACGTCCGCAATTCCCTATCTGCTGAACTTTTCCGCAGTCTACCAGACATTGAAATCGGTTTTTCCGGTTGTGGCTCCGTACCAGACCTTCGTGCCTTCCTTTGGTCTCCCCTGGGGATTTGCGATCGCATCGAAGGGAGACGATCCCCGGAAATTCACGCAAGAGAATGTCAACCGCTTCATCAGCGACCGGATTTCAGGCTCCCTGGCCTATTATGACGGCCTGACGCATCAGGGCATGTTCGGGCTTCCCAAACATATCCGCAAAGAACTGGACGCTTCAAAAATCATCATCGAAGACAATCAACCCCTTTTCACCTACCACTGACCGTCCGGACAATGTCACCCCTGGACCATAACCGGACGCCTCTTTTTGATGCCATGGTCGCCTTGGCGGAAAGCCGGAAGGTTTCTTTCCACACGCCAGGACACAAGAGTGGAAAGGGCATTTCGACACGTTTCCGGAAGTTTGTCGGACCCAAGGTCTTCTCCATTGACCTGACATGCCTCGACGAAGTCGATTCCCTTCAGAAACCCCGGGGCGTTATCCGTGAAGCACAAGAGCTTGCGGCTGACATCTACGACGCGGACCAGTCCTACTTCCTTGTCAACGGAACGTCGGGAGGAAACCAGGCGATGATCCTGTCCTGCCTTCAACCCGGCGAATCCTTCCTGACAACCCGAATCCTGCACAAATCGGCCGTTTCCGGCATGATCATGGCAGATGCAAAACCCATCTTCATCCCCCTCCAGGAGAACAGGAAAACCTCCCTGCTGTTGAACGACCAGACGGAATCGATCCTTGCCTCCATGGATGCCCACCCCGAGGTCCGAACCCTGTTTCTGACTTCCCCCAACTACTACGGGGTCACCCTGAACCTTCTCCAGGTGACTCGGGAAGCGCACAGGAGAGGCATCCGCGTCCTGCTCGACGAAGCACACGGTCCCCATCTCCATTTCCACGATGACCTTCCCATGAGCGCTATGACAGCCGGGGTCGATCTCTGTGTTCAGTCCACCCACAAAATTATCGGGGGAATGACCCAGGCCTCCATCCTGCATGCCAGGAATGCCCGAATCGATCAGGGAAGGCTGTCCTCAACTCTTCGTTATCTTCAGACCACAAGTCCTTCCTATATCCTGATGGCTTCCCTGGATCTGGCTAGGATGCAAATGGCAACCGAAGGAAGGAAGCTTCTGGGAAAAGCGATCGACCTTGCCAAACGCGGCCGGGACAGGATCCGCAAGATTCCGGGACTGTCCTGTATCGACCGTATGGAGGTTCGCTCTCTATCCTCGGGAGACAACGATCTGGACGAGACAAAGCTGACGATCGGCGTGGCAGGATTGGGAATGACCGGCTACCAGGTATCCCAGAAGCTCAACCAGGAGTTCGGAATTCAGGTGGAAATGGCAGACCTGATGCATATCCTTGTTATCGTCAGCATCGGCGACCACCGGGACGATATCGACAGGCTGGTGGCTTCGCTGGAAAAGATTGCCGGACAATCCTCCCGTCCCGCCTCACCAACGTTTCCGGCGGAATTCCAGAAACCCTACGCCCTGAACCCGGAGAGGATTTCCCCCCGGGACGCTTTTTTCTCCCCTCACGTCCAAGTCCCTCTCGAGGAAGCCGAAGGACGCCTGTCCGCCGATATCGTGACCGTTTATCCGCCCGGAATTCCGCTTCTGATCCCGGGGGAACAGATTACACAGGACATTCTGGATTTTCTTTGCACAATGCGGGGAACGGGAGCCACGCTGGATGGTCTGGATCCGTCGAATGCAAAGATCAAAGTGGTCGAGTCAGTCTGACCTCGTTCTGAAAAAATCGGAATCCACTGGACGCCTTCCGGCTTTCCACCGGCAGGATTCAACATCGTCTCCGGGTTTTTCCCGGACACCGTTTGACCAATTGAAGCATCCACCAACCGTTTTTCGAAGGCCCTGACAGCGTTTTTAGCCCCAATGACTGCTTCCGGAACAGAAGGAAAAATTGTCATGAGCATTAAAGCTCCCTGGATTTTTCTCGGCGTTTTCTCACTCATCCTGTTTTCCACGCAAGATCTGATGGATCTTGAAACAGACTATCTCTGGTACCGCTCCGTCCATCATCCGGATCTCTTCTGGCTCTACCTCTTTCCCAAAATCATCCTGGCCGTCCTCTCGGCCGGGATCTTTTTCCTCGTTTCCCTGTCGGGTCTCTTTTCCGTCCCCCCTCAACCAGACATGATCCTCTTTGGACAGGGCGGAAACATCCGGGCAATCCCCTTCCAGACAGTCCGAAAAGTTGTTGCCATCTTCCTTTTCATCATTTCCATCTTCATCGGTGACCATTACGCGTCCCCCGGATGGAACTACAGGCTCCTTGCCGCCCTTCGCCCTGTTCCGTCCGGCGTTACCGATCCCATTTTTCATCACGACATCACATTTTATCTGTTTCGACTCCCTCTGCTGGAAGACCTTTTTTCCCTCCTCATTCCTTCCCTCATCTTCGCCGCCATTTTGTCAGTCGCACTGGGGAAGCTGAACAATTCATGGTCCTTCGACAGGAACGCGCTCTCCATCACTCCCCGCTACCGCGCCAGGATCTTTCCCCTGTTTGGCATGATCGCGCTGGCGTTGGCATTCCAGGTCGAACTGTCGCGCTATCGTCTGCTATTCGAAAACGGCGATCTGATTTCCGGGCCGGGGTTCTCCGTCATGCATGCCACCATGCCGGCCATGATGATACTTGAAGTCCTCCTGGTCCTCGTCTCCCTGACTTTCTTCTTCCTGATCAAGCGGGGGTCACCCTATCATCCGTTTTCCCTGAGCCTCCTCGCCCTGGTTTTCGCCTTTTTCGGCCTTTCCGTCGTACCGGCCATGGTCGAAAGGTTCATCGTCCTGCCAGATCAATTTCATTACGAAAAACCGTATCTGGCAAAAAATATTTTCTGGACGAGAAAGGCTTACCGACTCAACCGGATCACCATCAAACATATCCCCCGCCTGGACGGCCTGACACGGTCCGACGTCGAATCCAACAATGCCACGATCCGAAACATCCGCCTATGGGACCACCGACCTCTCCTGACAACTGTTCGACAACTCCAGCAAATCCGGACATATTACCAGTTCCCTCTTCTGGCTCCCGATCGTTATCCGCTGGACGGATCCGTTCGACAAGTCCTGGTCGCTCCCCGCGAATTGTCTTACGGGAATCTGCCTTCCCCGAACTGGATCAACCTCCACCTGGCCTACACGCACGGACATGGCCTCATCATGACCCCTGTCAACCGGGTCACATCTGAAGGGCTCCCTTCCTTCTGGATAAAGAACATCCCTCCCCAGACCCGTGAAAACATGCGTCTTGAACACTCCCGCATTTATTACGGAGACCAGTCGACACCCTATGCCGTCGTCAACACCCAAGTCGGTGAGTTTGATTACCCCAAGGGAAGCCATAACATTTACAACCATTATTCGGGGTCCGGAGGCGTACGACTGAAGAACACCGCCAGAAGGTTGTTGTATTCATATGCTTTCGGTACGTTGAAGATCTTTCTTTCCAATGCCATTACTTCCAACAGCCGTATTCTTTATCACCGGAATATTTATGATATCGTGCACAGGCTGGCCCCGTATCTGACGCTGGATCCCGACCCGGTCCCCATTATTACCAGCACAGGCCGCCTCTTATGGATGATGGATGCCTATACCACTTCCAGCCACTATCCCTATGCGACTTCCGTTCCAGGTCCCCAAGCGCTGATAAACCCCTTTTCTTCCTTTAACAGAGGTCATTTTCCGGCCCTTGTCACATGGCCCCATCGCTTCAATTACATCCGGAATCCGGTCAAAATCCTGATCGACCCCAAGAACGGATTCCCGACGTTTTACGTAACGGATCCGTCCGACCCTATTCTCGGAACGTACCGCAAAATATCCCCCTCTCTCTACCGTCCTCTCTCCGAAATGCCCGCGGATATCCGGACCCATCTGCGATTTCCTCCGGCCATTTTCTCGATCATGGCGCGAGTCAACGAGCTTTACCACATGACCAGTCCCCACACGTTCTTTAACAAGGAAGATCTCTGGTCCTTGCCACGCCGGAACGACCAGGTCATGTCGCCTTACTATTCGATCATGAAACTTCCCGGTGAGCAGTCCGAAGAATACGTCATGATGCTTCCCTACACCCCCGCACATCGCCAGAACCTTTCCGCGTGGCTCGTTGGCCGGTCCGACGGCGACCATCTGGGAGAGATGATCGCCTATACGTTTGCCAAAGAAAGGCTGATTTACGGCCCGGACCAGATCGAAGCCCGAATCGACCAGAGAGGCCCTATTTCGAAACAGCTGACCCTCTGGAACCAGATGGGGTCCCATGTCGTCCGCGGAACCCTCCTGATCATTCCCATTGCGAATACACTTCTGTATGTGGAACCTCTTTACCTGGAAGCGACAAGTCCGGGGGCTCTCCCTGAGCTTCGCCGCGTAATCCTGGCGATGGGAGATCGTGTTGTCATGAGAAAGACTCTGGCCGAGGCACTGGAAGCGCTGTTTCAGGGAAATGGAGAAACGCAAGGAAAGGAAAAGGCAATACCTGGACTTGCCAGGACAACTCGAAAGTCTTCCGGGTCGACACGGTGGGCTCGTCTGCACGAATTAGCCCAGGACGCCCAGGATGCTTTCCGGCGGTCCGATATTGAACGATTTGGAAGAGACGTTCAGGAAATCCTGCGGACAATACAAACGCATCCTTGAATCACGAGGACCTTTGACTCAACGCCGCAAGCGATCCCGCCTACGCCTTTTTCGAAGGATTCTCCGTTTCAGAGGACGTTTCAGAAACGTTGGGAATACCCGATAGAAGAAGTTCCCGGGCAAGGGTCATGGTCGATGGCGCCAGTTCGCTGCCGCCCAGCATACGGGCAATTTCCGACACTCTCCGCTCCCCTTCGGCCATCGCCACCATCGACTCCGTGACATCGTCCTTCTGTTCTTTCCGGATGACCAGGTGTGCCCCCGCTTTTCGAGCGACCTGATGGAGATGCGTAATCGCTATGACTTGCCTCGTTACGGCAATCTCAGACAGAATGTCCCCGACCGTCTCACCCACTTCACCGCCGATACCAGAGTCGACCTCGTCAAAAATCAATGTTTCCACAGCATCTTTCTCAGCCAGAATCTGTTTCAGAACAAGCAGGATCCTTGAAAGCTCACCTCCGGAAGCAACCAGGTCGAGTGGCTTCGGGGGCAGGTCCGGGTTTGCAGTAAAGTAAAAACGGACTTCTTCTCCGCCCTCCGCGGGAAATTCCTCTTCCAGTGGAAAAATCCTGACGGAAAACAATGATTTCTCAAGTCTCAGTCTCGGAAGCTTTCCGGTCACGTCCTGGCTGAGAAGAGAGGCAGCAGTCCGTCTTTTTTCCGACAATGACCGCTGGATTTCCCAAAGAGATTCAGCAGCTTGATCCACCGCATCCCGGAGTATTTGCAAATGGTCCGGACTGTCATCCAAAGCCTCTTTGGCATTCTGTTCAAAAAAATCGGCCAAATCTTCAGGAACGACGTCATACTTCCGTGCAAGACGCTGAAATTCATGGATCCGTGCTTCCGTTTGGCCCAAAACATCCGGATCGTGCTCCAGTCCTTCCAAATAAACGCGACTCCCTTCCGCACAGTCTCTCAAAAGCGTATAGGCTTCCGACAACGGAAAGGAGATCTCTTCAAGCCGGGAATCATGAAGTTTCAGGCGATCCAGGTCCTGGGACATTTTTCGGAGTCTTCCCAGAATACTGTCTTCATCCGCATATAAATGGTCGTAGACAGAACCGGCTGCTTCCATCAGGTCCTGGGTATGAAGCTGTACGGAAAGAGTCGCCTGAAGAGATTCCCACTCCTCCGGACGGGGGGCTAAAGACTCTTTGTCTTCAATGATTTCACGAGTCCTTTCCCGGAGACGCTCCCGGTCGGACCACTGCTTCTCCGTTTCGGCCAGAAACCTCTTCTTCTCCAGATAAGCATTCCGGTGTTTCTTATAATTTTCCAGAAGGGAAACAGTGTCTCCGTATGCATCGAGATATTCGGCATGGGTACGAGGGTTCTGAAGTCGAAAACCTTCCCCTTGACCAACCAGATCCATAAGATGGGGGCCCAGCTCTTGGAGCTGACTTTGGGTAATGTTGTTTCCGTTTATTTGCTGTCGGGTGCGTCCATTTAAAAGCAATGTGCGCCGGATAACCCAATCGTCCCCGGGGACCAGCATGCCCTCGAGGAAGGAGGGTAATCTTCGGGAGGGAGAAAAAATCGCCTCCACCACACCTTCCTGCTTCCCATGGGGAACAAACAGAAGTCGATTCTTTTGACCGGAAAGGAATGAAAGGGCATCTACAAAAAGAGACTTTCCGCTTCCCGTTTCGCCGGTCACACAGGTCAGCCCCGGAAAGAAATCAAGGACCAGTTCCCTGAAAGTGGCCAAATTCGCGATTTTCAGGTGAAGGAGCACATATCCCTCCGATCGGCCCTTGCAATGTGTTCAATCCAGGAAGCGCCATCATCATGTCTTTTGATAACTTGCGGATAGAAAAGGTTCCGGAATCCGTACAGTATAATAAAATGATCCCGGAACCCCTGGAAGATGGGCTTTTCAGGATTTAAGAAGAGAATCAATCTTATCTTTGAAGTTCTTTTTGCTTTGTGCTCCGACGATTTTATCGACGATCTTGCCGTCCTTGAAGAACATCAGAGTCGGGATGCCCATCACCTGATATTTGACTGCAATTTCCTGATTGTCATCCGTGTTGAGCTTCATAAACGAGACTTTTCCCTTGTATTCTTCGGACAACTCTTCGACGATCGGGGCGACAGTCCGGCATGGACCACACCACGGCGCCCAAAAATCGACCATGACAAGACCTCCGGCACCCAAAACGGACTTTTCCCACTCCGGAGAATTCACTTCAATTACATTACCAGCCATAGATGAACTCCTTTATACTGAATCCAGCGAACGATATTCCTTCTATTCAGAACTTAATCTTAAGGTGGCCACTTTAATCCTGTCAATAAAAAAGGGGGCACAAGGCCCCCTTTTTTCAGACGAGGAGGAGAGAATTAGTACATATCTCCCATACCACCGCCCGGCATTGCGGGAGCCTTGGGCTCTTTCTCCGGGATATCCGCAATCATGACTTCGGTCGTCAGCATCAGAGACGCCACTGAGGCGGCGTTCTGAAGGGCGGACCTGGTCACTTTCGTCGGATCGATGATACCGGCCTGAATCATGTCCACATAGGTTTCAGTGGCAGCGTCGAAGCCCATTGTCCCTTTCTCCGACTTGACTTTCTGGACGACGACCGAACCTTCGAGTCCGGCGTTCTGGGCAATCTGGCGCAAAGGCTCTTCCAGCGCCCGACGAATGATGTTGATCCCGACTTTCTGATCGCCTTCGACTTTGAGAGTATCGAGAACGGCGGAACTCCGAAGCAGCGTAACACCGCCACCAGGAACGATCCCTTCTTCCACCGCCGCCTTTGTCGCATGGAGAGCATCCTCGACACGCGCTTTCTTTTCCTTCATTTCGGTCTCGGTTGCAGCACCAACGTTGATGACGGCAACACCGCCAACGATTTTCGCAAGTCTTTCCTGCAACTTCTCTCTGTCGTAATCCGAGGTCGATTCTTCGATCTGAGCCTTGATCTGCTTCACGCGAGCCTGAATCTTGGCATGTTCCCCAGCACCTTCGACAATCGTCGTATTGTCTTTGTCGATGCTGACACGCTTTGCCCGTCCGAGATCGGAAAGCTTCAGGTTTTCAAGCTTCAACCCCAGATCTTCCGCAATCATCTGACCACCCGTCAAAATCGCGATATCTTCCAGCATTGCCTTGCGGCGATCGCCAAATCCGGGGGCCTTGACGGCAGCAACTTGCAGAGTTCCGCGAAGTTTGTTGACGACGAGGGTCGCAAGAGCTTCTCCTTCAACTTCTTCCGCAATGATGAGGATGGGCTTGCCCATTTTTGCGGTCTGCTCGAGAATCGGAAGAAGATCTTTCATGCTGCTGATTTTCTTTTCATGAATCAGGATGTAGGGGCTGTCGAGAACAACTTCCATCCTCTCCTGATCGGTAACGAAATAGGGGGAGATATAACCACGATCGAACTGCATCCCCTCCACAACGTCGAGGGAGGTGGTCATGCTTTTGGCTTCTTCGACCGTAATGACCCCGTCCTTGCCGACCTTGTCCATCGCATCTGCAATCAAGCGGCCGATTTCGGCGTCATTATTGGCGGAAATTGTAGCAATCTGGGCAATTTCCTTCTTGTCCTGACAAGGTTTGCTCATCTTCTTGAGCTCATTGATGATAGCAGTCACGGCAACATCGATTCCACGCTTCAATTCCATGGCGTTCGAACCGGCGGAAACGTTCTTGACACCTTCACGATAGATGGCATGAGCCAAAACCGTTGCAGTTGTCGTTCCGTCACCGGCGATATCGCTCGTCTTGGAAGCAACCTCCTTGACAAGCTGGGCGCCCATGTTCTCATAAGGATCCTTCAGTTCGATTTCCTTGGCCACCGTAACACCATCTTTGGTGATCGTCGGGGCACCAAATTTCTTTTCAATGACAGCATTGCGTCCCTTGGGACCAAGTGTAACCTTTACCGCATCGGCCAGCGCTGTCACACCCTTAAGAATTGAGGACCGTGCACTTTCACTGTAGCTCATTTGCTTAGCCATGGTACAAACACCTCCAAAATAAGAAAAACGTCAACCAGATTATGACATGTTCTCAAGAAAATCAGGCGACAAAAACACCCAGAATGTCTTCTTCTTTCAAGATCAGATACTCAGTCCCGTCCATGGTAATCTTGGATCCGGAATACTTGTCGAACAGAATGGAGTCGCCGACTTTCACCGACTTCACATCGTCGCCGACGCTTTCGATTTTCCCTTTCTGGGGCTTTTCCTTGGCTGCATCAGGAATGTAAAGACCTCCCTGTGTCTTTTCTGCTTCCGCGGAATAGCTTACAAAAACGCGGTCCTTCAATGGCTTGAACTTCATGCGAAAAACCTCCCTGCTTCGAAAATGAATGTCTCTTGGGAGTGCTTTAGCACTCACCCTCATAGAGTGATATCACTATAACAAACAGTCCGATCTTTGACAAGAGGAATTGCCGCTTCCGTATTCAAACTGAAAAATTGGTCCTGCCCAGACGACGGTGTACCATCTCCAGGACAATCCATCTTATCCCCTTGAAAAACTCCTCCACCATTTTCCGGAAAATACGTTGACATCTTCCTCTTCCGTTCGCTTCGCTCGTGTCTTGAGACCAAAGAAAGGGGATTCCAGCGTCTGCCTCAGCCGCTTCGGTGGTTCCGTAACCTCCGACCCGGGTTCCTGCGAAGTGTTCCGGCCACAAACGAACCGGGCGTGTTCCGCCCCCCTTAGCCCATTTTTCGATTTTTGAGCCTGATTTTTCCTGAATTCGACTTTTCCACAGGGCTAAGTGGTTGATAAGGAAAGATCGGGTTTTTGATTTCATGAAAAAGCAACCTAATTTTTTAATGTTTAACGCTTTACATGATAGAACCTTTCCGCTACACTCTTTTCATGTTCATTCGGACCGCAAAGACCAAGAATCCCAAGACGGGCAAGGTTTACGTCTCCCA
>JAKAYA010000041.1 GCA_021826965.1 Nitrospirota bacterium
ACGTCCGGGACTGGGAAGGGGCTTATGCCTCGCTACTCGTCTCCGGCGTCCGTGCGTGCAGCCCGGGGATTCTTGAGGCTTCCCCGGGCGGGCTGTATGAACCCGCCCTAAACCCAGTACACGGCGCACCCGACAAAGACCGGGTGTCAGCGTAAGAATGGGAATCCCCTTCCTTCAGGGAGGGGAGGTTCAAAGAGCCCGCCCGCAGGCCCTTCGGGGGCGGCATCGCCCACCGAAGCCGAAGGATGGGGCCGGATCTTCCGTCAGGCCTCCTCGGTTCCCAGGATTTTTTTTGCGACCGAAAGGGCGGCGCCCACGACCTGATCCATGTTGTAGTAACGGTACTGGGCGAGACGTCCCACGAACGTGACGCCCTTTTCCTGCTGGGCCAGCGCCTGGTACTTCTTGAACAGGACGTCGTTTTCCGGACGCGGGATCGGGTAGTAGGGGTCGCCCTGCGCCTGGGGGTATTCCCGGACGATGGACGTTCCGGAAGCGATCTGTCCGGTCAGATGCCGGAACTCCGTGATGCGGGTATAGGCGTGGTCGTTCGGGTAATTGACCGTTCCCACCGGCTGGAAGCGCTCCGTGCCGGGGAGCTGTTCGTGCTCGAACCGCAGGCTACGGTAGGGCAGCTTTCCGAAGCAATGGTCGAAATACTCGTCGACGGGGCCGGTGTACACGATATGCCGGGCCGGGACTTTTCCCCGGATCTCCCGGAAATCCCGCCCCAGTTCGACCGAAATGTCCGGATGGTCGAGAATGCGGGCGAACATGGGGGTATAGCCGTCTTTCGGCATCGCCTGGTGGGTGTCGGTAAAATAGCGGTCGTCCCGGTTGGTGCGGACGGGAACCCGGGAGGCGACGCTTGCGAACAGTTCAGAGGGGTCCAGTCCCCACTGCTTTCTGGTGTATCCCTGGTAGAACTTCCGGTAAAGGTCCCAGCCGACCGTGTTGACGATGACGTCCTCGCTGGTCCGGATGGTTTCGCGGGGTTCCCGGACCGTTTCGAAATAGTCTTTCAGTCCGTCCTCGTCGAGATGAAGTCCGTAAAGGCGGTTGACCGTGTCCAGATTGATCGGGATCGGCAGGAGCTTCCCGTCGACCGAGGCCAGCACCCGGTGTTCGTAGGGACGCCAGTCGGTAAAGCGGGAGAGGTACGCGAACACCTCGTCCGAGTTCGTGTGGAAGATGTGCGGTCCGTAGCGGTGGACGAGGATCCCCAGCCCGTCGTTTTCGTCGAAGGCGTTTCCCGCGATGTGGCTCCGACGGTCGATGACGTGCACCCTGCGTCCCGCGCTGGCCAGACGCTCGGCCACCACGCTGCCGGCGAAGCCGGCACCCACCACCAGTACATCCAGATCCATCCTGTTTTCTCCTCGTGTCGGGGAATGTCCGTCCGGAAACGCCCCCATGGTTTGAATGGTTTGATTTCGCGATTTGTCAGGGCGTCCGTCCGGACGGAACCTTGTAATAGTCCCGGTACCAGTCCACGAACCGGCGGATCCCGGTTTCGATGGAGGTGTTCGGGGTGAAGCCGGTCAGGGCTTCGAGCTCCGTTGTATCCGCCCAGGTGGAGGTCATGTCGCCCGGCTGGACCGGGAGGAACTCCTTTGCGGCTTTCCGCTCCAGGCACTCTTCCAGAACTTCAATGTAGCGCATGAGAGGGACCGGATTCCTGTTCCCGATGTTGTAGATCCGGTAAGGGGCGTGGCTGGTGGCCGGATCCGCCGCGATCGCGTCCCACTTCGGAGAAGGGGCGGGCGATTTTTCCAGAAGACGGACCAGGCTTTCCACGATGTCGTCGACGAACGTGAAGTCCCGGATCATTTTTCCTTCTCCATAGACGGGGATCGTCTTGCCTTCGACGATCAGCCGGGCGAACTTGAAGAGAGCCATGTCGGGACGACCCCAGGGGCCATACACCGTGAAGAAGCGGAGGCCCGTCACCGGCAGGCCGTGGATGTGCGCGTAGCTGTGGGCCATGAGCTCATTGGCTTTCTTTGTCGCGGCGTACAGGGAGATCGGATGCTCGGTCGAATGATGCTCCGAAAAGGGCTGTCGGGTGTTCGCTCCGTAGACCGAACTCGACGACGCGTAGACCAGATGCCGTGTCTTTGCACGGAGGGCCCCCTCGAGAACGTTTCCGAAACCCGACAGGTTGGTGTCGATGTAGGCGAACGGATTTTCCAGGGCGTAACGGACGCCGACCTGGGCCGCCAGGTGGTAGACCGCCGGGAATCCCTCCCTCTGGAAGAGATCGAGAACTCCCTTCCGGTCCACGATGTCGAGCCGGTGGAACGTGAATCTCTCGTGGGCCAGAAGACGGGCCAGACGGGCTTCCTTCAGGGAGACTTCGTAATAGTCGTTCAGATTGTCCAGGCCGACGACGCTGTGCCCCTCCCGAAGAAGTCGGGAAGCCAGCGTCGAACCGATGAACCCGGCGGCTCCGGTGACGAGAATCTTCATTGGGTACCTCGCGAAATGGCCGGAATCGGAGAGATGCATCTCGCCCCGGCACAGGAAGAAAACTCGATAAAACCGGAAAAGTATAAAGCAAGAAACGGGCCAGATTCCTCAGGTAGAGGCGGGGATCCGGGAGGGTGTGGGACGTCCGGCGAGGAGAAAGGCCTGCTGGAGCTCCGGACAGTCCTCTCCGCGGGGAAATGTGTCGAGAACGTCGGGCGAAGGGACGGCCTCGCCGGGAAAGGCTCGGAGAAAAGAGAGGAGGGCCTTCAGGGAAAGCATGGGGGCTCCCGCGTTTCTGGCAATCCCGATCGCCTCCGTAAAGAGACGTTTGACCGTTGACCCGTCCGAAGGGGTCCGCAGACGACGGGCCTCCCCTTCCAGACGGAAAAACTCCGGGTAAAACAGCCGCACACCTTTTTCGTCGGCATCTTCCCGGGCATCGACAATCCCGTGGAGCGCTTCGTCGGGCAAGCCGGCGCGAAGAGCCGCTTCCGCCACGATGAGCGAGGGGACCGACGACAGGCCGGGAACGGTATCCCGGACAGCCGCACCGATCTCCCGGGCGAGCCGGTAGCCTTCCCGATTCGCCTGGGCCCAGCCCCGGGCCAGAAGGGCCAGAATCTTCCACTGATGGAATCCGTGTCGCTCGGCCCAGATTTCCGCCCTTTTCGCCACTTCCAGGACCGTTTCCGGCTCGTTCCGGAAAAGGTGCAGGAAGAGTTCGTAATTGAGCGCGCACGCGATGGACCCGGGATGGGAGATCTCCCGGGCGAGTCCGGACGCCTGCCGGACGAGGGAGAGGGCAGTCCGGGAGAGGCCCTGTTGCCATCGGACGAGGGAGAGGCTCGAAAGACTCTGGACGGCGCTGTCATCGCCATAAAGGGTAAAAAACGAGGGAGGGGAAGAGCCGGAAGCCCTTCGCCGTTCGAGACATGCTTCAAAATATCGTCCGGCTTCCTCCAGGCGACCTCTCCAGAAAGCGTCCTCCCCCAGGGCGAATTCGATCTGGCAAGCGTCTGTGGAGGAAAGGTCCGGCAATTGACGGGCTTCTTCCAGCCGGTCCCGGAACTTTCCGGATTCCAGAGGACCGTAGCGGGCGTTCGTGTTGGCCCAGAGGCTGTAAACGACGGGAAACGTCTTTGTCGAAATCTCCAGTGCCCCGGAAATCGCGTCCCGCCGTTCGTAGATGTCCCGGACATAGTCCGATCCGACGCCATGCGTGACCCAGGAAGCATGCCCGAGGGCGGTCAGGATCGCCCGTTCCCTCTCGTCCCTTTGGAAAGGGTCCCGAATCTCGGGAACAAGCCGCAGAGCGTATCCGAGATGTTCCCGGGCGTGTTCGGGGTATCCCCGGGCCGCAGCTTTTTCCGAAGCCTCGATCCATGTCTGGATCGCTTCGTCGTAGTTTGCGGACTCGGCGAGATGTCCCGCCAGCACTTCCGGTTCCCGGGCGATCCATTCCCCGAAGCGCTCGCGGAGGACATCGGCAATCCGGGCATGCGTCTTCCGGAGTAACTGCGGAGGGAGGGAAGCGATCAGGGCTTCCCTCAGGAGAGAATGATGAAAGACGAACGCCGGAGGGTTTTCCGCGTCTTTTTCCACGATGCCCCGTTCGAGCAGGGTGTCAATGCCGGAACGAATCTGGCTTTTGTCCCAGCCTTCGACTCCGACTTCCGTCAGAAGTTCGAAGGGAACGCTCTGTCCTATGCAGGCCGCGGTTCGCGCGAGTTCCCGGAGGTCGCCGAGAAGGTCGATCCGGGATGCCATCAGACCCTGCAGTCCCGAGGGGACAAAGCCGTCCAGGGGGAGGTCCTCGTTTTTTCCGGCCATCGCCAGTTCGCGGAGATAAAGCGGGATCCCGTCTCCCAGGTCCAGAACGCTTTGAAGACGTTTCGGCGGCAATTGCGACACCGTCTGTTCCACGAGGATCCGGCTTTGTTGCCGGTCGAGCGGCAGAAGTTCAAGGCAGTTTTCTGCTGCCGGAGTCGGAAGGAGGTCCGGAAGTCTTCCCGAACGGCAGGTCAGAAGGAGCATCGTCGGGAGGGCCGTCTGGCGGTCGAGCATCTTCCGGAGAAGGGCGAGGGTCGCGTGGTCCGCCCAGTGCACATCTTCGACGATGACGAGAAGCGGGCCGGTCTGACCGGAACCCAGGAGAATATCGAAGAAGACCTGTTCGGTTTTCCGTCGGCGGTCTTCCGGGGTCGGCCGGGTCGTTTTTTGTTCTTCATGTCCGGACATGTCCGGACAAATGTCTTCGAAGGGAAAGGGCCGCTCTTCCGGCCGGAGGCCGGACGGTGCCGTCCGCATTGCATCGGGGTTTTTCCGGAGGAATCGTCGGAGGGGAAACCAGGGGGTATCCCGGGATTCGGGGAGGCACGACAGTTCGTGGATACAGTCGGGCGGTCTGCGGTGTCTTCGGACGGATCGGAGAAAAGCGTTTTTCAGGGCGGATTTTCCGATTCCCGGTTCGCCCGTGATCCAGACAGATTGCCGTTCGCCTGTCGCCGCTTTTTCCCACGTTTCCAGAAGCCGCTTCCGTTCCCGGCTGCGACCGATCAGAACCTGGCTGGCCGGAGAAACGTCCGGTTCCGGTTCCAGCGGATACAGCGGATACAGAAGGAGGGACTCTCCCTGAGGCAGAGCCCCGCTTCCCCCAATTGTTGTCCGGAAGCCCGAATTCAGAAGAGCCATGGTCATTTCACTCGCCACCGTTCGTCCGGCGGGCGCCTGGCGGGCCAGCAGGACCGCTTCGTCGGTCCGTTCGCCCGTCGCATCGGGGATGTCCCGGAACAGATCGCAAGCCGCCGGTCCGGAATGAACCACCGCCCGGATCTCGAGATTTCCGAGGAAAGGGAAACGGGAGAAGGACTCCAGGACCTCCAGGGCGCAGGTCGCCCCCATCCGTGCATCCTCTTCCCGGGCTGCGGGATAACCGAAGTAAGCCAGAAGACCCGGCTTCCGGAATGTTGCCAGCTCTCCTCCCCGGCTTCGGACAAGGTCTTCCGCGTTTCGTCTCCAGGGTTCGATGACGTCCAGAACGTCGTCGGCCGGAAGATTTGTGCTTCCCTGGACCAGGACGCAGAGGATCGTCAGAGGTCTCCACTCCCGAGAGATTTTCGGCGGTGACGTCAGAGGGACCGGTGGGGCTTGACCGGCAAGCAGACGTTCGAGTGCGCGTTTGCGGTCTGCAAGGTTCTTGCGGGTTTCCTCGACCCAGATGCGAAAGGGCAGGGTGTCCGGGAGAGGCTCTCCCTGAAGAAACTCTCCCTGGTAGAGGGCCAGGCGGGAGAGGATCCGTTCCCGGCACCGGACGCACCGCGCGGGAGAGTGGAGGATGGAGCAACCGGGAGGCGGGAGATCCGAAAGAAACCGGAGAACGTCTACCGGGCTTTCGCCATCGTTTCCGGGCGGCAGGAACACCCGCAGGGCGTCCCGGTTCTTCTCGACGGGAGAACGGCCTTCCGATCGCCGGGAGACGACGAGAAGGAGCTGGCTCAGGTTGGCCCTTCCGCGACTTTCCGGAAGGGAAGGCCACAAGAGGGACGAAATTTCGGAGCGGGACCGGTATCCTCCGGAAACGGTCAGCCAGGTCAACAGGGTGGCCGCCTTGTCGAAAACGGAGGAGGACATCCAGGCACTTCCCAGCCGGATTTCGGGGCGTCCCAGGAATTTCAGGATCAACGATCTGTCGGTCTCGGTTCGATCGGTTGCGGACACGTGCGAATCCTTCGGAAAATGGCTCCGGAGCAAAACTGAGAGTGAGCTGAGAACCGGATCTTCCCTTTGTTGCCGGAACATTCGTATAGTCAGGCAGGCGGTATGGAGAACAAAAATCACCGTCCGACTCTCTCAGAACATATCGGAACCGGCGGGGGAGGTGCAAGCGGTCCGGACGGCAGGAAACGTCAAAGTGCCTCATTTCGGTGTTTTACGGTTCTTTTTGCAGGAGGGGCGTGCGCCTGAGTCATCCAACTTCGGTAGGGATTGGGATGGAAATGTCTTCCGATATAATTAAGAAGGAGGGGACGGCCTGACCCTGCGCCGCCGGAAGTTGAAGGATACAATGAAAGAGATCCGGATCGTCTCCGGAACACATGAAAAACGGAGCGTGCCTTGCGCCACCACGAACGCCTGAAGCTTGAGGTGCCTGTCAGTTTCCGGGCCACCACCGGAGGATTTCGAAAGGGTGTGCTGACCAGCCTTTCGTTGACCGGGTGCTTTATTCGTCCCCTTCGACGGACCGGAGTCGACGGATGGGTGCGCCTCCGGATCCACGGACGGACCCCGGAAAGCGAGTCGACGCCAGAAACAGGAGAAAAGCCGACTGCGATCGAAACGTGGGGGTTTGTCACCCGCGTGGACGAAGAGGGGTTCGGGCTCCACTTCAACTGGATCGAACGGGAAAACCTCCGGCGGTTCGGGGAGCTTCTCCTGGGTTACGCCCCCGCCGATCCGGACGTGCAAAAACTCCTTGCCGTCAACGACGCTTCGTTCCAGTTTCTGGGGCCCACGCCTTCGGGACACGACGGCAGTTTGTCGGACAGCGCTTTCACGGACGGCGGTATCGTCGAAAGCCTCCTTCGTCAGAGCTGGTCCTCTTTCCTGGAACATTCCCCTTCCCATTTCTTCGACGGCATGATCGAGTGGATCTCGAACCTCGTGGTGGAAAAGGACGACGCTCCCAAGGCGTTCGACTGGTGCAAGGACTGGTTTTTTCTGGGCAACAGTTCCCTGATTCACGCAATCCTCCAGAAAATCCAGATTGTCGCTCCGTCTGGCCTTCCGATCCTTCTTCTCGGAGAAACGGGAGTCGGAAAGGAAATGTTCGCCCGGCTCTGTCACGAGATGGGTGCCGCCCGGCCGGGACCTTTTTTGCCGGTCAACTGCGGTGCCGTTCCCTTCGAACTGGCGGAAAGCCTGTTTTTCGGCCACGAAAAGGGAAGTTTCTCGGGTGCCAACGCACAGAACGCAGGATACCTCGAAGCCGTTTCGGGCGGCACGCTGTTTCTCGACGAAATCGGCGAGCTTCCGCTTCCCCTGCAGGTCAAGCTTCTGAGAGTCCTGCAGGAAAAGAAGTTCAGCCGGATCGGGTCCGTCCGGGAGATCCCCTTCAACGCCCGGATCGTCTGCGCGACCAACAAGGATCTGAAAGAAGAGGTCCTCAGGGGGACCTTCCGGGAGGACCTTTTCTACAGGCTCGACGGCCTGTCGATCCGGATCCCCCCCCTGCGGGACCGGATGTCCGACGTCCTCCCCATGGCGGAGTACCTGCTGGAAAAGATCATCCGGAACGCGAACCTTCCGCCCCGCAAGATCGGGCCTTCCGCGGCCCGTGCGCTCCAGTCCTATTCGTGGCCGGGAAATGTCCGGGAGCTGCACAACGTGATCTATCGGGCGTCGATCATCGCCGACAAGACGGAAATCCGGGAGGAGGATTTGAGTCTTCCCCTCGAACGATCTGCCCAGGAGAAACCGACGCTCCGCGAACTTCGGGAAATCTTCGAAAAGGAGATCGTTCTGGAAAGCCTCATCCGCCATCGGGGAAACATCACCCAGGTGGCGCAGGAACTCGATGTCTCCAAGCCTTCCGTCTATCATTTCATCAAGAAGCACAACCTTCCGACCACGTTTTCCGGTTCCCTGTCCGATTCTTTGACTTCCGGTTCCGTCGATTCGGCGGGTTGACGCCATTTCCAAAGCGAGAAAACCTTGTTTCCCCTCGCCTGTTCGCCGCTTCTTTTCCTCCCGCATCTTCCATCCTGAGTGGAAAAGTCCAAAAAAATAAAAAAAAGAATTGAACAATCCAAGGGATTTAAGTTTTCTCTTCGTCGTTTCTGTAAAAAGTTGTGACAGGTTTTGGCCGGATCCGGAATGTTTTTCCGAGAGCTCCTGTTCTGCGGACATCGGAAGGGGATCGATAACATTTGGCACGACAAATGCTTAGAGACTTCCGAACCAGAATGGAGGGTTTGGCTCATGTGCGGAATTATCGGATATGCCGGGTTGTCTCCCGCTCTTCCTTATCTCTTGAAGGGGCTCGAACAGCTCGAGTATCGCGGGTATGACTCGGCCGGAGTGGCGGTCATGGACGGAGGGGGCGCCCGGGTGGTGAAATCCGTCGGCTCCACTTCCCGCCTGAAAGAGAAGGTATCGGGGCAGACATTCACCGGCGGATTGGGTATCGGACATACCCGGTGGGCAACTCATGGCGGTGTTTCCGAAGAAAACGCCCACCCTCAATCTGCGGGTCCCTTGTACATCGTTCACAACGGCATTGTCGAAAACGAACGGGTTTTGCGAGAGGAGTTGCAATCCCGGGGGGCGGTTTTCTTTTCGGAGACCGACACCGAAACGATCGTCCATCTGGTGCATCGGGCGATGGAGGAAGGGAAATCCTTTCCCGAATCGGTCCGGTCGGTACTCCCTCTTCTGGAAGGGGCCTATTCGTTTTTGATGGCCCATGCCGATCCCGCCGAGCCGCTGGTTGCGGTGCACCGCGGGGCTCCTCTTCTGCTCGGCAGCTGTTCGCATGGTGTTTTTGTCGCTTCGGACATGACGGCATTTCCGGGAGAAGTCCATTCGATGATTCCTCTGGAAGTCGACGACATGGTCTTGATCCGCTGCGACGGCCGTTTCGAAATCCTGTCCCTGGACGACAGGCGGGAACGGAAGCCGGAACCGATTCGCCGCAATCCGTACGCTGTGCATGGAAAAGGGGAATTTTCCCACTATATGTTCAAGGAGATCTGCGAACAGCCGGCGATGCTCGACCGGATTCTGGCCAGCCGGATTCGCCGGGAAGAGGAACGATTGTCCGTCTGTTTTTCCCCCGACGCCGAAAAGGTCCTTTCCGGGGTCCGGCGAATCCGGATCGTGGGATGCGGGACCTCTTATCACGCAGGGTTGTTCGGCAAATACCGGATCGAATCTCTGGCGGGCATTCCCGTGGAAGTCGACATCGCATCCGAGTTCCGCTACCGGGATCCGGTTCTTGATCCCGCTTCCGACCTTCTGGTCGCACTGACCCAGTCGGGGGAAACTGCCGACACGCTCGCGGCTCTCCGGATGGCCCGGGATGCCGGGGTTCCGACTCTGGCTCTCGTCAACGCGGAAGGAAGCACGGCCGCCCGGGAAGCCGACGCCACGATCCTGCTGGACGCCGGTCCCGAATTCGGGGTTGCGGCGACGAAGACCTTCCTGTCCCAAATCGCCCTTCTGACCCTGATCGGCCTGTATCTGGCTTCCGACGACCGGTTGCGGGAACGGGAAGGGAAGTCCCGGGAGGAAATCCTGTCCGATTTTCTCAAGATTCCGGCGCTTCTCGACAAGGCGTTGTCCCTGTCCGCCGGAGTGATCGACATCGCCCGCAGTCTCGGGGAGGTATCGACCGTCCTGTTCATGGGGCGGGGGGGCGATTTTCCGCTGGCGCTCGAAGGAGCACTGAAGCTCAAGGAAATTTCCTATATCCACGCGGAAGGATACGCGGGAGGGGAATTGAAACACGGTCCGCTGGCGCTCGTGGAAAAAGGCACTCCGGTGATTTCCCTGCTCTCCCCGGACGAAAAGCTGATCCTGAAGATGGTCAGCAATATGAAGGAAACTCTTTCACGGGGGGCTTTTCTGATCAGTATCGGCTCCGAGCGCCATCAGGAAGAGTTTTCCTCTGTGTCCTCGATGTCCCTGGCCCTTCCGGATTGTCCGCCCCTGTTCTTTCCGCTTGTGTCGGCGGTGCCCCTTCAGCTTATGGCCTATCATACGGCCTGTTTCAGGGGGCTTGACGTAGACCGCCCGCGCAATCTTGCGAAGAGCGTGACGGTCGAGTAAACCTGGCCTCCGGGCCATTCTGGATTGGAGCGTTTCATGTCTCTCGAGCAAAAAATCATGTCCCGTTCGGCAGTCGTCGGCATTATGGGATGCGGATATGTCGGCTTGCCCCTGGCGCTGGAATTCGCAAAGAAGAACTTTCGCGTCCTGGCCTTTGATCTCGACATCGAACGGATCGCCCAGATCAACCGGGGCATCTCGTACATTCCGGACGTTCCCACGGCGGAGCTCGCGGCCTGCGTCCAGAACAGAAGACTCGAAGCGACGGCCGATTTTTCCCGTCTCGCCGAAGTCGATACGGTGTCGATCTGCGTGCCGACCCCGCTTCGCAAAACCAAGGATCCCGATATCTCCTACATCATGCAGTCCGTCGACAACCTGGTCGCCTTTCGCCGTCCCGGTCAGCTGATCATTCTGGAAAGCACGACCTATCCCGGCACGACCCGGGAGATGATGTTGCCGGCCCTCGAAGGAGAAGGGACCTTCCGGGTGGGAAAGGATTTTCATCTGGCCTTCTCTCCCGAACGGGTGGACCCCGGAAACCCGACCTACAACATCGTGAACACTCCGAAGGTGGTCGGCGGCATCACGCCGGAATGCACCCGGCTGGCTTCCCTCCTGTATGCGTCGATCGTGGATCGGGTCATTCCGGTGTCCTCCACGGAATCGGCCGAGATGGTCAAGCTTCTGGAAAACACTTTCCGGAGCGTCAATATCGGTCTGGTGAACGAACTGGCCCTCATGAGCCACAACCTGGGCGTCAATATCTGGGAGATCATCGATGCCGCGGCCAGCAAGCCTTTCGGTTTCATGCCCTTCTATCCGGGACCGGGACTGGGTGGGCACTGTATTCCGATCGATCCGCACTACCTGTCCTGGAAAGCGCGCCAGACCGGTTTCGAAGCCCGTTTTATCGAACTGGCGGGCGTGGTGAACAGCTTCATGCCGCACCATGTGGCGAACCGGGTTATCTGGGGATTGAACAACCAGTCCAAATGTCTCAGGAACGCCCGCGTCCTGATTGTCGGCGTGGCCTACAAGAAAGATGTGAACGACCTGCGGGAATCTCCGGCCCTGGACATTATGGCGCTCCTGGAGAAATCGGGTGCCGTCCTGTCCTATTCCGATCCTTATTTCCCGACGCTCCGGTGGGGAGACAGAACGTTGTCCTCCGTGGAACTCTCGAAGCCGGAAAAACTGTCGGAATTCGACTGCGCCGTGGTCGTGACGAATCATACCGGGATCGACTACAGGAGGCTTCTGGACCAGATTCCTCTCATTGTCGACACCCGGAACGTCTATAAAAACGTTCAGCATCCCTCCCTGGTGTCCCTGTAGGGAGTACAAGACGGAAGAGGCAGCCATGCATGCGACATCCACGATCCGTTTCTGCGCGCCGGCTCCCGGCGAGTCGTCCGGCCAATACGCCCTCCGGATCATCGAGAAGATCGGATCTCTCGAGTTTGCGCTGGGGCTTTCCCGGGACGAGGGTTCTGAGATTCTCCTTCGGGAGATCCGGCTTTTGACGAGCGGTCTCCTGGTTCTGAACGCCGTGTTCTTCGAGGACGGGCATATCCGGGTTCCGCAGGCGTCCGAAGGGGAACTCCTGGAAAAGAAGTGGGGAGTCCCGCTCAAATGGCTCTCCCGGCAGGAAGGCTCCATGCGACGTCCGAACGGTCTGTCGACGGTCTATCCGGCGGGACAGCTGGAAGAGATTCTTCAGGAAAACCGGATCACGGTTCTTCTGACGGCAAACGAAGGAATCCTTCCGGAACGCGGACGGGTTTTTCAAGAGTCCGTTTGCACGGAAGGTCCATCGGATTTCCTGCCGCACCTGAACGGGGGACGGATGGGGCAGATCTCTCCGGCCTGAAAACACTGTCGTCGCGACCTTCCGTGAAAGCGGGCGCGACGGAAAGGAGCATCGGATGCGGTATCTTGTCACGGGCGGGGCGGGGTTTATCGGTTCCCACCTTGTCCGGGCCCTTCTCGAAAAGGGTCATGAAGTTCGGGTGCTGGACAATTTTTCGACCGGGAAGGAGGAAAACCTGATCGATTTGTCCGGTTCTGTCGATGTCATTCGGGGGGACGTCCGGAGCTTCGCGGACATCGAAAGGGCGCTGGCAGGCGTTGCTTTCGTCTTTCATCAGGCGGCGGTGGGATCGGTTCCCCGGTCGATCGCCGATCCTTTCGATACCCAGACGGCCAACGTCAATGGCACACTGAACCTGTTGTGGAAGGCGAAGGAAGCCGGGGTGCGCCGGGTCGTGATTGCCGGGTCTTCGTCGGTTT
Source organism: Nitrospirota bacterium (assembly GCA_021826965.1). Lineage (GTDB taxonomy): Bacteria > Nitrospirota > Leptospirillia > Leptospirillales > Leptospirillaceae > Leptospirillum_A. Next base: position 12,586 of record JAKAYA010000041.1, read on the forward strand.
ACGGCGATACGCCGGGCATGCCGCGCGTGGAAACTCTTCTGCCTTCCCCCCTTTCCCCGTATGCCCTGAGCAAACTTTCCCAGGAGCTGTTCGGAAAGATCTTCACAAAGACGTTCGGGCTCGAGACCGTGACGCTTCGCTATTTCAATATTTTCGGCCCCAGACAGGATCCGCTTTCGGAATACGCGGCCGTCATTCCCCGGTTCGTGCGTGCCATCCTGAAGGGAGAGGCCGTCACCGTCAACGGGACGGGAGAACAGTCGCGGGATTTTACCTTCATCGACAACGTGGTGCAGGCGAATCTTCTGGCGATGGAAACGACGAGGGGCATCGGAGAAGCGGTCAATATCGGATGCGGTTCGAGCTTCAGCATCCTGGAGCTGGTCGACAACCTGTCGGACATTCTCGGCGTCCGCCCCGAAGTCCGTCATCTGCCTCCCCGGGCGGGGGATCCGATGGCGTCCCAGGCGGACATCTCGAAAGCCCGGGATCTTTTGGGCTACAGCCCCAAGATCTATTTCCGGGAAGGTCTCGAAAAGACCGCCCGGTGGTTCGAGGAGAAATTTCGCCGGACGGGAGACCTATAGGCTCGGAAGTTCGAGAGCGTGTTTTTTCAGCATGTTGTAGACAGACGGTCGGGATATTCCCAGTTCGTCGGCGATCTTTCCGACGTTCCCCCCATGACGGAGCAGGCAGGAAGAGAGGATTTCCTTTTCGTGGCGCTCCCGGCGTTCCCGGAGGCTTCCCGACGGCTCCTTGCCGGAAGAGGGGAGACCGACTCCGAGGTCTTCCGGCAGGATCTCGATGTGGCGGGAGACGATCACGGCACGATGGAGGGCGTTTCCCAGTTCCCGGACGTTGCCTTTCCACGGATGGGATTCGATGAGCCGTTCCGCTTCGGGAGACAGGGCTTTGGCGATCAATCCCATCTTTCGGGAAATCTTCTGGACGAGAAAATGGGCGAGGGGCAAAAGGTCACCGGCGCGTTCCCGCAAGGGGGGAATCGAGATGGAAACCCCTTCCAGACGGTAGAAAAGGTCCTGACGGAAGGTGCCCTTGCGGACTTCTTCTTTCAGGTCCTTGTTGGTCGCGGTGACGATCCGGCAGGTCAGAGGGATCTGCACATGGGACCCGATCCGGTTGAAGACGCGCTCCTGCAAGACCCGAAGAAGCTTCACCTGAAGAGAAAGCGGCAGATCGCCGATTTCGTCGAGGAACAAGGTTCCGTCGGCGGCGGACTCGATGTATCCTTTCTGCTGCGCGGTGGCTCCCGTGAAGCTCCCTTTCTCGTGTCCGAACAGCAGGCTTTCCGCAAGGGATTCCGGAATGGCCCCGCAGTTGACCGGAATGAAAGGACCTTCTTTTTGCGCGCTGTAGTGGTGAATGGTTCGGGAAAAGACTTCCTTTCCCGTTCCGGTTTCTCCCATCAGGAGGACAGGAAGGGACGTCGGGGCAAAAATCCGGATTTTTCGATACACGTCCGTGATCGCCGGACTGTTTCCCTGATAAAATGTGTCTTCCGGGTTTTCTGTTTCCTCCGCATCGTAAAAAAAGGCGCTGTGACACCAGCTGATCATGGTGTTCAGCAACGACCCGGAAGCGTTCCGGACGAACGAGGCCCATGTTTTCCGGATCAGGGAGTCGATCGGCCCTTCCAGAGAGGCTTCTTCTTTGGAAGGGCCGATCGGTTGTCCCATGGTCGACAGGAAATCCCTCAGGGAAGAAAGCGCAGTCCGGTCCGTCCAGGCAAAGTGGATACTGAATCCCCTTGCGTCTTCGCGAAGGCTGCGCGCCGCCGTCTGGATCGTTCCGATCCGGTCATGGGAGATTTTGAGGCTGAGCCAGGTATTGGGTGGTGCGGCATGCCGGGATTCGATGAACCCGCCGGAAAGGGAAACGTTTTTCAGGATTCCCTGGCCGGACGCCTTGTTCTGGAAGACGTTGAAAGAGACGCTGGTGTCGGAGGAAAAGCGTTCGAACTGTCGCACAGTCTTCGCCGCCTGTTGTTTCCGGAAGGGTGACGATCCGGAAGAATAATCTTCAAAAATAAAGCCGATATATTTTTATCTTTAAAAGGACGGGATGAAGTCTACAGGTTTTTCCAAAAAGGGTCAATTCAGGATTGTTCCCTAAGAACCGCGATTGAGGGATGGAAAACGGGATAGAAAAACAAGAAGCCCCTTGTCGTTTCTGGTAAAATGGCAGGTGTCCAGACCAACCATTGACCCACCCGAT
>JAKAYA010000091.1 GCA_021826965.1 Nitrospirota bacterium
CCCCGTCCAGCGAACGCGAAAGATCCGGGAGAAAAATCGGTTTCAGGCCGAAGGATTCGAGAATGTCCCGGACATGGTCGATATCCGCCACGGTCAGATGGGATCCGGCCAGAACGTTGATCTGGTCCGGAACCGGTTTCTCGCACGGCACGACCAGTTCTTCGATCGTCCGGACCATCGCCGCCCGGAATCCGTCTTCGTGGGATCCCCGGAAATCCGGCGTCGAGACCGCCACGACCGGGACTTCGGCATGTTCGGGATGCTTTTTGCGGAACAGGCCGATTTCCCCGACAATATCCTCCCCCTTGGTTTCGGTGAGCCCGGTGGAACACAGTCCGATGAGCCCCGGCCGGCCTTTTTCCAGAATTTTCAGAAGGGCCGCCGAAATGTTCTCTCCTCCCCCCAGGATGGTCGTCACCTCGCTCATGGCGGTGGTCTGAAGCGGAATCGACTCCTTGAAATGGCGCCCGAGAAGCACCAGAGCGAACGACGTGCACCCCTGCGATCCATGAAAGACCGGAAGACTCTTGTCGATCCCCAGGAAAAAGAGAGCTCCTCCCAGGGGAGCGCTCATCTTGAGGGGGTTGACCGACACGAATTCGGACGGGGCCGCGCTTTTCTGTCCGGGCGAAACGGCGTTCGTCGTTTTCATGGATTCTCCGTCTCCTTCTAGACCAGCGGGGTAAGGCGGCATTCCGGCTGCCAGGGGGCCGGCTGCCGGAGAAGTCCGAACACCGGATTGGCGAGGGCGCGATGGATTTCCGACACCAGCGTCACCATTCCCTTGTATCCGGCAAAAGCGAACCGGCGCTCCTGGTTGACATCGAGGAAGGGCACCTTCGCCTTGAGCGCCACGAATTGCGAACGCCCTCCCGCCATGAGGATGTCCGCTTCGGCGTCGGCGAGCATCCGGTACATCTCCCGGGGAGTCAGGGTCTCGATCATGTGGGCATCCTCTCCCATCAGCGCGGAGATCCGCTCCTTGTCTTCCGGGGTCGACTTCTTGACGCTGGTTCCGACGACTTCGATACCGGCTTCCTGAAGTGCGGAGACGACCGACCAGCTCTTGACCCCGCCCGTGATCAGCAGAGCCCGTTTTCCGGAAAGGGCTGGACGGAACGCTTCGAGAGCGGCCCAGGCCTCCTTTTCCTCGGAGGCGATCAGCGTTTCGGTCCGCTCCAGAAGATCGGCCGGCGCCCCTCTTCCGACCAGAAGCTTCGCGATGTTCCGGAGAGATTCGCTCATGTCGGAGATCCCGTAGAAGGACCCTTCAAACCAGGGGATCCCGTAGCGTTCCTCCATTTTCCGGGCGATATTGATCATCGCCTTGCTGCACACCAGCATCGCCGCCCGGGCGCGGTGGGAGGAGGCAACCTCCCGGTAACGGGCGTCCCCGCTGATGCAGGCGGAAATGCGGATCCCGAGACGATCGAGCAGCGGCTTGACCTGCCAGAGTTCGCCCGACAGGTTGTATTCGCCGATGATGTTCAGATCGGTGGGGGTCGTACGCTCCGGCTCCATCGTGCCGATCACGTAGTCGAGCAGGGCCTCTCCGGCAAGCTTGTTCCCGAGATTCTTTCCGCCCGCGAACCCCGGGGCGTTCACCGGAACGACCGGAAGTCCGAACTTTTCGGTCGCCGCCCGGGCCACGGACTCGATGTCGTCTCCGATGATGGCCGGAACGCAGGTCTGGTAGAGGAAGATCGCCGGAGGATGATACTCGTCCCGGATCTGCCGGATGGCCTTGAACAGGTGCTTCTCCCCGCCGTAGACGACATCCATCTCGTTGATGTCCGTCGTGAAGCCCGTGCGGTAAAGGCGGGATCCGGAAGACAGGGCCGACCGGTTGTCCCAGGAGTTTCCTTCGCACGCGATCGGGCCATGCACCAGGTGGGCGGCGTCCACGATCGGCTGCAGGGCGATCTTGGCCCCGTCGAAGGCGCAACCTCCGGCCGCAGCACCGGGCGTGGCCACCTTCGTGCATCCTTTCTTGCGGTCCTTTTCGGATTTGGCCTGATTGTGGCCGCATGCCGGCTCCTGAAAGACTTCCTGCACCTTCTGGATCGCCATCTTTCTCCTCCCCGGAAAGTTCGGGAGAGCGGAGGACGCCTCTCCTTCTTCTTTCCGTTCGACGGGAAACCATTCCGGATTACCGGATGATGTCGTAGCTGTAATCCGTCTTGCTGGGTACGATCGTGTTCTTGTCCATTTCGTCGAAGATCTTGTCGAGGATCTTCACCAGGACATTCATGGCGCCCTGGTATCCGACCGTCGGATAGCGATGGTGGTGATGCCGGTCGAAAATGGGGAATCCGATCCGGATCAGGGGAGTGCCGGTATCCCTTTCGAGATACTTTCCGTAGGTGTTCCCGATCAGAAAATCGACCGGTTCGGTGAACAGGAGACTCCGCATGTGCCAGAGGTCCCGGCCGGGATAGGCGTGGCAACCGGTGCCGTAAGGGGAGCTGGCAAAGAGGACGTTCATCCTCTCTTCCCACTCCTTCCCCCCGTTCGTCGCGAGAACATGGACCGGTTCGGCACCCAGTTCCATCAAAAACTCCGTAAGACCGAGCATCTGGTCCGGGTCGCCGTACAACGCGAATTTCTTGCCATGGATATGAGAGGTGGAGTCGGCCACGGCGTCGACCAGGCGTCCCCGTTCGAGCCTCAGGGATTCGGGAACGCTTTTTCCGGTCAGTTTCGACAGCTCCAGAATCCAGCGGTCGGTGGCCCGGATGCCGATCGGATACTGGAAGGCGGCGGTTTTCTGCCCGACGGAAGCGGCATACTCGAGCGACTTCGGCGTGTTGAACTCCTGGAACGAGAGAGTCGCCTGCGAATGGAGCGCTTCCCGGGCCTCTTCCAGGGTCGTGCCCCCCATGTACATCCGGAAGGTCCCGTCGGTCGGCGTGTCGAAGACGTCGCTCGTGTCCGACAGGATGATCGCGCGAACCCCCATCTGATCCAGGATCCGCTTCACTTCCCGGATGTTCCCCACGCTATAGCCGTCGAATCCCATGACGATGTTCACGGTCTCGTTTTCCGACCGCTCCCTCCCGGCCCAGAAATGCTCCAGGATGCCGCGCAGCGCGTTGTCATACCCGGTGATGTGGGAACCGACGAAAGCCGGCGTGTGCGCAAAGGGAACATCGAACTCCGCCGGAACGGATCCTTTTTCCTTGGCGTTCTTGATGAAAGCGTTCAGATCGTCGCCGATCACCTCCGCCATGCAGGTCGTGGACACGGCGATCATCTTGGGCTTGTACATGCTGTACGCATTGGCGAGACCGTCGATCATGTTGTTCAGGCCTCCGAACACCGCCGCGTCTTCCGTCATCGAAGAAGACACGCAGGACGTCGGCTCCTTGAAATGGCGGGAAAGATGGCTCCGGTAGTAGGCGACGCATCCCTGGGACCCGTGGACGAACGGCAAGGTGTCCTCGAACCCGAGGGCCAGAAAAACGGCCCCGAGGGGCTGACAGGCCTTCGCCGGGTTGACGGTCAGGGCTTCCCGCTTGAAATTCAGTTCACGGTACTCTTCCGTCTTGGTCCACTCGATCATCCGGGCGACATCTTCCGCCGGATGCGGATTTTCGAAATTCTTTTTCTTGTTCTCGAACATCTCCACATATTCCGGTTCGCGAAACAGATTGAAGTGGTCGAGCACGTGCTTCGGATTCTGACTCATTGTCGGATCTCCCCGTT
>JAKAYA010000092.1 GCA_021826965.1 Nitrospirota bacterium
TCCGGGGGCGAACGGTGGCCCCTGTATCATCTCATTCCATAGCTTTTGCGCCGGAAAAGCTCGAAAATGGCATCTTCGCCAAGCCGCTGCAGGATCAGGGAAGCCCGGACATCTGGTCTTCAAGCAGGAGGGCCGAAATGACGTCGGCCAATCCGGACGGGAAGAAGTTCCCGGACTATCGGCGAACCCATCAGGCAGAGAACACCTCGGAGAGGGGGATGGTCAGGCCGGGAAGGAGTGGGGAATCCAGGGTGTCCTCCTTTCGAAATTCCATGCCGTCCGCGTAGCGTCCGTCGGACAGACGGAAGACCTGGACAATCTCCGTCTGGGGATCCACGATCCAGTATTCGGGGACTCCGGACCGCTCGTAGAGGGACAGCTTCACCCGGCGGTCGTTGGCGGCCGTCGAAGGAGACAGGACCTCGACAAGAAGGTCCGGAACCCCCTGGATGTTCTTCTCGGTGACGATGAAGGCATGGGCCTTCGAGACGAAGACCAGGTCCGGCTCAGCCACCTGAAGGGGGGTCCGGGAAAAGACCACGTCGCAGGGGGCGGCAAAGACTTCTCCCAAGGGATTCGAACGAAGAAAGGTGCCAATGGAAAGAAAGAGATTGCCGGAAATTTTCTGGTGCCTGGGCGTGGGGGAAGGGGTCATGAACAGCTCCCCGTCGATGATCTCAAAGCGGTACGGTCCTCCTTCGGGGAGCGTCATGAATTCTTCGTAGGTCCATTCCTTGATCTTGGCCGTCTTCATCGGAACCTCCTGGGTCGATCTGGACATGTCTCATCATACCCCACTGCAGAGTCCATTCCAATCCAAAGTCTCTTCCAGCAGCCCTTAAACTGGAAATTGACATCCTCCCCTCCGTGAACGAAGGAGATTCCTTCCTGCCAACTCCCCTTTTGGTGACGGGGATCGATGCGTCGACTGAACGGTCAGGCGACGAACGCGCCGGGCTCCCCCGGCGAACAGGCGCTACGGGCCCGCCCGGCCCTGAGAATATTCTTCGCGGCGTTCGCATCCGCATGATCGGCATGTCCGCAGGAAACGCACCGGAAGGTGGTCTGGTCCGGACGGTTCTCCACCGAAACGTGTCCGCAGAAGAAACAGGTCCGGCTCGTGTTTTTGGGATCCACCCGAACCAGCCGTCCTCCCCGCCGCTCCAGCTTGTATGCCAGGAGGGAGAGAAACGTTCCCCACCCCCGGGACAGGAGGGAGCGGTTCAGCCCGGCCTTCTGCCGGACCTTTCTTCCGGGGGACTCTTTCGTTCCCCGGGCGCTTTTGGTCATGTTCCGGATCTTCAGGTCCTCGACAACCACGACGGCTTGGGTTTCGCCGATCGCAGTCGAGACCTTGTGGAGAAAATCCAGGCGCATGTTGGCGACCCGTTCGTGGGCTCTCGCCACCCGGATCTTCTGCCTCCGGAAGTTCTGGCTCTTCGGCCCCTTCCGGTATTTCCGGGAGAGCTTGCGCTGTTCCCATCGGAGGCGGTCTTCGGCCCGTTTCATGGCCGAAAGAATCTCCGGATCCGGGTGGATCCGGGTGCCGGACGATGTCGTGGCGAAGGAGACGACCCCGAGGTCCAGGCCGATCTCCGGAAGGGCTCTTTCTGTCGGTTCCGGAACGTCCGTCCCGGTCTGCAGGGAGACGGCCCACCGGCCCGCCTTCCGGGTCACGGTGGCGTTTCGGAGATCGCCGACGATCGGACGGGAAACCCGGACCTTGACCCACCCCACCTTGGGGAGAAAGATCCGGGGAAGGAGATGTCTTCCCGAAGGATCCCGGGTCGCGAGGTCGAGCTTGATCTGGAGGGGATCGGGATACCGCAGGGAGTCCTTCTCCCCCTTGTGCTTGAATCTCGGGAAACGCTTCGGGTTCGTCCGGTCCAGGGCTTCCCGAAGGGCCCGGTCGAGGTTCTTGAGGGTTTGTTGCTGGGGATGGACCGGGCCCAGGGCCAGGAAGCCGTACTCCTCGCTCGCCCGCCACAGGGTCAGGAGCCTGGCCAGGTCCCCGTAGGACAGGAGCGGGATCCCGGCGTCGAGCCGGGCAGTCTGGAGGTCGAGGGCCTTGTTCCAGACGAACCGGACGCCCCCCGCATGGCGGGACAGGAGGTTTTCCTGTTCGGGAGTCGGAACGAGGCGGAATTTGAAGGCTTGAATTGTTTTCATCCCGGCCATTATACTTGGTCGCATGGACAAGTCAACCGAACTCCGGCAGGGAAGGCATTGCGTTTTTGCGATGCATGTTCATTTGGTCTTTGTCACAAAATATCGACGCGATGTCTTTACCAGAGAAATTCTGCATGAGCTGGAGGCGGTCTTTGCGTCCGTCTGCCGGGACTTCGGTGCAACGCTGGTCGAGTTCGACGGCGAAGACGACCATGTGCACTTGTTGGTCAACTACCCCCCGTCCGTTTCTGTCTCTTCCCTGGTCAACAGCCTCAAGGGGGTTTCGAGCCGCATGATCCGGAAAAAAGCCTTTCCGGACATTCGCAAGAAACTCTGGGAAGGGCATCTCTGGTCCCCCTCCTATTTCGCTGGAAGCTGTGGAGGAGCCCCCATTTCCGTTATTCGCCAATACATCGAACAGCAGAAAACCCCCCATTAAAACCCACTACAGGGACGGCTCTGCCGTCCGCGCTATCCTTCCCCGTCGTGAACGGCAGGGTTTGTCGCGCAAATTGATCAACCGAAAAATCGGCGTAGGGGGCGGTCGAACCGCACCCCTGCCACACCACCCGGCATGCGGATCCGCACCGGGCGGTTCGCGAAGTTGAGGTCATGAGAGTCGAGGCACACCCAAACGGTCAAAGTAGGACACCGTGAGAACCTTGTTGAGGAGCGACTGGCTGTGATGCCACCAGCGACTGCCTCCCCCGCCGCACCATGCTTCGCTTCAAGCCGGAGAACGCTCAAATGTCGTACTAAATTCGAACAGGCTCTCTTCCGAAAGCCCCTTTGCGCCTGGAGTTTTTTTTAAAATCACGAAACTTGGGTTAAAATCACGAAACTTGGCTTAGGAAGGACGTTGCCTCACCCCTTATCCCTGCACATCCTCATGGACTGTGAAGACGGAGCCGTTTGTTGAACACATGCCACTGGAGCGAAACCGTACATCGTCTCGTCCCCTACCTGCCCGGCGAACAGCCCGGGCCCGGACGATTCGTCAAGCTCAACACCAATGAAAACCCCTACCCGCCTTCTCCGAAAGTTTTGGAGGCCCTAGCACGGGAACTCTCCGGAACACTGCGCCTCTACCCCGATCCCGATGCCACGCTTTTCCGGAACTCCGTCGCAGAACACTACGGTGTCCCGGCCTCCCGGGTTTTCGCCGGAAACGGCTCGGACGAGGTTCTGGCCCATACCTTCTGCGCCCTTCTGAAGCATGACCGGCCTCTTCTCTTTCCCGATGTGACGTACAGCTTCTATCCGGCCTACTGCGCCCTCTACGCCATTGATTTCAAGACCGTTCCCCTGACCGGGGATTTCCGGATCCGGGTGGAGGATTACCGGGACGGAGGAGGAGGAGTGATTTTCCCCAATCCCAACGCTCCGACCGGAGGCCTCCTTTCCGTCGACGAGATCGACTGGCTCGCCGCCCGCATCCCCGACATCCCGCTGGTCGT
>JAKAYA010000093.1 GCA_021826965.1 Nitrospirota bacterium
TCCGCATCCTTTCGTTCGTCTTTTCAAAAGTTGCTCTGCATCAAGAAAGAATCTGCAGAGAGTCAGGGGTTTCCGCCCGCAAGGAGGAGAGGGAAGGGCCCTCGTCGGAAAAAAGAGGCAAGAGGGAAATGACGTGAAGCCCTTTTCCGCTGCTCATGGGGGAGAGGTATGGGAACGACTTGGAGAATAGCGGGGAATCATGAAAGGAAAATCAAAATCGAATTTAGAGAAAACGGCTTTTTCGTGAACGGATTGTCAATTTCCGGTGAAGTCCCGGACGGGAAGGGGGCTGTCCGTTTTTCGAAAAATCGAACAGGTTGGAAAGATCACCATTGGCCGGTTGATTCCGGAGAGGAATAGAGAATGAACGGAGTTCATACGGGTGGGGGGACTGGAAAGGTCGCCATGCCAGGAAGGTTGTCCGACTCGGATCCGATGCATCTGTCACCATCCATGTTTGTCTTTTCCATGGCTGGATCGGAACATATTTCAATGGGGTTGTTATTTTCTGGAGATGTGTTCTCCGGTTTTCGAGAAACGAAGAGGATCCGTCTCCTTGACTTGTCTCCGGAGTTCCCTCCCGCGTCCGGTGACCTGAACGCTTCCCCTTTCTTTTTGAATTGCGGCGTTGACGTCCCTTTCTTTTGTGATATCATGAGAATGGGTACGAGTCTAATCCGAGACAGAGGAAAAGGATGTCCATACGTCCGGTATACAGAGAAACCGAAAATGTTCTTTTTCTTCCCAAGGACGGGGCAAAGAGGACGGAAAGCCCGGCCACTCCGTTAAGGGGGCCCTCTGCAGGCATGACGGTTTCTCCTGTCGACATGTCGGAGAGGGTTCTTGCGTCCCTGGCCCGCGTCGGAAACGAACCGGGGGTGGTCACAGTCTACACCGAGCCGGTGGCGGGAGCCGTCTTGACCGATGTCCGTGTCCGCCTGACCGACGGTTCGGATGGAACGCGGACGGTCCACGACCATTATGGTTCGTCCATTCCCGTTTCCCGGCCCGGTCCGGAGGGGGTCGCTTCCCTGGGATCCTATGAAGACTCGGCCCGGGTTGCCGACGACATGGATCTGTACTTCCAGGGACTGAAAATCAACCGGCGAGTCTGACTTCCCTCGACTGTTCCGGAGAAGGGAATTCCGTTGAGCCAGTTTGGCGTCAATCAGATGGCGAATCTCGATAACCCTCTTCCGGGTGCCCGCTCCACTCCCCGGCCTCACGAAGAGGCTGTAACCCTGCGGAGGGAAATGCCGGCCCGTCCTCGCCCGGAAGAAAGCGAGCCTTCGCCGGTTCCCCCGGATCGATCGGGTGGCGGGGAGGGGCGCCGTCTGGATTTTTATGCCTGACGGAAAGGATCCCTCAAGCCTTTTGGTGCGGGAAGATTTTACTGAGCGGAAACGGAAGATCCTGGGCGATTTTACGGTCATCGACACCTTGCCGCTCGTGATTCAGACGTCCTCCGACAGCAATGCCGGCTTTCTTGTTCCGAGAAGGCCCGTCCTTCCGGTGTACCCTTCTTCCTGGGTTTCCGGCTCCTCCGAAGACCAGATCCCCTGGCTCATTCTTTTCCAGTCGATGGAAGAACGTCTCAACCAGATGATGCTCATCCTCGCCCGCCTTTCGTCGGGGGAGAAAGTGCGCCTTCCGGTTCCCGTACCCGTCGAAATCTCTTCTTCCGGAATGGTTTTCTCGTCCGAAGAACCGTATCCGGCAGGGGAGTCCCTCCATCTCCTGATCGACCTGCCGGTTTTTCCTCCTCTGGAGCTGGATACCCGTGTCCGCGTCATCGCCAGTTTTTCCCCGGAAGACCGTTCCGGGGAAGAGACGGAAGTTCTCGTTTCGTTCGATTCCCTGTCTTCCGGCCTTCGGGATCGCCTGCTCCAGTACATCGTTGTCCGGCAACGGGAGGAGATCCGGCAAGGCCAGAAGGACAGATCCGTTGCGACTTCCCGGAGAATCGGCTAGTCTGGATTCAAACAACTTGACCGTTTATTCCGATCCGGTGGATTTGTCCGGTATGGCGTTTTCCCACAAAAGTTCATGAAAGGAGAGAACCTTGTTCAATCCCTGGCACGACTTGTCCCTTGGAGAAAATTTTCCTCACGAATTCGATGCCTTGATCGAGATTCCCTACGGCAGCCGAGTCAAATACGAGATGGACAAGGACAGCGGATTGATCCGCGTCGACCGGATCCTTCACAGCGCCGTCTATTATCCGGCGAACTATGGACTGGTTCCTGGCACATATTGCGAGGACGGGGACCCGATGGACGTGTTCGTCTTCGGAGAGGATCCGATCTATCCCGGTGTCGTGGCCCGTATCCGTCCTGTCGGCATTCTCCGGATGGTGGACGGGGGAGAGACGGATGACAAGGTTTTGGCCGTTCTGGCGAAAGATCCCCTGTTCAGCCTTTACAGGCACGTTGAGGATGTTCCTCCGCACCTTCTCAAGAAGATTCAGCGATTTCTTGAAGATTACAAGATTCTGGAAAACAAGTCCGTCAAGGTCAACGGGATCGAGGGGAACGCGGAAGCGAAGAAAGCCCTGGTGGAATCCCGCGAAAACTACCTCAAGAACCGGGATACGCTGATCCGGAAAAAGTGACGGAGAACCGGGACCCCGGCGTTCCATGACGGACCTAAAGGGAAAGGGTGTCGATGTCGACCTGAGAAAAGTGTCCCGTCTTTTTCAGGTCGGAGGCGAGACGTTCCAGGCTCTGACGGATGTGACTCTCTCCATTCCTTCCGGGGTGCACTGGTCCCTTGTCGGTGCGTCGGGTTCCGGAAAGTCGACCCTGCTTTATATGATGGGCCTTCTGGAAAGACCTTCCTCGGGCGAAGTGTGGATCGACGGCCAGAGGACGGATACTCTGAAGACCGGCGAGCGCGCACTGATCAGGAATCGTCGGATCGGTTTCGTTTTTCAGAGTTTTCAGCTGATCCCCCGGACCACTTCCCTCGAAAATGTCGAGATGCCGCTTCTTTACCGGAAAGTTCCTTCCCGGGAACGTCAGGAGCGGGCCAGAGCCATTCTGGCTCAGGTCGGCCTGTCCGGACGGGAAAATCACTATCCTTCCCAGCTATCGGGAGGACAGCAACAAAGGGTGGCGATCGCCCGGGCACTCGTGACCGCCCCCGGACTGGTCCTCGCCGATGAGCCGACCGGGAATCTCGACAGCGCATCCTCCAAAGACATTCTCGAATTGCTGGAACATCTCCGGTCGATTCATCGTTTTACCCTGATCCTTGTCACCCATGACCCTCAGGTAGCCTCCCGTGCGGAACGCCAAATTCGCCTGTCAGACGGTCGTGTCGTCGGAGGGGAACCGTAAACAACCCCGACCTGAAGGTCGGAGCTTTTCCCTAACCCGCCTTGCGGCGGGCTGAGAACTCAGGCCGGTTTACGGCGACCTTTGCGATGTTTCGAGCGGCGACATAGTCCGAGAGGGCGGAATAATCGCAGGCAATACAGGAGAATCGGTCCTGGGATTTCCGGTTCTTTTTGTCCACACAGCCGCATTCCGGACAGGTCCGGGACGTGTTCCGGGGATCGACGACAAAGAGTGCGACGCCTTTCCTCCGGGACTTGT
>JAKAYA010000094.1 GCA_021826965.1 Nitrospirota bacterium
CTACCGCTACTCGTCTCCAGAGATTCGCGACCGGATCGATCAGGTCTTCGATACGGTTCTCGAAGAAACCCGGAAAAACGCCCATGAGTTCGTCTGGAAGAACATCTCCTCGGTAGAGAACCTGGGAGAAGTCAGACGAACAGCGATGGACGCATTTCTCGAAGATTATCCTCGCGGACAGACGGAACATCGCTACCTGGACAGATCTCTTCCGGATCTCCCTTTCCCGGATCAGTCTTTCCGTACGGCCATCTGCTCTCATTTTCTTTTTCTTTACAGCGCACATCTGTCCCTGGAGTTTCACCTCCAGTCCATCCGGGAACTCGCGCGCGTCGCCCGGGAAGTCCGCCTGTTTCCTCTTCTGGAACTGGGCGCCGTCGCTTCCCGGCATCTGAATGCCGTTCGGACAAATCTCACCCGTGAAGGCTACCGTGTGTCGATCGAGCCGGTCCCCTATGAATTCCAGCGGGGAGGAAACTGCATGATGCGGGTCCGGGAAAATTCCCGCTGACGGCTCCCTTCACAAACCGTCCCGGGAATCCCCGGTTTTCCGAAAATCTTTCCTTTTTTCCTCCTGCCGGCCCCCCGGAGACGTTCCCCGGAAGACTCCCCCCTCCCCCGGACGAAGAGGGCCTTGACCCCATCCGATTTTTCCGGGACTTGTTCGCGGATGACGACGCCCCTATCATGATCCCAGACTCTCGAAACCGGACAAGAAGACCGGAAAAAACCGGAATGGTTTTGTTCCTCACAAGAATGCAAGGAGACCCATGGCCCAGTACATCTTCACCATGAATCGCGTCGGAAAGGTCGTTCCCCCGAAACGGCATATCCTGAAGGACATCTCGCTCAGTTTCTTTCCGGGAGCCAAGATCGGAGTCTTGGGCCTGAACGGAGCCGGAAAATCCACACTTCTTCGGATCATGGCCGGGGAGGACACGGATTTTCTGGGAGAAGCCATCCCCCAGCCGGGCATCAAGATCGGCTATCTTCCCCAGGAGCCGTTTCTCGATCCCGAGGCCGACGTCCGGTCCGTGGTGGAGGAAGGCCTCGGCGACGCCTTTTCGGCCCATCGGAGGCTGGAAGAGATTTATGCGGCCTACGCCGAGCCGGATGCCGATTTCGACGCCCTCGCCAAAGAGCAGGAAAAGCTCGAGAAGGTTCTGGCGACGTCCGACGGCCACAATCTCGAACAGAAGATGGAAATCGCCGCGGATGCTCTCCGGATCCCGCCGTGGGAAGCCCGCATCGCCCATCTTTCGGGAGGGGAAAAGCGCCGCGTCGCCCTGTGTCGTCTCCTTCTCTCCGCACCGGACATGCTGCTTCTGGACGAGCCGACAAACCATCTGGACGCCGAATCGGTGGAATGGCTGGAGCACTTTCTCCAGGAGTTCCCCGGAACGGTGGTGGCTGTCACCCACGACCGGTATTTTCTCGACAACGTCGCCGAATGGATCCTCGAACTCGACCGGGGACAGGGGCTCCCCTGGAAAGGCAACTACAGCTCCTGGCTCGAACAGAAGGAAGCGCGCCTGGCGCTGGAATCAAAACAGGAATCGGCCCGCATGCGGGCGATGAAACAGGAGCTCGAATGGGTCCGCCAAAGCGCCAGGGGGCGTCAGGCCAAATCGAAGGCCCGCCTGTCCCGGTTCGCCGAACTGGAAAGTCAGAGCTGGCAGGAACGAAACGAAACCCAGGAAATCTTCATTCCTGTGGGCGAGCGTCTCGGCGATCAGGTCATCGAATTCGAAGGAGTGTCGAAGGCCTTCGGTGACCGCCTTCTGTATGAAAACCTGTCGTTTTCCATACCACCGGGAGCCATCGTGGGCATCATCGGTCCGAACGGGGCCGGAAAGTCCACCCTGTTCCGGCTGATCGCGGGTCTTGAACAACCGGACACCGGATCGGTCCGGATCGGCCCCTCCGTCCGCCTTGCCATGGTCGACCAGTCCCGCGACGCCCTTTCCGCCAAAAAGACGGTCCTCCAGGAAGTCGCCGGAGACTCGGACGTCCTCACGGTCGGCAAATATGAAACCTCCGCCCGGGCATACATCGGCCGGTTCAATTTCAAGGGGCCGGACCAGCAGAAGCTCGTGGGGAATCTCTCCGGAGGCGAAAGAGGCCGGCTGCATCTGGCGAAAACGCTGATGGCGGGTGGAAACACCCTTCTCCTGGACGAACCGTCGAACGATCTCGACGTCGAAACCCTGCGGGCTCTCGAAGTCGCCCTTCTCGGATTCGCCGGCACGGTGCTGGTGATCTCGCACGACCGGTGGTTCCTCGACCGCATCGCGACCCATATCCTCTCGTTCGAAGGGGATTCGCAGGTGACGTTCTTTTCCGGAAACTACCAGGAATACGAAGAAGACAAGAAACATCGTCTGGGGGCCCAGGCCATGGCTCCGAAGCGGATCCGCTACAAACCCGTCCACCGCTGAAGAAACGTTGCTTCGATCGAAGCATGAAGAGACATCGGCCTGAAACGGTTACTCGGGAGGATTCCGGGAAAGCCCGTTTTCAGAATGACGGCGTTCAGTCCGGGGAAAAAGATCCCGGATATTCCTTTCCCCGGACGGGCTTTCCAATCTGGTTCCTGTCTCTCAAGATCGTCCGATTCTATCTTCTATGGAACTCTCCGGTGATCCCATTTTACTTTGTATGAACGTTTGGCTATCATATGACCAATAAGATGACCAAACGGAGGATCGCATGAGTACCGTGACGTTGGCAGAAGCCAAGACGCATCTCAGCCACCTGCTTGATCAGGTGGAAGCAGGAGAAGAAATCATCATCACGCGCCGGGGGCAACCCGTAGCGCGCATCTCGCCAGTCGAAAAAACCAGGCACCCCATCAAAACTCTCGCCAAATTTCGCAGCCGCATGCCCCATTGGCGCAAGTCCAGCACCGAGCTGTTGCGCGAAATGCGCGACGAGAGCCTTTGATGACATTCTACCTGGACACCAGTTTTGTCGCCCCGCTCATCCTCGAGGAAGCTACCAGCGAAAAAATCGAAGCATTCCTGACCAAACTTCCGGCAGGCTCTCTTTACGTCAGCCATTGGACGCGAGTTGAATTTGCAAGCTTCATCGCGCGTGAAGTTCGGATGGGAGGACTCCTAGAGGCTGACGCATTGATGGCCATCGTCCAGTTCGATGAACTGATGACCGAATCGTTTCAGATTGTGGTTCCCGGCGTTGCTGATTATGAGCTTGCCAAGGGCTATGTCCTGCACTTTGCTACCAAGCTGCGGGCGGGCGATGCGCTGCATCTGGCCATTGCCCATAACCACGGCGCAAAGACACTTTACACTCTGGACGAAGGTCTATTGCATGCAGCCAAGGTTGTGAAGGTACGCGCAGAGAGCGGGATAAAAATTGGATGATTGCGAACAGTCGAAAGATTCTCTCTTGGGATGGCCTAAAATCGGATCAAGGTCAGGACCGGAGGAAAAGAATGAGCGGTGAGTCTGTCCAGGCACCGTGATGACAGAAGTGGAACCTCTGGTGCACAGCCAAAACGGGGATCGCGTCGGACGGGAGTTC
>JAKAYA010000042.1 GCA_021826965.1 Nitrospirota bacterium
TCATGGAGCCAACAGCTCGAAGACATCGTTGGAATGTAGGTTTCTTCATGGGAATCACCTCCTGAATCAAGCCTACACCTGATCAGGATGCTTGCAACATGAAACGGCAACATAGCCCTTCATAAACTTGTCCCCGAGATCTTCCGGACTCAGTCGGCGATCAAAATCCGTCTCTACAATTTGACAGTCTGACGGGGGGTGGCGTCTCCCTGTTTCGCAATGTTAGGCGTCCGTTATATTCCATCCAAAAAAACCGGAAGCCGGGAGAGTTTTCTGGCAGACATCCCTGCTTTCCTTCCTGAAAACAGCGATGCTCAAATGCCAGCTCACTTTGGGAGGAACTTTCGGGGTCCCCGGACGAACTTCTCAGGAGATTTCTCCATTCGGAAGAACCGCCCCGAAACGGATGTGCTCTGGAGAGATATTCAGCGCATATGTCTTGTAACGGGTTCCGATCCCCTCGATCCGGTAAGGCCGGGATCCCCCCTTTCCCAGAATTCGTATCATTTTTCCGTGCAGCTTCGATGCCGTCTGTTCAAAAAACTCTTGCTCCATTCCCTCTCCGAGATTCGAAAGGGTTCTTTCAGCGCCCCCCATCTCTCCCACGATCTCCCGATAAAAGTGAAGGTATTCGCGGGCGTATTCCTTGTTTCTCACTCCACCCTTGGGACAGGGAATTGGAGGTTGGCCGCTGAGTCGCCGCCTTGAAAACCACGCAAGAAAAGCAAGCTGAGTGGGCGGTAAGGCGATAATCTTCTCTCCGGCCCAGATGCGTTTCTGTCGCAAGTCGATGACGAGCTTCGGGGACTGGAAGGCTTTCTGTGCCAGATGGACCGATTCCGAGAACCCCACGGTCCCGCCGAGAAGATCGGAAGGAAGACTGGAGCGCAGATGGACGAACGGAATTTCCGCAAGGGTGACCCGGGCGTCGTAGGTGTCCATCCATTCCCCCGACCGGTTCCGGATCATCAGTTCACCCGGTTTCCCGGAAGGATAGAAAAAATCGGGACAGAATTCGAATTCCGGGGAGACGAGAACATGTGACAGGCGATCCTGCGGTCTGCCGAAAAGGGATAGGGCATAGCCGGCATAGAAACTCATCGTTTTTCTGCCTCCGGACAGAGAGACGTGGACCTCCGTCTCCGGATCCCCCGTGAGCGTCCGGACAAGATCCAGGATGCCGTCCGCGGCGTCTTCATTGTCTTCGACCGTCCGGATGTCCGGGAGGATCTTGCCATCCCGTCTCATCAAGGGGCGGAGATGAACATTGGAAGGTGCGATCGGAAGGGAGAATTCCCGTACCAGTCTCCAGAGATGACCGTTCACTTCGTCCAGAAGGACTTTCTGCGCAAGCTCTTTCCCTTCGATGCTTGTTGTCAGCCAGATCTCGTCCGGGCAGAAAGGCTCTTTCCGGAAAAGCAGGGCATAGAGGGTTTCCGTCACGACTTGCGGGGACAACCCTGTCATGCAGACCAGAACACGTTTCAAGAAGCTTCCTCCTCCGGAAAGTTTCCCCCGGACACCGTCAGGTCGGGGGATTTTTCCTGTTCTTCCGGATAAAGTCCTCCTGTTTTGCCTGGCAAGGTTGGCAACAACACGATTCTCCCGGAAAAAACATTTTTTTTCATCGGCACCCCTTCGGAAAACAGGATTGACGACGCACCAGACGCCGGAGGGTTACTCTCCCAGTTCGGCGAGGAGATCGCGCACACCGATTTCGGTCAGTTTCTCCGGAGAATGGAGGGCGTCGTTGCGAATCACGCGAGCATGGTGCCACATTCCCGCCCGGAACCCGTCGATCGCTCCCGCTCCGTGCATCCGGTTGATCAGTTCTTTCAGATCAATGTATTGCGGAGACTCGCGGAAGGATTTCTCATAGAGACCCCGCACCTTCTGTTCGAAACAGAATCCGGCCAGCTGTGCGGAAAGCCGGAGGTTGACCGGAAAGAGCGAACGGGCCAGACGCACGTCCGAAAGATCCAGCAGATGGGCCATGTTCCGGAGCCTGAGCCCCTCCATGAACCGGTCTTCGTCGAACGCCTTTCGGATATCCTCGGAACAATGAATACCGTAGACCCGTTCGTGCAGAACCCAGACGGCCATGTTCACTTCGGCGATCGAACGAAATCCCGGATAATGACGACGGATGTCATCGAGGTTTTCCAGATAGTTGAGATAGGTTTCCGTGTCCCGGTGGCCGCGCCGGACCTCCAGGATCCGGGCCATGGGAGGACTGTAGATGCCGAAGTGTTCCGGAAGGACGAAACGCAGGATGATCGAAACGATCTCGATGTTGCGAAAGACTTCGTAGAGGGTCTGGACCAGCGCTTCGCGCTTTCTCAGATGATGCCAGAAATCGAGTTTTTCGGAGACTTTTTCAAGCCCCGTGCGAACGGCTTCCGGGTCGGGAAGAGCCCAATGACGGTCATAAATCCAAAATGTGTTATCCCGGATTCGCCAGACGTCTTCCGGAGAGAGCCGTCCTGTCCGTCTGACATGGGCCACGAGCTCCTCGATCCGGTGGAGTTCGTAGCGCTTGCCATACTTGACGGCGGTAACGTCCGGGTATTCCCGGAGACACCGCAGAAGGTAATGATCTTCCATAGGCCTTCCCTCTTTTGCGTTCTAAGGAAAGCGGACAGTTTGCGTGACGACTGTCACAATTCTTCAGAACATCATGGCATATTTTCGGCCGGTTAAAAAAGGATTTTCCCGACGTGCTTCCCAAAAAGTCTCCCGGGACCGGACCGTGAAAAAATGTCCGGCGATGCCGGAGAAAAGATTCGGACAACACTTGCACCGAAAATCAATGCCTTTTGGGTCTTATCGGAACAGTTCCTCTGCTTTCTCAGCACTGGGGAGTGTTTGGGTGCGACGGGCGGATTTTTGAGAGGCTGAGGCGGATAATTGGCGGTCGTCCAGAATTTTTACCTCAGTTTTATCCATTCTCTTCTGAAGACCCATTCCGAAATCTGTTCCGATTCATGAGCATCAGGGATCGAGAGAAAAATACATACAGAAAAAGCGAAGAACGAGAACGATTTTCGACAATGATGGTTTGACTGGAGAAGACCAGAAGAGACAGAAGGGTCGCTTCTTACGGAGAGACGGTCCATTTGTTCCCCCGTTCTTCCCGGCGAGAACGGGGGACAGATATTGGGGCGTGACGGTCAGCCGACCCCTTCTTCCCGTCCACTCATCAGCCGATCCGTAGAGTCAGGAAAAATGCCCACTATCCGAAGATATGGCGGATCGTCCCGAGCACTTTTTTCTGGCGTCGGAGCGCTATTTCCACCAGTCGTTTCAGCAGGGTCGAATTCATCGATTCGCGCATTTTCTCCATCTGTATCCGTAACGTCCGTCCAAAGGTTTCAATCTCCCCCATGCGGTTGTTGAGCGATCCCACGCTTTCCGTGACGCGCTTCAGCTCCTGGCGGATCGTTCCGATGGTCCGGTCGATTTCCCCCACGGAATCCCGGGTCCGATCGGAGAGTTTCTTGATTTCTTCGGCGACGACGCCGAAGCCTCTCCCCGTTTCCTTCGCGCGGGCGGCTTCGATTGCGGCATTGAGAGACAAGAGATTCACCTGCGTCGAAATTTCCCTGATCCCTTTTCCGATCCCGGAGATCTCGTCCATCACCGACCGGAACTGTTCCAAATCCGTCTGGACTCTCTTTCCTTCCTCCATCACCGTTTCGATGTCGACCTGCTTTTCGTATTCTTCCAGGATCCGTGCCAGCTCCGAGACATCCTTGTCATTCAGACGTTTGACCTCCTCGAACTGGGCCATGTAGTTTTTGACGAAAACGAGGTCGGTCGTGATTTCTCCCAAACGGAGACGGATCGGATCCTCCCGGACTTCTCGGGGTCTGACGGCCAAGCCGTTCTTTTCCATCTCTTTACTCCTTCCTTTGAGGATTCTATCCGTTCATGACATCGATTCCGCACGGAATGTTCCCGATCCAGTCGAAGAACTTTCCGACCATTTCCTCCCGGAAGATCGATCCGTGCTGGGGTGCGATCATGCGAACCGGCAGTTTCCGGGCATGGTCAAGCCAGCGCCGGATGACCTTGTTGGTCGGAATGTACCGACCATGAAAGGCTTCCATGTAACGCACATGATCTTCGAAGTTTTCCACAAACATGGGCGTCTGTCCTTTCGGATAGACGGCCGCGCCGATGTCGCCGGTAAACAAGATGCCGGAGGTATGATCGAAAAGGTGGAAGTTTCCGGGCGAATGAAGGAAGTGGGCCGGAACAAAGTCGATCCGGCCCCCTCCCGGCAGGATCAGACTTCCACCCGTGTCCGGAATTCCACGAAACCGCTTGATATCGTCAACTCCGTAATGGATCAGAAACCGGATCCAAAGTTCCGAGACATGGACGACAGCCGGCGTCATCTCGAACCAGGACGCCAGGCTTCCCCCGACGTCCGGATCCTGGTGGCAAAGAAAAATATTCCGGATATCGGAGGGATCGACCAGATGGGAAAGGTTGACCAGCACCCGGGAAAAGACACCGAACCCGCCCGGATCGATCAGCATTCCCTGCCCTTTTTCCACAATCAGATACTGATTGGCCTGAACCCCCTCCTCGTTGCCCGACTCGTCTTTTCCCAGCCAGTAAAAACCATGCCCGTCCTTTTCATACAACGCTTCCGTCGCCATTTTTGTTCTCCTTCCCAAATCCGACCCCGGAGGAGAGCCTCTGTGTGATGAATCCGATTCCCGGTAAACTCCGCCCGGTTTTCTGTTTCCGATGGTCCTCCAACCCGAGTCTGTTTTTGCTGTCCTCCCAGTTGATTCGATAGAGATGTAAGAGAAGATCAGCCCTCTTCATGACCGCGTCAAAAATGTCGTCCGTCCAAAAGAGACCACCACATCCGTCAAGAATCTGTTCCCGATCGAAATCACGGATCAGTTCCGGGAGCGGGGGGGATCCGATCCTCCGGAAGGTCGCGATCCCGGACCGGAGAACGCGGGTGGTGAGTTTTCTTTCTGCGGATCATTCCTTCCTGTTTTTGCCATCGTCCAGGTCATCTCCAGATCTTCTCCCAGCAGGCATTCGAGGGAAAGGTCCTGACGGAACAGGGTTTCCAGAAATTCCTGTTCACCTTTCCCCGTATCATCAACAAGAACGGTCCGGATCTCCTCGGGATCCATCCGGGAGAGAATGTTCGCCATTTCCGGTTCGTAAGCCATTCCGGAAAGGCGGGAGATTTCCTGCAACGCTTCGCCGGGAGTCCGGGGATGGTTGTAGTGCCGCTGGTCCGTCATCGCGTCGTAGCTGTCGACCAGGCCGATCAGAAGGGCTTCCTTCGCGATTTTCTCCCCTGAAAGTCCCAGAGGATAACCACTCCCGTCCCATCGTTCGTGATGCTGTTCGACCAGAAGGCCCAGCCGGTCGAGCGTCGGGTGGTTCCGCAGGATCCTCCCTCCGTGCACGGGATGGGAACGTATGACTGTTCGCTCGTCGGCGTCCAATGGACCTTTCTTATGCAAAATCTCCCGGGGAATACGCGTTTTTCCGATATCGTGGAGAAGTGCTCCGGCTCCGGCCCGGAGAACATCCTCCGTTGGCCATCCCAGCTTTCGGGAAAGAAAAAGAGTCAACCGGGCCAACCGACGGGAATGCCCGCTTTTCTCGACCGTCAGGAAATCGAGCATTTCGAGCCACCCATTGATGGAAGCCATCCGTTCCTGCTCGATCAGACGCAGTAACCTGGAGATTGTTTCCGGAGATTCCGGTGTGTCTTTTTGCATATCGTTCCATATGTTTAATGTTGGGATTCTGGCGAAGTCGACGTGGAAGGTTCAAGACTGTGAGCTCTTCTGCGAGCAGTCTTGGCGGATCCTTTTTACCCCGGAAACAATCCGAAGACAATAGTTTCACAAATGAAACTCCGTCTGAATCGGGAGACAATCCTCCGATCCGGGTTTTGGCAACCTTGCCACTTGGGACGGCTCACCCGGCAAATGGCAGAATCTTTCCTCCGGGAAAGAAACATAAATGCCGGAGACTTAAAAAACACCGGGAAGTCCGGATTATCGAAAAATCCGGAAAAAACGCGATTTCCGGGGAATTCCGAACACGAGAGGAGGATGGAGATGACGGAAAAATTCGATGAAATACCCCCTTCTCCCGAGCTCCTGCGGATCAATGCACGAACGTGCATCCGCCTCCTTGCAGGCCGCATTCTGGACGGCGACATGCCCCGGAGCCAGCGGCTCTGGTCCGGAGGGGGAGTGGCCGTGGTCTTTCGGCGTCCCCGGCGACCGGAAGGAATCCTGGAGTGGTATGCCGATCCCCGTTTTGTGGTCACCCCGCACGGGTTTGAGGTGAGTCGGGTTTTTGAAGAGCTCTGGAAGGCGTTTCGGCCTCTCCTCGATTCGGTGTCCAGGATCGAGTTTTTCGGTCGACTCGCGAACGCGGTCCACTCCTGCGGCATTGAGTCCCGGCGGGAAGGCGGTGGCGAAAGCCACCCTTCCCGGAAAGATCTCTTGCTGGCCATCCTCTACGAGGCCGTTCTCATTGAAAGGGAACTGGAAGAAGGATCGTTCGGATTTCTCATGATTTCTTCCGGAAACGAAAATCGGGACGACCGGAGGACAATCCGGGAGCGCCTCCAGTTTTTTGAAAGCCTTTCAGAGCCGGAGAATCCAACCGCGAACGAAAACGGTTGAATGGGATTGGTCCGCGTCTGGGGTCTTTCCGGAATCGGGCTTTTTCCTGAAGATTCTACCTTATTCTCCAGAAAACGGGCCGGAGAGGAGCCTGCGCGATGGGTCAATCCGAAAACAGACGGTCGTCGGGAACTCTTCTGATTCTCGTTTTGCTCGTCGTTTCGGGATGCCTAAGAGTTCCCGGGGAAACATCGCCGGTATCCGGGCCCCCTCCTTCCATTTTGCCCCCGGAGACGGCCGGGCAGGGCCGGCAGTCCTCCGATTTTTTCCCGTCTTCCCGATCCCGCTGAAAAAATTGGAACGGCCTCTGAACTGGGGTATCATGAGAAAGACGCACCCGATGCAATCAAGGAGGTTCCGATGAAATCAGTCCCTCTCAAGGAATGGACCTACGACGAATTCCTGGCTCTCCCGGAAGGAGGACCCTATCGCTACGAGATTCTCGACGGAGAGCTGTACATGACCCCTTCTCCCAACAGCAGGCACCAGGAAATTTCCGGTAACCTCTTCGCGATGATCTGGACCCATCTCCGCTCGAATCCCTTCGGAAAAGTCTTTGCCGCCCCCTATGACGTTGTCTTTTCCCGGGATCCTCTCCAGGTGGCGGAACCGGACCTGGTCTTTGTTTCGAAGTCCCATGCCTCGATCATCACCGAGAAGAACATCCAGGGTGTTCCGGACTTCTGATCGAGATCCTGTCTCCGGGAACGGCCACGACCGACCGCCGGGTGAAGAGATCCCTCTACGAACGGTTCGGTGTTCCCGAATACTGGATCGTGGACCCGGATGCGGAGATCGTCCAGGTCTTCCGGCTCTCCGATGGACGCTATGGAACCTGTCTGGAGTTTCACAAAAACGACGTCCTGGACTCACCTCTCCTTTCCGGGCTGTCGATCCCCCTTTCCGATGTGTTTTCCGCCTGAGGGATCCGTCGGAGTGTTGAGACCTCCTTCCTCCAATTTCTCCCCGCTGTGCACGACCCAGACTTCTCCCCATCCTTCGCGATCGCCGACCACCGATTGCGGAAGGAGCGGGAAAGTCTCTTCCACGTCCTTGATCGCTGTCCCGAATACGGGGGTGATCCCTTTTTTAACCCACCTCAGTCATCGGCCGGTTGGCAAGCTTGCCAGTCGCGACATCCCGCTTTTCGGATGACACAATACACTTCTCGGCAAAAAAGATTGCCCGGTCGTGGCCACCCGGAACGCCAGGATCTTCGATCTCGTTCTGGTTTCTCGCCCGATCCGGAAGAACGGTCACGCCATGAACGCTATCGAGGAGTCCGCAGAAACCGTCGTCTGGACAGAGGGATGACAAAGGTTCCAGAATAGGGCACCCTCTCCCGGAACGATAACGGAAAATCCCGAAACCCATCGGACAGCCTCTTGCCGAACGGAGGGTCAGCATAAAATGAGGTTTTTTCATGCCGCCGACATCCATCTCGACAGTCCCCTCCGGAACCTGGTTCTCGAGGAGCCCGCCCAGGTCGAGCGGATCCGTCGGGCCACCCGCGATGCCTTCCGGGGCCTGATCGACCGCGCCCTCGAGGAAGACGTCTCTCTTCTGCTCCTGGTCGGGGATCTCTTCGACAAGGACAATCCGAACATGCAGATGGTCCACTTTCTGCGCCACGAACTGGCCCGTCTGGCCGAACGCGGCATCCGGGTCGTGATCGTCAAGGGCAACCATGACGCGGACAACCGGATCGGACGATTCCTGGATCTCCCCTCCAATACCGTGGTGCTGGACGATTCTGCACCGCAGCAGATGGCTTTCCCGGACCTCGGAGTGGCGGTGACCGGCCAGAGTTTCCGTCCCGGACCGGTCACCGAAAATCTCGCCCTGTCGTACCCTCCTCCCCTGCCGGGGCTCTTCAACATCGCAATGCTCCACACGTCCCTTTCCGGATCCCTCGACCACGACCCCTACGCCCCCTGCACCCTGATCGACCTCCTTTCCCGGAACTACGACTATTGGGCTCTGGGCCACATCCATCAGGGAGAAATTCTCTCCCGGGATCCCGCCGTCGTCTACCCCGGCAACCTTCAGGGGCGCCATGCGAAAGAAACAGGACCCAAGGGGGCCATGCTCGCCGAAACCGACGGAAATCGCCTGATCTCGCTCGATTTTGTTCCGCTGGACGTGATTCGCTGGCATGGGGTGTCCGTCGACCTCACCGGAATCGGCGATCCGGGTGAGCTGGCGACGGCTCTCCGACGGGAATTCGAAGATGTCCGGCGGACTTCGGAAGGAAGACCTTCGGCGGTGCGGGTGACCCTTTCGGGCCGCTCTTCCCTTTCCCCATCTCTCCTCGACCGTCCGGAATCGGTCCGGCATCTGGTCCTCGAAGTGGCGGCCGAGGTCTCTCTCGACGATCTGTGGGTCGAAAAGGTGCGCCGCGAAGACCGGCGGGACATCGAACACCCGGAAGCCGTCGTCGATTCCGATTTCGCCGCGATTCTCTCCGAAGTGATCCAGGACCGGGAGGCGCTCCAGGCCGCGCTCGACAACGACCTGACGGCGCTCGTCCGCCTTCTGCCGGAGGAACTTCGAGACGAGATTGCGCAGACCACGGCGGATCCGGCCTCGCTTCTCCCTCCCCTTCTGGAACGTCTCTACGGACCGGAGGAACCCGCATGAAAATCGACCGGCTGGACCTTCTGGCCTACGGGCCCTTTCGCGATCGAAGCGTCGAACTGGGCCCCGGCCTGCATCTCCTCTATGGTCCCAACGAAGCGGGAAAGAGCACGACACTCCGGGCGCTTTCGAGCTTGTTTTTCGGATATCCCGACAGACGCCAGGACGACTGGCTGGTGGGAACGGCCGACATGGCGCTGGGGGCCCGGATCTCCCGGAGAGACGGGCGGTCGATGGAGTTCGTGCGCCGGCGCCGAGGTCGACTCCCGCTTGCGACACCCGACGGAACAGTCCTCTCGGAAGACGCTCTTTCGGCGTTTCTGGGAGGGATTTCCAAAATGGCCTTCGAGCATCTCTTTTCCCTGGACCATGAACGGTTGCGCCTGCACGGACAGGAACTCCTGGATGAAGGCGGAGCCCTGGGCGCGGGGCTGGTGGAAGCCGGATCCGGCATCCAGGATCTTCGCCGGAAACTCGACCAGATCACACGGAGCCGAAAAGAGCTGTTCCTTCCCACCGGCAAGAACCCCCCCATCAACCGGATCCTGCAACGTCTCCTGGAAATCCGGCGGGACCTCAAAGGACGGGTCGTCTCTCCCCAGGAATACAAAAGAGAAGAGGAAGAGATCCAGCGCCTGACAAGGGAAGAACAGTCTATCGAAGGGCGAAGGAAGGAGATCGAGAGCCAGATCCGCCGGTTCGAACGGATCCTCCGGATCCTCCCCCGCCGCCAGGAACTCGAAGCCATTGCCCCGAAACTCGCCGCGATCGAGGACGTGCCTCTTCTGCGAGAGGAATTCTATACGCTCCGGATACAGTCCCAGACCGAATCCGAACAGGCCAGCGCGGAGCTTCAGAAGATCGGCCAGGAGGCGAAGACGCTGAACGACGAGATCCGAAAGCTCGAGGAGGCCGGTATTCCTGTCGATCTGCCGGACGAAGAGCTGAAGACCCTGGAAGACGGGATCGGGGCCAACGCCAAAAGTCTGTCGGACCTTCCCCGCCGGCAGCAGGAGCTGTCCGTAATGGAACGGGAAGCGAGGGATCTTCTCCGGCAGTCGGGGCTTCCCGAAGATCCGTTCCGGATCAAGGAGGTTCTCGTGCCGTCGGCGAAACGCCGGAGGATGGGGACACTCCTTCAGAAACGGGCCGCCCTTGATGGGGCCCGGGCGGAAGCGGAGAGAACGCTCGAACAGTCGGAAGCCGCACGGATACGGGCAGAACAGGAGAAAGCGGCGCTTGCCCCGGTGCCTGACACCGGCCGGATCGAAGAGCTTCTCCCCGTTCTCGAACGGCACGTCTCCCGGGAAAAGGAACGGAGAAAACAACAAAATGAGGTCGACCGGCGACGCCGGAACCTTCTGGAAAGCCTCCGCGCTCTGGGGACTGGAGAGACAGACCTTTCCGGATTGAGGTCCATGGTTCTTCCGGAAGAAAAAACGATCCAGTCCTGCCGGGAGTCCTTCCGGGAGCTTCTGGAACGGGAGAAAAAGTCCCGTGAGAATCTCGACCGTCTCGCCCGGGAAAAGAGCGAACAGGCGATCCGGATGGATCAACTCGCAGGCGGCGGAGAGATTGCCACCGAGCAGGATCTTGCGTCATTGCGCCAGAGACGGGACGAAGCCTGGTCCCTTCTCCGGCGCCATCTCCTCGAGGGAGACGCCGGAGCCGGTGATTCCTTCCGGCTGTTTTTCGGCGAAGAGGTTCTTCCCCAGGACACCTTCGAACGCCTATTGGGGGAAGCCGACAGAACGGCGGACCTGTTGCGGGCGCGCTCCAACGAGGCGGTGGAGCTGGCCCTTCTTCGACGGAACGCCGACCAGACCCAAACAGAGATCGCGCGGGAAGAAGAACAGCTTCGTCTCATCCGGTCCGACCTCGATTCCCGGACCTCCCGCTGGATCGCCCTGTGGCCTCCGGGACTGATCCGGAAAGAACCCTCGGGACGTCCGGACCGGCTTCCCGACGCAATGATCGAGTGGATGGAAAAGCGAAGGCGCGTTCTCTCGGACGGAGACGATCTGGAGGTCTTTGAATCGTCCCTGAAGATGGAGTTTCAGGAAGAAGAGCGGACGGTGTCGTCGATGGCGGCCCTCCTGGCGGGAGAGGACCCGAAAGCCCGGGAAACGCTTGAAAAGGTGGACCGGGCAACGCTCCTGTCGAAGGCCAAAACGGTCGTGAACGAGGCGACAGGCCTGAGACGGACGCTGGAACGGATCCAGGACCGCCATTCCCTGGCGATACAAAAGCGGGACGAGGCCCGGGAAGCCCTCCGGCGGATCGAAAGCGATCTTGAAACCTGGTCGGCCGACTGCCGGAAGGCCGGACAAGACTGGAAAGTCTCTCTGCCCGACGATTTGGAGGACGCCCGGGAGCTTCTGGAAGCCTTCGCGCGGCTCGAAGAACTTTCGCGGACCATGGACGACTTGCGGGGCCGGATCGAAGCGATGCAGGAAGACCATCGCCAGTTCGAGGAAAAAGTCTCCCGGCTTTCCCGGGAGATCCCCTCTGATCCGGCCGCCGGAGGAGTGCTGGAAAAAGCGCGGTCGCTCGTCCGGTCCGTGCGAAATGGCCGTGAGGCCAGAATTCGCCGAATAGAACTGGACAAGCGCCTGGAGGACAATCAGACCCGGAAAAAACGGCAGGAGGAGATTCTGGAGAACAGTCTCCGGTTTCTGGAAGTCCTCCTTTCCGAGGCAAACGCCCGGGACCTGTCCGAGCTGTCCCGGATCGAAAACCTGTCCCGGGAGAAATCGGCCCTTCTGGCGCGACGGGATGAACTCGTCCGGCAAATCCGGGAAGACGGAGAAGGCGAAACGCTGGAAGCCCTTCTCGAGGCCTGCCGGGAACAATCTTCGGACGATCTGAACGTCCGTCTCGGAGCGATGAGAGAAGAGATGGAGGAAGCGCGAAAGTTCCGGGATGCTCTTCTGGGGACTCTGGCCACCCGGAAGGCCGATCTGAGCCGGAAGCTCGAAGAAACCCAGGCGGTCGATCTCACACAGGAAGCCGAAGTGGAACGGGCGAAGCTGTCCGGTCTGGTCGAGCAGTATGTGAACGGGACGGTGATGGAGGTCATCCTGCGAAGAGGGATGGAACTGTACCGGGACAGGAACCAGGGTCCGGTTTTGGCCCGGGCCCGTGCTCTTCTCGAGACGCTGACCGGTGGAAAATACCGGGATCTGAGGGGCGACGTGGGGGAAAAGGGCGAGGTGGTTCTCCTGGTGGTAAGGGACGATGGACGGAGCCTGGAAACCGGCGCGTTGAGCGACGGCACCCTGGACGCCCTCTATCTCGCCCTGAGACTGGCGGCGATTCTCCGGCACAACGAGACGACCGAGCCGATCCCTTTCGTGGCGGACGATCTCCTTCTCAATCTGGACAACCAGCGGGCCGGTCAGGCCTTCGTGGCGCTCACCGAAGTGGCCCGGTCGAACCAGGTCCTGTTTTTCACCCATCACGCTCACATGACGGATCTGGCCCGGGAGCATGTTCCGGCAGAGGTTTTGGCGTGTCATGTTTTGTAGGGGGAGAAAGACGAGGGGTTGGATTCGGGATGGGGTTTAGGAAGAAACGAAGGAGCGTAACCCTTGGAACAGATTGACAGCTCTTCCCTCAAGTCCGTTTTGCATTCCAAAAGAGCCAATATCTACTACCTCGAGCACTGTCGCCTTCTCGTCAAGGGAGGACGGGTTGAATATGTGACGGACTCAGGTAAGCGTTCTCTGTACTGGAATATTCCGATTGCCAATACGACCAGCATTCTTCTTGGGACCGGGACATCCATCACACAAGCGGCCATGCGGGAACTTGCAAGAGCCGGCGTTCTGGTCGGATTTTGCGGGGGTGGTGGCACACCATTGTTCACTGCCGGATCGGCAGCTCAGAAAGGTCCAACAAAGGAATGAAAAGCTTAGGGCTTATCCATAAAAAAAATAACTCCCACCTTCCGGAAACAGATGATGGCGGCCGCCAGATGAAGAAGCGCGGAAAAGCTCGCAGCGGTTTTCTCGAACCGCACCAGGATCTTCCGGAACCGGTTGAACCACGAATGGGCCGCTTCCACCACCCATCGCCTGGCCTTGTACCCCGGATTTTTCCGGGCGTCCCGTTCCTGTCCCCGGGGAATGACGTGGGGGACATAGCCTCGGGACTCCATGGCTTCCGGGCCGGGATGCCGAAATACCCCTTGTCTGCGCACAGATTCTGCACCGGGCGCTGGGTTCCCGTTTCCGGACGGCCTCCCAGGATCGCATCCAGGACAGCTTCCACCTGCGTCACGTCATGGCGATTCGCCCCGGTCACGACGAGAGAGAGCGGGACGCCATGGGCGTCCACTTTGGATGCCGCTTGCTGCCTTTTTTCCCCCCCGATCCGTGGAATTGTTCCCGACGGCTTCCCGGGCCAGGGGCGCTTTGGTCATCGCCCCGTCGATCGACTGCCAGTCCCAGGCGATGC
This sequence comes from Nitrospirota bacterium, assembly GCA_021826965.1. GTDB lineage: Bacteria > Nitrospirota > Leptospirillia > Leptospirillales > Leptospirillaceae > Leptospirillum_A. Next base: position 13,779 of record JAKAYA010000042.1, read on the forward strand.
CTTCCATCTCGTCGTATTCCGCAAGTCCGGCTCTCCAGAGGGACAAAAACAGACCGGCCTGTTCCCATTCCCGGAAGTAGCGGTGAATCGCGCTGGGACTCCCGAAGATCTCCTTCGGCAAGGCTTTCCATTGGCACCCGGTCCGCAGCACGTAGACGATGCCCTCGAACACCCGGCGGGCCTCCAGGGCTTTTCGTCCCCCGCCCGGCCGGCGCTTGTAGACATGATCTTTCTCCCGCTGTTTTCGGGGAATCAGCGGCTCCACCCGTTCCCAGAACCGGTCGGAGACTTCCCAGGACTGGACCTTCGGCATGGTTCTCCTCCGTGCAGAGTTTG
>JAKAYA010000095.1 GCA_021826965.1 Nitrospirota bacterium
CGAAACCCTCTGGCGAGGAATCCAGCGGCTCGACGACCTGGCCGCCATGTGGATCATCTTCACGAATCTTCAAAATCGTCCCACATCTCCCGTGTCCACTCAACGAAGATACGGGTAAAGATCAGCCGTGAACGGCAGGGTTTGTCGCGCAAATTGATCAAAGACCTTATCGTCCAGTGACGCCAGCGAAACAGGAAGAAGGGGGAGGATATCAGCACACCCTTCACCGACTGCCTGAAAAATCCTGTCTGCGGAAAAACGTTTCGCAGGAGGAAGCGTCCATCGGCTTCGCAAACAGGTTCCCCTGAACGGAATCAATCCCGATTTCCATCAGGTATTCCAGTTGTTCGCTCGTTTCCACACCTTCCGCCACAGCGGACAGACCCAGGACATGCGCGATTCCCGAAATCATCCGCACGATCCCCCTCTGGTCATGTTGTCGGCTTCCTGACTGGACGAACGTCTGGTCGATCTTGATCTTGTCGGCCGCAAATCGCTGCAGATAGGCAAGATTCGAATAACCTGTGCCGAAATCGTCGATTGACAGACGCACCCCAATCTCCTTGAGCCGACCGATTCCTTTCAACACCCCTTCGCTGTCTGCAAGCAAAACCGTCTCCGTCAGTTCCAGTTCCAGAAACTCCGGAGAAAGCCCCGAACGGGCCAGCGCATCCAGGACGGTCGCCTCGAAGTTTGCGCGCCGGAGCTGGACTCCCGACACATTGACGGATACCGGAACCGATATTCCTTGCGCAAGCCATCGCACCGCCTGATGACAGGCTTCTCTCAAGACCCATTCGCCCAAAGGGATGATCATTCCGGTTGTTTCGGCGACCGGCACGAACCGCTTCGGATAGAGGAAGCCCATCTCCGGATGGGCCCAGCGGACAAGGGCTTCCACCGCCTCGACCCGACCGCTGAACACCCCGATCTGGGGCTGGTAGTGAAGGACGAACTCGTTTCTTTCCAGCCCTTGCCTGAAACTGTTATGGATATGGAGGTGGTCGGAGATGTCGACAGTCATCGAAGGATGAAAAAACCGGTAAGTGTTCTTTCCCTCCGATTTCGCATGCCCCATGGCCGTATCGGCATTGCGGACCACGTTCTCGTAAGTTTGCCCATCGTCCGGACAGAACGAGATACCGATGGAAATCGACGTGAAAAGCTCGCAGTTTTCAACACATAAGGGAAATCGGAAAGACTCCGCAATCCGTTCGGCAAGTTCGACCGCCTCCCGTCCGCCCCGTTCCCCTTCCACGAGAGCGAGGAACGTGTCCCCGCCTGCGCGTCCGAGCATGTCGGGGCGTCCGACCAGATTTGAAAGTCGACGGGCGACCTGGACGAGCAGGGCGTCTCCCGAAGGGTACCCCAGCGAACCGTTCACCAGATGGAAATTGTCCAGATCCATGACCAGGACAGCCAGAGATGTCCCTTTCCTTCGGACGCTTTCGGCCAGCTGCTCGAAACGCTCCATCAGCAGAACGCGGTTAGGGAGTTCGGTCAGAAGGTCATGGCGGGCCAGAAAAGCCAGCCGGGCTTCGTCGGCCCTTCTCCGCGTGATGTCGGAAGAGATGGCGATGTAGTGTGTCGTCTTCTGGTGGTCGTCCTTCATCGCCGACAGACGGAGCCATTCGAGATAGGACTGCCCGTCTTTTCTCCGGCGCTGGACATCCCCGTCCCAAAAGTCTTCCCGCTCCAGATGTTTCCAGATATCCTCCCCAAGAGGAGTTTGAAAAAACGGGAGACCGCTCCCCTCTCCAAGGCGGACACCCTCCAGCTCCCCCTCCGAAAATCCGGTCATCGCCGAAAAAGCTTCGTTCGAAAATACGATTCTCTTTTCGGCATCCGTGACAAGAATCCCTTCCCGGATTTTCCGGAGAAGGTTTTCGGACAGGCGAAGGAGTCCTTCCCGCCGGCTTCGCTCGAGAATGATGCCGATGACGTGTGCCCCGATTTCCAGAACCTTTGTCTGGAACAGGTTCGGCTGCCGGGGGGCGAAGCTCGACAGGGCAAAGGTCCCGATGATTTCGCTCCCTTCGGACCGCAAGGGAATCGACCAGCAGGCGTTGAGATTGTAATCGAGGGCAAAGCTCCGGAGGTTTTCCCATCGGGGATCGGTCAGGACGTTTCCGACGAAAACCGGCATCCCGCTGTACACGGCGTTGGCGCACGACCCGTTCCCGGGGCCCGGTCGCAAGTTTTCCAGTTTCGGAAGAGCGTCCTTCGGCAGGGACGGGGCCGCATACACGCTCAGAAGCTGCCGCTCCCGGTCGAACAGCATCACGCTTGCCACCGCTCCGGGAACAAGCTGTTCTTCCAGGGTACAAACTTTTTCGATGAGAGGACGTTCAGGATCCCCGCGAACGACAGATTTCAGGATATCCTGCTGGAACAAAAGAATGGACTCCATCTCCGCACGGAAACGCTCTTCCGGCGTCATCCCTTCCGGTGCATCCTCCGGCATCGGGGAACTCCTCCCAACTGACCCTGATTCACTTCGGAAACTTGCCCATGCCGAACTATACACCTGGAACGGAAAAAAGGGAGTGAGACTCCGGAGCATGTCGCGAAAAGACTTTCAGGAATTTCCTTGCGAGGGTGGAAGGGGATTTCGGGAGAGATCACCGGCGAGGTTCCGGCTGGCGCGTTCCATCCGCCCCAGGATCTGGCGCATTTTTTCGGGAGGCATGCGGAAGGGGTCCGAAATTTCGATGGGACCTTCCGGATCCCAGGCACCGAGCCAGACCGCTTTTTCGAGAGTGCGGGAACCAAAGTCCGACAGAAGGGTGTGGTTCTTCCGGTCCATCAGCACGATCAGATCCGACCAGTCCGCAAGAAGAGTCGTCATGTACTGGGAGCGGTGGTCGGAGAGATCGACACCGAACGCCCGGGCTTCCAGGGCATAGTCGGCGGGGGAGGGCTCTCCTTCCCGGGGGAGGAATCCACAGGACGCCACCGAAAATCGGGACGGATCCAGAAACCGCTTTAACAGGCGTTCCACAACCGGGCTCCGGCAGATGTTTCCGTAACAGACGACCAGGATGCGCGCCCGTCCGGGAAGACTCCGAACCTTTTCCCGCGACCCGGACCGTTCTTCGGACCCCCGGACCGCTTCCCATGTCCGAAAAAAAAGTTCCTTCCCGTAGCTTCCGACCATCAAAACGGTCCTCTCCTTTCAGAAAACAGGGTTAGAGAAAGCGTCCGAAAATCTGCCTTTCCGACCCGAACGACCCGAAAGAGTCCGGATTTCGTTATACATTTCACCTGCAAAAAACGCAATTCCGGAAAAATCAACCGGAACACCCAAAAACCGAAATTGATTTTTAAACCGGTCCCCGCAAGAGGGGTCAAAAGAGGAACCCTTCCTTTTTGAGAGAGAAGGGTTCTCCCCGCATCCCGATCCAGGGTCGGAACCGGAAAAACCGGGGT